>NZ_JACHKG010000039.1:0-48036 GCF_014203995.1 Paenibacillus sp. JGP012 | reverse complement strand
CTTCTTTTGAATGGGTCCAGCAGCAACTACGATTAGCCTAAACTTTGTTATTCTACTGTAAATAAATTGGAAGCAGTTTTTGGCAAGTACAGTATTTAAGTTAAGCTGGACAAATATATACAGTCATAATTAAATATCATCGATGAAGAAATGAAGCGGCCTTGCTCCTGAATTAATGGAGAAAGGCCGTTTCATTATGTGTCAGTCTGTAAACGTTCAAGGTTTCAGCGAGAGGTTGTCCACCTGAATGCTTGGGACGAGGAATTCTCCTGCGAAGAATATTCAAGTTTTATAGGTTAAACATCCTCACAGGTATTGATCCTGTTTATATCCAAAATTTCATTCACATGATGTTCTTCAAATTGGTCAAGCAGAGCGTCCAAACCGTACTTGAGCTTATGCTCAAGCTCTTCCAGATAGATGGGGAGGATCGCATAAAAGTGTACGGTTTGTCCCTCCTCCATATCCAGCGTCAGAAAATCTTCATGCACCTCAAGCGGAGGCAGGACGATAAAGGCACACATGTCCGTGTTGCCGGAGAGTGGTAGCGCGGGATCACCATTCGGTACAGTATGCCCCCAGCTCAGCCAGGTATCGTAGTCATGCGGCAGACGAGCCATCGTTTTCAACCAGCGTATTGGCCAGTAGTTTTCCGAGTTCTCCAGTTCCTCCTGTAATAGCGGCCAATCTGGCGGCAAACAGATCATCAGCTCTGCATACTCGTATTCCTGTGCATCTTCAGGTGTGTTCATCGGCAAAGCACTCATCCCGGTTGTATACAACGTATAATAATTGCGTTCCGGCGTTGGGCGAACGATATGAACATCGATGTGCACCTGGTCTGACACCAGCTCATGGAATACGGATTCGGCTTCACCGAGATATTTGTCAGCGTGTTGTTCAATCCGTTTCAGCCAGCTCTCTTCGACGTAAGAAGTAGATTGCCACTCACGTTCATGCTGCTTGTGACGAAGAATAGGAACGCCAGCGGGCGAAAACTCTGATGAATTGCACATGCTTACCTCTCCCTTACACAAAATGGTATATTGGCCTTTTCATCATATCATATCGGGCACAGAAGCAGCGGGATTCTTTGGTCGGATGCTGTAGGGCATGTTCAGCAGCAGCAACGGTCAGTCTTCCGTTTAGGTTGCTGATTACGACTGATTCGAGTATTTTTCGTATTCAGGTGCTGTAGTATTAATAATGTTAATGATTTTGCGCTGGGCATCTCGTGCCTCAGGAATAGGATATAAAACAAATACATGGTTCATTTTGGGATAAACATACGTATGATGCTCAATCCTTTGATCTGTAAGCAGCTTGTCCAGTCTCATATTGTCAGGAAACAAACCTTCATGCGTGCCAATAAAGATACTGATCTTGCCCAAACCATTAAAATTTCCATAGATGGGGCTGATTAATGGATCATGCAGCGGTTTATCGGCTGCCCAGATTCGGCGAATGACATCGTAACCTTCCACGGCCAGCATCGGGTCTCGAGTTTCGTAATCAAAGATCACCGGGTTGTCCAACACCATATCTACACAAGGCGATAACAGAATGATATCTTTAGGTTGAGGCAGATTATGCATGTTTACATAATGGGCCAAGCCAAGAGAGATGTTGCCGCCAGCGGAATCACCCATAACGGTTATCTGTGCCGGATGGTCTACGGAACCCAGAATGTCGCGATATATTTGAAGCAGTTTGGGATACGTATGCTGGTAATTATAATGTGGCACTTTCGGATAGATTGGAGCAATAACTTTGGCATGCAGCGCTTGGGCCATACGATCCATGAACTTCCAGTGTAGGGATAATGGCTGATGTGTATGGGCTCCGCCATGGATATAGAGAATGACCTTTTGTGCGCGAGAGTGTTGGTCGTTTAATGTAAATACTTGAATGTCTTCATAGATATGCTCTGTTATGGAGGAGGCTAATTTTACTTTTCCTATCTGATAAGGTTTAATATTTTCCTTGCCCATATGCTCCAGATGTTTGCGGGTAAGTTCCCGAGTTGATAAATTTTTTTTGCTATCTAACGTTGCGATATATTTCTCAAATATGTAGCTCGTAACAGAGCGTTTTTTGTTATGAATATAAAGGCTCATGTCTGGTTCACGTTCCTTCCTGATGAAATTAGAATATATGAGATGGAGGGGATTAAATAAAGTATAAAGCTTGAAGTACACTTCAAGGTCAATCCTGTTTGTGATGACTATCCTGTTGAATGGAACAGAGTTCTTGTTCAGTCTGGAGTGAAGCTGGTGCACGGGATATGTTATGATATGGACAGCGTGATAGAGCGATTGAAGGAGCAAAGGGTATGAATCAGAGCGTACAGCAGTTCAAAGCTGATTTTTTCAAGGCGCTGGCACATCCGATGCGTATCCGCATTCTGGAGCTGCTGAGTGAAGGGGATAAAAACGTTAATGAGCTGCAGAGCATTCTCGGATCGGAAGGTTCGGCTGTCTCTCAGCAGCTGGCAGTGCTGCGCAGTAAAAATGTGGTTCAAGGCACGAAGGAGGGCACAACGGTCACTTACTCCTTGCGTGATCCGCTGATTAAAGACCTGCTGGTGGTTGCCAAACAAATTTTTGACAATCATCTGGTCGATGCCATATCGATGCTGGAGGATATGCGCAAAGACAGCTGACACATAAAACAAGAGCAACTGCTGGCCTGGACCGGAGTCTCTTGTTTTTTTTGTTTGATTAAAGGAAAGCCGTATGATGTGAAATACGTGATATTTCCGGTTGACAGAGCATATATCAGGGAGTAGTGTTCAATATATATTCAAATATTCAAATATATGAAGAAAAGAAGGTTATGGAACATGAAAGGCATCGGAAGATATGCGGGTTATCGAATAGCCGATCTTCGCAAGGATCTAATATCGGGGCTGATTGTAGGGATTATAGCGATTCCGCTTGGCATGGCTTTTGCTATTGCCTCGGGAGTGAAGCCGGAATATGGATTGTATACCACCATTATTGCAGGTATTTTAATTTCACTGCTGGGCGGTTCCAAATTTCAGATTGGCGGTCCGACAGGGGCATTTATTCCCATCCTTTTTGCCATCGTGATGCAGTATGGTTATGAGAATTTGCTTATTGCCGGTATGATGGCCGGGCTGATGCTTATTGTTATGGGTATGTTTCGGCTGGGAGCCCTGATCAAATTCATTCCGAGACCCGTGACCATTGGATTTACAGCGGGCATCGCTGTTCTGATCTTTAGCGGTCAGATTGTTAACGTGCTTGGGCTTACCGGGGTTACGAAACATGAGGACTTTTACTCCAATATGAAAGAGATCGGGATTCACATCGGTACAATGAATATATATAGTTTGCTGACAGCGGGGGTGTGCCTGGCTGTTCTTCTGCTTGTGCCGAAATTTGCGCCCAAAGTGCCTGCTTCGCTGCTTGGCCTGATTTTGTCTACAGTCGTCGCGGCCATCTTCTTTAAAGGTCAGGTCGCTACGATTGGTTCATCCTTTGGTATGATTCCCGGTACATTGCCTGGGTTCCACCTGCCAGAGATCACATGGGAGCGAATTATCAATCTGTTGCAGCCTGCTTTTGTCATTGCGATGCTTGGCGGAATTGAATCCCTGTTATCCGCAGTGGTTGCTGATGGTATGACAGGCAGCCGTCATAACAGCAACCGGGAGTTAATTGGTCAGGGGGTAGCCAACCTTGTTACTCCGCTGTTCGGTGGTATTCCCGCCACGGGAGCTATTGCACGTACTGCAACAAATATTAAATCCGGCGCGGTATCTCCATTATCGGGTGTGATTCACGGGCTGGTTGTGCTGCTTGTCCTGATTCTGTTCGCCCCGTATGCTTCCCACATTCCGTTAGCGAGTATGGCACCTGTACTTATGCTGGTGGCATGGAATATGAGTGAACGGAAATCTTTTGCCCATGTACTGCGAACCAGAACAGGCGATTCACTCGTGCTGCTTCTGACCTTCCTGCTTACTGTATTCACAAGCCTGACGACAGCGGTTGAGATTGGTTTGATTATGGCCGTCATTCTGTTTGTCAAACGAATGAGCGAGATGCTTAAGGTGGCCAAGGTGCTGCCTGATCCCGATCACAAACATGAGAAGGTTATGGCTCACATGGTACGGGAAGGACATGATTGTCCGCAGATCAGCCTGTACACTATTGAAGGCCCGTTATTTTTTGGCGCGGCGGATATGTTTGAAAAATCGGTGATGGATTCACTCTCGGAGCGCCCGGGCATGCTGCTGCTGCGTATGGGAAAGGTTCCGTTTATGGATACGACAGGCGAGGCGAATCTGGCGAGTTTGATCAAGCATTTTGAACGATCAGGCGGTATTGTACTGCTGTCAGGCATTCAAGAGCAGCCGCTTGAAATGCTCAAACGCACAGGTTTGCTGGAGCGGATTAATCCAGCTCATCGATTCGAGCATACCGGGGAAGCAATCCATTATGCGTTACAGCATCTGAATCAAGAGAAATGCAAGGGCTGCAGGCATTTCGCATTTCGGGAATGTGCGGCCTTGTCGAGCGCTGGCACGGAGCCGGATCAGCAGCCGAAGTGGAAACCTGCTACTGCTGCTGCTGATAAAGTAAGCTTATAATTAATGTTCCAATATATTCCTGTATGGTATATATTCAGTATATTACACATGAATCAGACAGGAAGGGGCTTAACGATGTTTAATCAACCGACTGCTTTGCGTTCAGTATTGAGTCGAGCCTACCTGAAGTGGGCATTACAGGAACACTATGATATTGGAACATGGGAAGAATGTAGATTTTGGCTAAGAGGATTAAATGACACGTACCGGGTTCGGACGAGCGAGGGAACGTTTATATTACGTATCTATCGCACCGAGGTGACGGAAGCGGATGTTCACTATGAGCTGGATATGCTGACAATGCTGCAGGATCATCTGAAGACCAGCGTTCATACGGGAATCGGTGATTATATCCGGACAAAAGATCAGAGTGGCTGCATCATGATTGACGCGGCTGAAGGCAAACGCGCGGCAGTTATGTTCCATTATATTGAGGGTGTGGAAAATAATCTGGAGGACGAGGCTTCCTGTTATGCCTTTGGTCAATCTGCTGCTGAATTACACCGGGCGATGGACCAGATCAAGCTTGGTTCCGGGCGGGATCATTCCCGATTTGAACTGGATACGAAGTTCCTCATCGATGAGCCTTTGGAACGGATTATTCGCTACATCGGAGAAAGCCATGAAGAAGCAGCTTTTTTACGAGCATTTGCCAGTACGTTAAAAGACCAAATTCAGACCGTCTCGGGCAGTGGATTGGACTACGGTTTATGCCATGGCGATATGCACGGTAATAACAATGTGTTTCAACAACAGGAGCGGTTCATCCATTATGACTTCGAGTGGGCAGCACCGGGCTGGCGCGCATATGATCTGGCCCAGGTGAAAATTCGCAAGCGTCAATCCGGTAATCCAGAACAAAAACAGCAGCTGTGGGAGGCGCTCATGAAAGGATATCGCTCCGTTCGGAGCTTCACAGACGCAGATGAGCAGGCGGTTGATCTGTTTATCATCGCTCGCCGCTTCTGGGTTATGGGGCTGGATGTCGCCTTTATCGAGAGTGATATGGGAGCACTGGATTATGGTAGCGATTGGCTGAATGACTTCGTCGAGGAGTTTCGGGAGACGAGGATTGTGAAATAACGAGTTTAAAAATTATAAAAAACGAGTACGCGGATCTTATGCCTGCGTACTCGTTTTGGTATTTAACAGAATTACAGCCACGCTTCGGTTATTATCGCAGTCAGTCAGTTGGATGACTGGGAAGCCGTGGAAGCTGCTGAGGCTGCAATGGCCGCGGTCATGGCGGCTTGCTGAGCAATGATCATATGTGTAATCGTTGTTGACATCGATGTTGTAAGCACATCCTTGCGCAGATGCTCCACATGTTCAAGCATAGTCAGAGCAGACGAGAAGAGTAGCAGCTCCTGTTTGGTGATAGACCACGCCCCGAACCCCTTCTGCTCTCGCAACCATTGATACGTGTTCACTACATCATCTGCCAGCGCTTCTGGATCGGCAGATAATAGCGACAAAAGTCCGAGAGAAGGCAAGGTGTACAGTTTATCCATCCGAAGCTTTCTTGCCCGGAAGGCATCACTCAAGGCCAATACACGCGCACTGACCTCAGGGTGATCCTCTCCCATAACCAGGATCTGTGTTAAGGATTGCAGCCCGTTTCCGGCGGAGAAGTATGGCTTTAAGTCCTGGTACAGCAGCTTCATACGTGTCACCGTAGAATCCAGCTCCAGACCGGATAAGGCTAACATGGCTGTGAAAATGTAATCATCGCGTCCCGTCAGGAAGGGATGCTCCGCTTTCATCCGGTCGTAGAATGACTTGGCCCGCTCCACCACAGGCTGGAATTGCCCTGGTTCAGCCTGAGTAGCAATCTGATATGCGGCTATCACTAAATATTCAGAAGTGCGAAACTTCATTTCTTTCATGAGATCATAAACATGAAAAGTATCCTGCAGCCTGGCAGGTCCATCGCTAGTCAGAGAAAGCATGGCCGCGATGACAAAGGCAGAGTGACCTCGAAATGCGGAGAATCGTTTGGTTTCCTGTTTGATCAACTCATTGCTTTGGCGAATCGCTTCCACATCTGCGGTTCTATTCTCCGCAGCGTAGAGAAGAGCAGCCATGCGATGCATCGCAGTATGCTGCCATTTGAAGGCTTTCTTGATCGTCTCAGTGTTGGAAACGAATAATTCAACTTGTTCGATGTGCATAAGGCAAACCTCCCAATAATGAATGTATTTACGTCAGCATGAGGCATACGAGGTGAATCAGGGCAATCAACCCCATCGGATAGATTAAGGAACGGGAGAACCTGTTTTTGAATTCGTTCTGAGGATGCTTTTCGAAAAAGAAATGCAGCACGGTATGTATGATGAAAAATATATCCAGTACCCAGAATGTTATGGTCTGATAGGAGCTGAACAGTAGTGAGAGAATGATCGTATACAGCGGAAGATGAATCCAGGTGAAACAGGTATAGGCCTGTTCCTGCTTCATATCTTTTAACACGATAAACAACTTCCATTCAGACCGCCGGATGGCATCCATTTCATGCAGCAGAAACAGAGACAGGTTAAACAGAAATAAGATCAACAACCAACTTGGCACAAATATTCTCCTTTTTTATTTTTGATAATCGATCTCTAAGGGCATTAAATATCAATACGTCACTCCAGTTGGAAAGTTTCCAGTAAGGTGACCGAATTTCTCTTCCTCACATTCCATATTGTATTTCCGGCGCACATCTCGTACAATTTGGTGAAGCAATTCTGCATTGCGTTAATGTGAATGAAATTGAAACGGGTTGGAGACAGTAAGCTGTATTTCAGAAAAGGGGAGAATCACTTGGAATCGAAAGAATTATCACGCGGGTTAAAACCTCGTCACGTTGAGCTGATTGCACTCGGCGGTACGATCGGTGTCGGGTTGTTCATGGGATCGGCAAGCACGATCAAATGGGCAGGTCCATCCGTATTGCTGGCCTATTTAATGGCCGGTATCATTATCTTTTTTATTATGCGTATTATGGGAGAAATGTTGATTCAGGAGCCGGTGACGGGTTCATTTGCGACATTTGCCCACAAATATATCAGCCCGCTTGCCGGGTTCCTCACGGCCTGG
The DNA here is from genome assembly GCF_014203995.1 of Paenibacillus sp. JGP012. Classification (NCBI taxonomy): domain Bacteria; kingdom Bacillati; phylum Bacillota; class Bacilli; order Caryophanales; family Paenibacillaceae; genus Paenibacillus; species Paenibacillus sp. JGP012. The sequence goes on along the minus strand of NZ_JACHKG010000039.1, from coordinate 40,337 downwards.
AGTTACTGGTTTCTGTGGGTTACGGTGGGCATGGCCGAAGTCACGGCAATCGGGATTTACGTCGGGTACTGGTTCCCGGATATTCCCCAGTGGCTACCGGCGCTTGCGGGGGTACTGATCATTGCAGCCGCGAATCTGGCAGCGGTAAAGTTTTACGGGGAATTCGAGTTCTGGTTTGCCTTGATTAAGGTAACGGCCATTGTGGTGATGATTGTGATCGGCACGGGTCTGATCTTCTTCGGATGGGGCAACGGAGGACAGCCGATCGGCTTGTCCAATCTTGTAAATCACGGGGGCTTTTTCCCGGGAGGAATTAAAGGTTTCCTGTTTGCATTATGTATTGTGACCGCAGCTTATCAAGGGGTTGAGATGGTAGGCATTACAGCTGGTGAAGCCGAAAATCCGAAATACACACTGCGCAAAGCGATCAAAAACATCGTATGGCGTATTCTCATTTTCTACGTTGGCGCGATATTTGTCATCGTTACGCTGTATCCATGGAACGAGGTTGGTGAGACTGGAAGTCCATTCGTGCTTACCTTTGCCAAAGTGGGGATTGTAGCTGCCGCGGGCATTATTAACTTCGTGGTACTGACAGCAGCGATGTCGGGATGCAACAGCGGAATCTACAGCGCAGGACGGATGTTATACACACTGGCAGAGAACGGACAAGCACCTGCCTTTTTCAAAAAGCTGTCCAAAGGCGGGGTTCCCCGCAACAGTATCGTAGTGACCATCTCGCTGCTTCTGATCGGGGTCGTTCTTAACTATCTGATGCCGGATTCGAAGCTGTTCCTGTATATTTACAGCGCAAGTGTGCTGCCGGGTATGGTGCCTTGGTTTGCACTGGCGTTCAGTCAGTTCAAATTCAGAAAGCGCTGGGGAAAGGAGCTGGCGGATCACAATTTCAGATCCAAATGGTTCCCGATCAGCAACTATATTATTATTGTGTACCTGGTTCTGGTTATTTTCGGTATGGCCTTTAACCCGGACACACGCCTGCCGCTGATTGTCGGTGCATCGTTCATGGCTCTTGTAGTTATTGGTTATTACGTATTTGGCATCGGAAGCCGGCAATCGAAGGGGAATGATAGAAACTAATAAGGTTGGGCCAAGTCACAACATGAGAAGGTAACACTTTAACAAGCACCGTTTGCGAATATAATAAAAGCCGCCTGTAAAGCGGTCAAGATACACTCCTGGAATCGTATTGAAGGACCTGTCCAAAGTCCAATGCGTTCCTGGAGTGTTTTTTTGTGCAGTTTAAATCACGGGCATCTCGGTTACAAAGGAAAGAGAGAACCTTTACACAGATGAACAGATGAAACGCATAACACATAACCAGGAACCGAGGAGGAATAGAATATGACAAAACAGGACCAGCACACCATTCAAGATCCAACGACACAATATCCGAAGGCCACTTCAGCATGGAAACAGCAGCAGGAGGAGCCAGGATTGCAGCGTAAGATGACACCAGTACCCGATTGCGGTGAAAAAAGTTATCAGGGCAGCGGCCGACTAACGGGCCGTAAAGCCGTAGTGACCGGGGCAGATAGCGGCATCGGCCGGGCGGCGGCTATTGCCTATGCACGTGAAGGGGCCGATGTGGTGCTCTCCTACCTGCCGGAAGAGGAAGCAGATGCGAAAGAGGTTGTACAGCTGATCGAGGAAGCTGGCCGCAAAGCGGTTGCTGTTCCGGGTGATCTGAAGGACGAGAAATACTGTGGACAGCTGATTGAAACTGCGGTAAAAGAGCTGGGCGGCATCGACATTCTTGCTAACGTTGCAGGCAAGCAGCAGTTTGTGGAGCAGATCGAAGACCTGACCACAGAGCAATTTGATGCCACGTTTAAAACCAATGTGTATTCCATGTTCTGGCTATGCAAGGCAGCGGTGAAACATATGAAGGCAGGCGGTTCGATTATTAATACATCGTCCATTCAGGCCTACAAGCCCTCCCCGATTTTGCTGGATTATGCCACGACCAAGGCTTCAATCAATACGTTCAGCAAGGCGCTCGCACAACAGGTTGGCAGCAAAGGCATTCGGGTGAATGTTGTTGCGCCGGGACCCGTCTGGACCCCTTTGCAGATTGTAGGTGGACAGCCTGTGGAGAAGCTGGCTGATTTCGGCAGCAATACTCCGCTGGGCCGGGCAGGACAGCCTGCGGAGATGGCTCCGGCGTATGTATTTCTGGCAAGTCAGGAATCCAGCTATGTGAGCGGGGAGACCCTGAATGCCAATGGAGGCACGGTTAGTCCATAAGGATTCATTTGTTTTTGTTAAGAAAAAGGGACAAAGCAGTTGTTGCGCTGCTTTGTCCCTTTTGTATGTCCGAGGTATGCTCTAGACATTACGATATTTATGAAGATTGAGTGTGTTCTTTATTTCTGCTCTGACTTCGTTTCCAATAATACATAGCTGCCCAAGGTGGCAAGCTGCGCGTTATCCAGCAGGGCTTCATTCACAGCAGTCAATGCTTCACCCGCTGCGGTCATCAGTTCATCGGAGTCAACCGGTGAGGCAAAACGAAGAATGACAGATGTCTCGCCTTTTTTCAGATGTGTCTCGGCTTTGCTCTTGTACTCGCTAATGGAATCGACTTCAAGGTCGTTCTGTACATAATAATCGTTGGCATCACTATCGCCCTTGAACTGATCCAGCTCGGAATCGAGCCAGTAGTCCTTGTCCGCTACCGTTTTCTGGCTTACAGCTGTCTCATCATTGGCGTTGTACAGGAAATAAGGAATGCCGGAGTTCGTCAGGTTATTGGTTGCATCCACATGTAACCACTCGTTTCCGATTTTAACCTTGTTCCATGCATGCGGTACACCGCTGGAGGTTCCCGTAACGACGATGCTTTCCAGTCCGGACAGGTCCGAGAGCAGCTTGTATACCGAAGCATAACTCGCACATACACCTACACCCTTAACTAGAATGCCGTATGTTGTGAAGGAATCGTTGAACTGTGCATCCACGTTTTTAAAGTTATTTTGCTCGGCGTTTTCCAGGGCAGCGTCATCGTATTTTGCATTGTCGTTCAAATAATCGTAGATAGCTTTGCGTTTCTCATCATCGCTCATGCCTTGTTTGATGATTGAAGCGACAACGTCTTTGCCTTTGGCAATAATCTCATTCTGTTTACGCTGAATATCGGCAGCCGATTCTTTGTAATGGATCGACAGGGTGAGTGTGCCATAGTTGTATTCGAATCCTTCTACGCCGAGAATGAGGGGATTCTGGTACATCACCTTCAAGACAACGTCCGAGAGTGTGGTGAAATTCTGTGCTTCAGGAAAAGCTTTCAGCGAGATGCTGTCCTGAGCGGCAATCATATTTTTAGCTAAAACTTCTTCCAGAGCTGAATCTGCGTTTATGAACGCATCCCCTGTAGCTGGTTCAGGCACAGTCTCCTGATTTCCCTGCTCCACCTGCTGCTCGGTATTAGACTTTTGCTCATCGATTAGGTTCTCATCGGCAGCTGGCTCTGGGGCAGCTGTTTCATCCGAAGGAGCATTTGTAGAATCGCTAGTCGTTGCTTCTTCGCTGGTACCGTCTGTAGCCTCTGTTGCGGCATTCGATGACGTGTCGGTATTTTCTTCTACTGCTGGTGGTGTGTCATTATTGATAATCGTTGGTACATCTGGTGCAGGCACATAAGGTGTGTCGTTTTTGGGTTCAACGAATCCGTTGCTGGAATCTGCCACACGCTGCTGTGCAAGGTGATCCAGATCCTCCTGGGTCACATTCTCTACACGGACGTAACTTTTAAGTGCTGTTCCTTTGACGTGGAAAGGAATTTCCGTTTCAAGGAACTCTGAAATCTTCACATTAGCCGTATCATAGACAATTGTCTCACGGGCTAGTGAGCCGTCATTGTATTCCACCGTAATTTTCTGAGGCAGCTCGCTAACATTTTTTAACTTGTCTCGATAGAGTTCTTCTTTTAAAGATGAGGGTAACTGCGATGCCAGTGGAGCCGTAGCCACTCCATTACTAAAATTGGATTCCTTGCCGTCTCCGAGTGCGGTTACGTAGTATTCTCCTATAATACCGAAATTTTGTCTCGTTGTAATGATGTCATTATAAATGCCAAGGCCGCCACGACCATCTTTCATAAAATCATTAAAGGTTGTTTCGTTTGTCGTTGCGACAAGCAATGGAATAGCTCCATCATATGCGCTCTCTGCTCCCTGAAGAGGAAGATTGCCAGAATCAAAAATTTTAGTTCGATCAATACGTTTATAAATGTTATATTGGGTTGCACCCTCAACCTTATCCCAGACCAGCTTGAACCGTCTGTCTTTGTCAATCTCATATCTAAGTTTAGGCACCGGAAGCTCGGATTTTACAGTAAAAGGGATAATGATAGGCTCGTCAAGCAAAGTGGGATTCTCTGCATCCGGATCATAGTTCAGACGAATATAATAGATGGGAGCACCGCCCCAACTGCTGTTTCCCTTTATGCGCATGGAATCGGAACTTAGCACACCCCAACCCAGTGGTCTTACTGAAACACTATTATCCTTGTAATCTACCAACCACGGAACTTCACTTGCTTTAAGGCCTTTAATATCGGTATGTACTGAAATGATATCATTGGAATAATAATCTATTTTACTCAGATCACCTTTAAACTTAAACGTAAATTCTTCATCCTGTGCCACATTGTACATGGGCATGATTGCTTTTTCGGAAGCTGTGCCATACTTTTCTTTCAGACTTAAAATGCTGGAGCCCTGTTTCGGTTCCGTCGGATTGCTTTCGGGATTACTGCTCTCCTGCTCACTGCTCTGGCATCCGGCCAACAGCAATGTTAATGCAAACATCATTGCTAATAATCGTTTCATGGTACACCACTTTCTATTTTTCTGGTTAAAACTCGATTTCAATCCTCTTACCCCTTAAACCTCCTATTAATTTCCTGATATTCATTGCTAGTGTATGGTCATACAGGCTTATTGTCAAGGAAATATAAGGGGCTTAAAGGCCTGTAACTAGGTATAAAAGACCAACGTTCTCATGTTAAACCTATGCTAAAATAGTTCAATCATCGTTGATGCGTTCATCAATGGAGAATAACGTTGGAGGAGGCAGCCGTGCATGATTGCTGAGCAGATTGTCAGAATATTTTTTGAAGAAGTCCGATCAGGCCGGAATCCGGATTATGCAAGTCAGGTGATGGCAGAACAGGTGCTGGCTCATCAAGTGATATCCGAGGAAGAAGTCACGGTCAAGCGAACACCTTCCGATTATGCGGAGCATGTGCGCGAGATGATCGAAGCATACGGGGCGTTTACGCTGGAGATACAGGAGATGATCACACAAGGCAGCAAAGTATATGTGCGCTGGAAGCAAACAGGTACTCATACGGGACAGGTGGATCACTACAGCCCAACGGGACTCCCCGTGGTCGAGATCGCGAGTGCGGTCTATCGGGTGGAGAATGATCAAATTGCGGAGTATTGGATTCAGATTGATCGCCTGGGCATCGAGAGACAATTGGAGCGCAACCTGAACGGATAAAATATGACTTGTGACTATAGTGAAATTGGAATCAAAAACGGTCCTTTCTTTATGTTATAAGAGAGGGCCGTTTTAATTCGGAGAGTTGCATCAACGGTTAGAGTGAGCTTTACTTCGTATATTTCTGGACCCGGTACCAGTATGTATAGGCATCGGTGTATCCCAATTTTTCATATAATCTGCGTGCAGGAGCATTATTTGCGACCACTTGCAAATAGCTTGACTGTGCACCGCGCTGTTTACCCCAATGCAGCAGATGCAGAATCATCTGTTCTGCCAGACCACGGTTGCGATACGCTTTATCGGTGATGATATCATGTAGTCCAATGACTCTCCGTTCGAGTACGCCGAGACCACAAGCGACCACCTGACCCTCAATGGACAAGCTAATAAAGCACGTATGTGCACGGACATTCCGCAGCATCTGTGACATTGTTTTCCGCAATTCTTCGTTTACCGAACCGAAGCGACACAAGTGATGCAGCCATTCGTCTGTCAGTTGCTCATCGATAAGTATATCCAGGGGATCGGGGGCTTTCAAATCGTCCAAATTTCGAAGCTGTACAATCGTTGGATCAACGACAGTATAACCTCGATGCTGCAGCAGCTCGTCTATATTTTCAGGCTGGACAAAAGGTGTGATTTTAAAAATGGTGCTTAACTGATTGGAGTTATATATGTTCTCACATGTTATAATTTTCTCATGCACATCCAGTGTAGAAGTGTAGATCGGCTGCACGGAGTTGGCGCGTTTCGAATACCCGTTGGCAAACCGCAGCACCCACCCGTCATATAATGATGTGGATAAAGGCTGCCAGTGATTAAGCGTTAATTCTTCAATCTGGCGATATGTGGATTCCGTCATCTGCACTCGCTTTGGCCTCCTTCGTATAGTAATATAATTTATAATAATACAAATATGTGTATAAAAATTCAACCGAAAATGATAGAGCAATAATCTTATCCTGGTTAGCATCATGGTATACAGTCTGTAGAACAGAGCAGCTCAAGTCATAGAAATGGAGTACAGCATGATTACGATCGAGATTCAGGGACAAACGGTGAAGTGTCATATCGAATTCGGCAAACGAAAAAAGGCCTCCATCACGATGGATTTGCCTTATATGGTCACGATTAAAGCGCCAAATGGTACGAGTGAGGAGGTGCTTCGGCAGCTGGTCATGCAGCATGGTGCAGAGATTGTAGAGAAATCGGCCCGAATGCAGCAGGTACTGGATGGTCCCCAAGCCAAGGAATACGAGAAAGAGGGCAGAGGGACATTTTTGTTATTTGGCAAGGCTCATGCCCTGCATGAACTGATTCCGGTAGAGGGACTTACTGAAGAAGAGCTGCGTGCGAATCTGAAAAAGTTTTATTTTGCCGAATGTAAACGCATGATCGGGCAGCGAATTACACGTTATCAGCAGGAGCTGAAGGTGAAGCCGAAGTCCATTGAGATCGTAGACTCTCCCACGAAATGGGGCAGCTGCAGCTGGGACAAAAAACTGACGTTTAATTACCGCCTTGCCATGGCACCGCCAGAGGTAATGGATTACGTTATAATCCATGAGCTATGCCATATTCATCATATGAATCATGACCGCTCGTTCTGGCGGCGGGTAGGTAGTATAATGCCGGATTACAAGGAAAAAGAAGATTATCTGATGCGCAATGGACGTGCGATGACGCTGTAAATGAACCAAGAGAATACTATGGCTCTTCATATTGAATGCATGATTCAACAAATAATATGGTTGTAAGTGAAAGGAGAACAAGATGAATCAAAATGGGCAGCATTCGGCGCTGGTGGAAGAATATATCGCCGCATTTCCGGCAGATGTGCAGCAGAAATTGCAGAGGCTGCGGCAGATGATTCGGGAGGCAGCCCCGCTTGCCGAAGAAAAGATCAGTTACAAGATGCCGACATATGCGCAGCATGGGAATCTGGTTCATTTTGCCGCATATAAGAATCATATCGGGTTTTATCCTGCAGCTAGCGGTATACTGGCATTCAAGGAACAGCTCTCCAGGTTCAAGGGAGCAAAGGGGTCTGTGCAGTTTCCGCTCGATGAGCCGCTGCCAGAGGATTTGATACGCCAGATCGTTGAATTCAGGGTAAAGGAGAATGTAGAGAGGAGTCAGAGATGAATAAAGCCTTGATCGTGCTTGATGTGCAGCGTGGTCTGACGAGTCTGAGAGATGTGTCTGCGACGGTTGAAAAGATTGAAGCAATCATTACAGTCTTTGAACGTATGAATTGGCCGATCGTATTTATCAAACATGCAGATGAGCAGGACGAGCAATCCTCACTTTACCGCCAGAAGACGGAGAATATTGAGATTGTTCTGGATACCAGGCAGCATCCTGTTTTTGAGAAAAGCAAGCCGAGTGCCTTTAGCAACAGTGAACTGAAAAAGTGGCTGCTTGGTCAACAGGTCGAGCATGTGTGTATTGTCGGTTTTAATATGGAATATTGTTGCTTGTTTACAGCAATTACCGCTGAACATGAGGGGTTTCAGGTAACCTTGATTGAGGATGCAGCCGGCACGGTGAATACGGAGGATACATACGAGATGAAGGGGCTGGATATCCCTGATTTTATCGGTTCAATTCTGAACTGGTCCGGCTGTGTTGAGGTTGTGTATACAGATGAGTTTTTGGAAAATGTTGCAGTGGATTCTCCGTTAAAGCCTTGATTAAGAGGCCTGACATCATACTTCCATTCAACAGCAGGATACTTCGGTAATCCGGCTGTTTTTTTGTGTTTTCAGAAGTCATTACTCCAAGGTACAGAGCTTGAATGAAGTGTTTTAGATGTCGGAATATACGAGAAAGTGTTGGAAAATAAGCTAAAATAATGATTGATAAAATCTTTGTGGAATGATAAGTTGTTATTAACTTATTTTGTTATAAATTATATAAAAAAGGAGAATTAAATGGTAAATGTATGCTTCGATCTGCATCCTTTAACAGAGCATCAGCAAAGAATATGGTATATGGAAATGTTATATCCGAATTCAGATGTATGGATGATTACAGCTAAGATAAGCATACCCGAACCTTTAGATTTTACCTTGCTGGAACGTTCGATCAACCTCATACTTGAGCAAAGACAGCTGCTGAGAACTCGAATTGTGCTGGATCAAGGCGAGAATAAGCAGTATATACCACCGTACGAATTCAGAACGATCCCTAGAATCGATCCCTTCTCTCTTCGTGATAACGAGACATGGACTGATTATGTGGACAAACATCCCATTCATCTTCATAGTGAGCATCTGATTCAGTTCTATGCCTATGAAGGAGAAGGTGAGTATGGATACATAATTCAAGCCCACCACATCATATGTGATGGTCTCAGCTTTATTCAGTTGATTAATGAAATTACGGCAATTTATCATGCTCAGTTGCAACCGGGCCGATCAGACAGGACATGCAGTTCGCCTCCATTTGATGACTATACCAGCTATCTGGAGAGTGAACGACAATATCTCGCTTCCAGGCGTTATGCGAAAGACCAGATTTTCTGGAAAGAGAAATTTCGAACCATGCCTGAATGGACAGAGCTCAAGCCGCATAATCCCCTTCTTACCAATACCGCAGCCAACAGAAAAATACGTTATATGGACCACTCGATGTATGTACGTTTGCAAGAGTTCTGCCATTTGAACAATGTCAGCATATTTACCTTTTTTCTCTCAACTCTGGCGATCCTGATACACAAACTCACTCATTGTACCGACCTGGTTGTCGGAACCAATTACGCTAACCGCACGAGCAGAACAGACAAGGAAACGATAGGCATGTTTGTCACAACGGTGCCTGTTCGAATCGGAATTGATCCGGAGCATACAGCGCTCGAATCCATTCAAATGATCTCCAACGAACAGAAGGAGGTACTGCGCCATCAGAAGTATCCCTATCACCAAATCATTCGTGAATTAAGAGATTCACTTTCCTTAATGGAGCTCAAGAGATTGTTTGGCATCTCCTTGGTCTACAGACCTGAGCGATTTGAGAAACTGCTGGGTCATGAGATTCAGTTTGAGAACAAATTCAACGGACATGAAACGAATGACCTGCTGATCAATATTATTGAAAAAGTCAATCAACATCAGATTGTATTCCAGTTCGAGTATCGCACGCAGCTGTTTACTGAACCTGAAGCAGACCAGCTGTTTGATCGCTTTCTGTACATGGCGGAAACCATTCTGAAGGATGCCGATCAGAGCATTCATCAGATCAACCTTGTCAGTGAGGCTGAGAGAAACTGGATGCTGAATGAATATAACAACACAATGAAAGCGTATCCAAATAATCGCACGGTCATTCAACTGTTTGAAGAGCAGGCTGTTAATAGACCTTTGGCAACAGCGCTCATTCTCGGTGAGCAGGAGATGAGCTACAGAGAGCTTAACGACCGGGCTAATCGCCTGGCTGCTCTGCTAATCAGCAGAGGCATCCGGCAGCGTGATCTGGTTGGTATTATGGCTTCCCACAGCATGGAGCTGGTTGTTGCCATTATGGCTGTGATGAAAGCAGGCTGTGCCTATATTCCGATTGACCCTGAATATCCCGATGAGCGAATTCAGCATATTTTGAAGGACTCACAGACGAGGTTTGTACTGGTCAATCAAGCGGCAGCTCTGCCGCAAAGTATTCAGACTATAGATTTACGTGAAATGAACAGGCCTGTTGATCCGACAGATAATCTGAATCTGGACATTCATATCAGCGATCTTGCATATGTGATCTATACCTCGGGCTCAACAGGAGCTCCCAAAGGAGTTCTGGTCGAGCACAGAGGATTAACCAATTATATTTGCTGGGCAAGTGATACGTATGTCAAAGGAAAGAAAACCACTTTTTCCTTGTATTCGTCCATTTCGTTTGACCTGACTATTACGTCCATTTTCACGCCACTGATCACAGGCAACGCTGTGGTAATATACCACTCGCCGCAGAACAAGGCTTTGGTTGCAGAGGTTGTATCTGACCCGCGGGTAGATTTGGTCAAGCTGACGCCTGCCCATCTGCAGCTGATTCAGGATATGAAGCTGATGCAGCATTCCAATGTCACCACGTTTATTGTTGGCGGGGATAATCTGAGCACCTCACTCGCTCGAACCATTACACAGCAAAGCAGCCATGAAGTGACCATATTTAATGAATATGGGCCAACGGAAACGGTGGTGGGCTGTATGATCTATACCTTTAATCCTCAGTTGGACCAGACGGAAAATGTACCTATTGGAAAACCTATTCAGAACACATCGTTATATGTACTTGATCGGTCGCTTCAGTTCGTTCCGGTGGGTGTTCAAGGTGAGTTGTTTGTCGGAGGAGACGGTGTGACAAGAGGCTATTTGAACAGACCTGATCTGACAGCCGCCAAATATGTCGAGCACCCGGACTTTCCTGGCAGACGATTATATCGAACCGGGGATGTATGCCGGCTGAGAGAAGATGGACAGATGGAATATCTCGGCCGAACGGACGATCAGGTGAAAGTTCGTGGATATCGAATAGAACTTGGTGAGATTAAGGCAGCACTTCTGAAAATAAAAGGCATTCGTGATGCTGCTGTCAGTGTCCGAGGTGAGCATCAATCGAAACAACTATGTGCTCACTATGTGAGTGAAACAGACTTTGCCCAGCGGAGTATCCGTGAACACCTGGCTTTCCATTTGCCCGAATATATGATTCCGACACATTTGATTCAAGTGTCAACGATACCGCTTACCATCAATGGCAAGATTGATTATTACGCACTGCCCATGGAGAACTCGATGAAGGAGGAGAGCCATCTCCGAGTTGCTCCGGTCTCTGAGGCAGAGCAGCAGTTAGCGGAGATCTGGTGTGAGCTTCTGGAGCTGGACACGGTCGGAGTCACGGATCATTTCTACGAGCGAGGCGGGGATTCACTAAAGCTGATACAGATTTATACCAGATTGACCCAGACAGGTTATGACTTCTCCATTAACGATATGTTTAAATTCCCTACAATTCGTTCCTTATGTACACATCTGGATCAACTTGTAGAAGGAAGGGAAGGCAGGGTGGATATGAAACATACCGCAGCAAGACCATCCAAGGATGAATGGTTAAACGAGATTATAGGTAAGCCGGTGGCGCTTTCGAAGGATATTGCAAGTGTTCCTCCAGAACAGAAAGGGGCCATGTCATTTAACCAGGAGGCATTATGGCTCGTTGAACAATTTGAGGGGAAGAGCACCAAATATAACATCCCCGGACACGTCATATTCAAAGGCACTTTCTCTGTAGATGCCTTCACGTATGCCTTGAACCAGATTGTGCGCAGACATGATGTGCTTCGAACGTATTTTGTTATGGAACAAAACATGCCCGTGCAGCGAGTCCGGCCTTACGAGCCCTTTGAATTGGAGGTTCAGTATTCACTGCGAGACGACTCAGAGGCCAGCCTGAAGCGTGTTATCGAAGAAGAATCCAGACATCAGTTCAATCTGGAGACCGGGCCCATGTACTATTTCCGTTTATACCAGATCGATGAGCATAAACATTTTGCTTATTTCAACTTCCATCACATTATATTTGATGGCTGGTCACAGCAGGTGCTTATGAGTGAGATGGATACGTACTACAATGCTTATCTGACAGAGGATAATGTGAATCTGGAGGAACTCAGCATCCAATATTCTGACTATTCACATTGGCAAAAAGGAATATGGTTAACGTCCGAGTTTCCGATTTTACTAGATTACTGGAGCAATCAGCTGAAGAACGGGGCAAGTCGTTCCATTAAGGTGCTGCCCTATGATCGGGAACCGGAGGTTGATACGGGTGATGCGGGAGAAGTGTTATTTTCGGAGATTCCAATCGATAGGATTGAACGGGCCAAACAGGCGGGGATGAAAAGCAATGCCAGTCTGTACATTACGATGTTAACAGCGTATAAGGTGCTTCTCTATTTTTACTCGGATGTAACCGAGATCGTCGTTGGCACACCAGTGGCGAATCGCAATCGGGCAGAGGTGCAGAAGCTGATCGGATATTTCTCTAACAGTCTCGCGCTGAAGACGGAGATTGATCCTGAGCAATCGATGGACGCACAGATTATCATGGTGCGAAACACCGTATTTGAGGCGTTTGACCATCAAGAGATGCCCTTCGGTAAACTGATTGAGCTTCTGAACCCGGATCGTACGACAGGGCTAACTCCATTTTTTCAATCCTGGTTTGTTCTTGACGTGAAAACCACCTACGGCATCAAGGGACTCGATATATCCCAGAATGAAGTTTTGTGGGGTCACAGCGGCAAGAGCAAGTGGGATCTGACCTTGAATCTGATTGAGGCCGATCAGATGATGAATGTGGTTGTTGAGTACAAAACCGAGCTGTTTAACAAATCAACAATGAAAAGATTTTTGCATGATTATGCTGCGCTTGTGCAGCTGATCGCTGAAGACTCCTCACGCAGTCTTCATGAGATCAGGGAGGAATGGGAGGTGATGTCCCATGCCTACAAGATGGAGCTGCTGAACAGCAGTAAAAACAAAAAGAAGTTCAGCAAAATCAAATCATAGGAGGAATGAACATGAAAAAGAAGTTTGATAAAGGTGCTCAGATGGTCATGCAAAAGGAACTTGTCAAACAATCGCTGCTGGCCGAGGGCCAAGAACTGCCTTTGGTTATCAAACCGAATATTGCGGGGCTTGATCTGAATCAGTGGTATCTAAACAATAAAGAGCTGGTTGAAGAGAAGATATTGAAGCATGGAGGTATCCTGTTCAGAGGATTTGAAACGAAGACACCGGAGAGCTTTTACCGTTTTATCGATGTGAGCTGCCCGGAGCCGCTCAGCTATAAGGAGGGAGCAACACCGAGAACACAAGTCCAGGGAAAGGTGTATACGTCAACTGAATTTCCGAATGAAGAAACGATTGCACCTCACAATGAGCTGTCCTATGTGATGACCTGGCCTAAAAAAATCTGGTTTGCCAGCATGATTGTGGCGGATGAGGGGGGAGAAACGCCAATCGTTGATGTGCGCAAAGTATACAACCTTATTGATCCGGAGATTCGGGATGTATTTGCTGAAAAGGGCTGGATGCTGGTTCGCAATTATGGCAGCGGATTTGGACAAACGTGGCAGTACGTTTTTCATACCGAATCCAAGGAGGAAGTCGAGCAGTATTGCCAGGAGAATAACATGTCCTTTCACTGGAACGAGGATGGAACGCTGACAACAAAACAGGTAAGACCCGCAATTACCATCCATCCTGACACGAATGAAAACCTGTGGTTCAACCATATCGCCTTCTGGCACAGCAGCAGCTTGAATGAGGAAGTGCGCAACCTGATGCTGGAGGAATTCGGAGAAGAGGGTCTGCCCTACCAGACTTATTATGGGGACGGGAGCCCGATTGATCCGTCTGTGGCAGCACATATTCGTCAGGCGTATGAAGATGCAACGATTGCTTTTCCATGGCAGGAGGGTGACATCCTGATGCTGGACAATATGCTGGTCGCGCATGCACGTAATCCGTATCAGGGCGAGCGCAAAGTGCTGGTTGCCATGGGTGAGCCGGTGAGTCGTTAACATATCCAGGCAAGGTTGAAGAGCAGATTCGCACTGGAACGGCAGCAAACCACTAAAACTGCAGGAGGGTTAAACATGGAAAATGTAATGCTGGGTTATCCCCTTTCACCACAACAGAAGCGGCTGCATGAATTGCAGCTTAGCGGTCTAAAATCGTCTGTCCCTAATGTAATCGCCATAAGTATTGAAGGTGAATGCACGAATCCTCAGATTGAAGCAGCTGTGAAGAGAATAGCCGAGAAATACAGTACATTCAGGACTTCCATTGAAGCCGATCCCAACTATGGAGTATACCTGCAAAAGGTGGGAGAAGAGCCGAAATATCGATTCCGCACTGCATTTTCAGATCAACGAATTCAGGAAGAACATATCCCGTCCCTAGTACAGCAGGAGCTGGGTAACTGGACAGGAGAATACACCCTGGATAGCGTGTTGGTTAATGGTCCAGACCGTTCGAGTATGTTGATTCTTGCTCTCCACCCTTACTTTTCGGACGTGGAATCCGCGATTATTATGAAGGATTTATCCGAATTCACCAGAGGCGAGATGGATTCATCACTGCTGGAAGAGGAGGTTCCCTATTACGCAGTATCCGAATGGCTGAATGATCTGTTAACCAGTGAGGAGCATTCGGAGGAGCGAAGCTTCTGGAATCACAAACGATATACCCATTATGACAAGCAGCTTGCGCTTGCTTCGAATCGGGACGCAAGCAAGCTGAGTATGGCTAGTATACCCGTCTCGGGGTCTTCGGAGCTATGGCAGCAGTTGGACAAAATAGCTGTACAAGCTGAAAGTACAATAGATCAGGTGCTGCTTGCCTGCTGGAACCTGACAATCCATTGGCTGGGCGAAGCAAAAGAAATTACGGTGGGCGTACATACCCGCGGCCGGCAAGATGAAGACCTGGAGAACGTTGTCGGACCATTGAATAGATATGTACCTGTATACTCCGGCATAAAAGAGGAGGATACGTTCCTTGGATTTTTGCAAAGAACAAGGAATGAGGTCAAGGATAGCGCCGAATATGCAGATTACTTCGATTTTAAACTTTCAGGAGCGGCAGATCAGGGGCAGCAGATATTTTCCTACGGATTTGAGAGTAGTGATGCATCATGCCTTATAGAGTCGGAAGGTAATACGTTTCGAATCGTATATCAATCTGAAGAGATTGAGCCGGTACATCTGGGCCTGAAAGTGAATCATTATGAGGACCGCAAAGATATCACATTAAACTACAATAGCGAGGTATATACGAGCACAGAAGCCAGCTATGTGGCGGATATCTTGGCACATCTTTGTAATCTTGTGTATTCGAATCCGGAGAAAAGCGTTGCTTCCATCTCCATGCCGGATCAACTGACGCAAACGTTACGTGAATTACTTCAAGGAGAGGCTCGGCATTACCAGGCTTCCACACTTGTAGAATTGATTGACGAGCAGGCGTTAAAGACACCGGATCAGATTGCGGTTGTTTTTGGTCATACGCTGCTGACTTATCGGGAGGTACAGGAAACGTCCAGACAGCTTGCCAATTACCTGCATCGAACCAGAAACGTCAAACATGGCGATGTCATCGGGGTATGCATAGAGAGATCGTCGGAACTGGTGATTGCGTTGTTAGCGGTTCTTCGGGCTGGTGCTGCATACGTACCTCTTGACCCGGATTATCCGAATGAGCGTTTAACCTATATTTGTGATAATGCGCGAATCCAGACGGTACTGTTGCAAAATAAAAACAATAACCGGCTTAGCTCGCTGTTTGCACAACCTGTATATCTGGAGGAAGAGGGAGAGCAGATCACTGCGGAGTCGAGTGATGCTCCAGCCGTTACAGTGAAGGGTAAAGACACGGCTTATATTCTGTATACATCCGGCTCCACGGGCAGGCCTAAAGGTGTGAAAATTTCCCATGAGGCAATTACCAATCATATGCACTGGATGAATCATGAGTTTCCGATGAGCGGGGCAGATGCTGTATTGCAGAAAACGTCCATGAACTTCGATGCTTCTGTCTGGGAGTTCTATGCACCGCTGACTACTGGCGCGAGACTTGTGATGGCTGAACCGGAGAAACATGCGGACCCGGACTACTTGCTTGATACGATCCATAAGGAGAACATTACAACGCTGCAGGTTGTGCCTACGATGCTTCAGGCTTTGGTGGAGCAGGAAAAGCTTGCTTCTTCTCCGTTGACCAGAGTATTTAGCGGTGGAGAAAGACTGGGTGTTCCTTTACAGCAGGCTTTCTTTGCGGCAAGTAATGCACAGTTAATTAATCTTTATGGTCCTACTGAAGCTGCTGTGGATACCACCTTTCATATCTGTGACAGGCATCAGGTGTATGAAACGATCGGTTCCCCAATTCATAATACTCGTTTGCTGGTTCTGGATTCGGAGCTCAGGCTGGTACCGCCAGGGGTCGCCGGAGAATTATACATTAGTGGAAATGGGCTGGCCGATGGTTATGTGGATGAGGCTCTGAATGCGGAAGCTTTTATGGCAAATTCGTATGAACCGGAGCAGCGTATGTACAGAACGGGAGACCGGGTGCGCTACTTTGCGGACGGGAATTTGGAATATATCGGGAGGGTTGACCGGCAGGTAAAGCTGAGAGGGTACCGGATTGAACTTGGCGAGATTGAAAAGACGCTGAACACTCATCCTCATGTGCGGCTTGCAGCTGTGAAGGTGCTGGAGAAAACAGAGCCTTTGCTGGCTGGTTATGTAGAAATGGATGCACAGGGAGATATCCAGGATGTCAGACAATGGATTGCTTCGGCGCTGCCTGAATATATGGTTCCTGGCTTCATTCAAAAGCTGGATCAGCTGCCGCTCCTGCATAACGGAAAGATCGACTATCATTCCTTGCCGGATGCTCTGATCGATGCATCAGATGACTATGTAGAACCATCGACTTCCGTGGAGCACATTGTTGCACAAATCTGGAGAACGGTGTTAAAGCGCGAGAAGATCAGTATTAACGAAAATTTCTTTGCGCTAGGCGGGCACTCTCTAATCGCCACCCAGGTTATTTCTGGCATCAGACAACAGATGGGCATCAATCTGCCGCTGCGCAAAATTTTTGATGCACCAACCATTCAGGAGTTGTCGGAAGTCGTTGAAAATGTACTGTTGGAAGCGAATGGATATCGTGTGGAGGACAATTAATTGAAAAAATCCGGTGCAATCCTGAATAAAAGGCAATTAGTTGATCAAATTTTGAGCCAAATGAATGTGTCCGAAGCTATAGAGCGTATATCTCGTGAAGACAATCGATTTCCGTTATCTTTTGCCCAAAAAAGATTGTGGCTTCAACAGCAGATTGACCCGGCCAGTACGGCTTATAATATGATGTTTGCGAATGACATTCGGGGGCCATTTGAACCTGAAGCATTCGAGCAAGCGATCCATTTGCTGGTGCAGCGACAAGAGGCGCTTCAGATTCGAATTGATGCTGAAGCAGGTATACCTTATCAATGTATTGAACATGACAAGCCGGATTATCAATTTGTGGATGTTTCCATGCATTCGAATGCTCAGGCGGAGCAGCATATTGCAGAACTGATCGAGAGGGCCAATGGCCCTTTTGATTTTACACATGATCCATTGTGCAAGTTCAGACTGTTCAGGCTGGATCAGCAGCGTCATATTTTTGTTCTAATGATGCACCATATTATTTCGGATGGTCAATCCATAGAGATCATTCAGCGTGACTTATTATCCTATTATGAATATTTCCGCGGGGCTGGTCCATTACAGGTGTTCGATGCTTTCGCGGCCCAATATATAGATTATTCCGTATGGCAGAATCAGATGCTGGACCGTTCATCGTTTATGAAACAGAAGCAGTACTGGATTGAACAGTTGAAAGGTCATTCCTACACTCTGAATCTTCCTTGCGATCGCGAACGTCCGGCAAAGCCAAGTGAAGAGGGCATATCCGTACATTTTACAGTGCCCGCAGCACTCACACGCAAGTTGAAGAGTATTTCACAGACACATCATTCTACTCTTTTTATGGTGATGTACACTTGCTTTGCTATTCTGCTGCGCAAGTATTCGGGCGAGACGGACCTGCTGATAGGCACACCTGTTTCGAATCGGCCGCAGCCGGATTTGGAGAAGGTTGTTGGTTTTTTTGTGAACACACTGGTGCTACGGAGTCGAATTCATGATGAGCAATCGTATCTGGATCAGCTGAAGCAATCCAGAAACACGATTCTGGATGCTTTTGATCATCAGGACGTACCGATTGATCTGTTATTTGATGATTTGATACAAACCAGAAATGTCGGCTACTCCCCACTCTTTCAAGTGATGTTTAGTCTGGGAAGGGCAGCTCGTGTCCAGCAGCAGGATCGCCAGACTGAATTCAAAGGGATGCAGTTCAAGCCAGTAAGTACATCCAAATTTGATATGTCCCTGGACATGACGGAGGGAGAGGAGGTCATCAGAGGTACATTCGAATGTCGAGCCGATCTATTTGATGCGGGTACTATCGAACGCTGGATCGGTAACTTTCTTGCCTTGCTTCAGGATATTGCCGAGCACCCTGAACAGCCTATCTCAACGTTAAGCGGGGTAAGTGCTGAGGAACGGCAGCAGCTTCTGTATGAATGGAATAATACCCATATGGACTATCCCGAGGATCGATGTGTACATCATCTGTTTGAAGCATCGGTTTCCCGTTATCCTGATCATGCCGCAGTAGTATATGGAACAGTGAGTTTAACCTATGAGGAATTGGATCGCAGAGCGAATCAACTGGCTCATGCTCTGATTGAACACGGAATCGGGCCGGACAAGGCCGTTGCTATTGGCATTGAACGTTCCTTACATTTGCCTGTGGCACTGCTTGCGGTGTTAAAAGCAGGAGGAGCGATCGTGCCCCTGGATCTGGATGCACCTATCGAACGGAACCGCCACATGATCCTGGATTCGGAAGCATCCATCTGTCTGATCAATACGCATACACTTCCTATTCCGAAGGATGCAGCAGTACTGATCGATGTTTCCCGGCCTGAACTCGTTCACAATAAACCAGTCGATGCTCCCCCGTCTCAAGTAGGGCCGGATCATCTGGTTGCTATCTATTACACCTCAGGAACTACGGGCAAACCAAAAGGGGTGTCCGTGCGGCATCAGGGCTGGGTAAGCCGAATCTGGTGGATGCAGCAGCAGTTCAAGCTGCGGCATGATGAAACCGTGCTTCAGAAAACAACGCTGACGTTTGACGATGTGGGACTCGAATATTTCTGGACCTGGATGGCTGGTGCCCGAGTTGCGCTTCTGGAGCCGGGATTTCATCGGGACCCTTACGCCATTATCGAAGCCCTGAAGAAATATAAGGTGGGTATCGTGTTTTTTGTTCCAAGCATGCTCAAAATGCTGACCCAGCGAGTGGGGCGTTCGGACCTGGAGCAGCTGCATGCATTGAGAGATGTATTCTCCAGCGGAGAGGCGTTAAAGCCTGAGATGGTGCAAGCGTTTCATCGTCATCTTCCAGGCATTCGTCTTCATAACAGCTATGGAGTAACGGAAGTGTCCATTGATTCCAC
The DNA here is from genome assembly GCF_014203995.1 of Paenibacillus sp. JGP012. Classification (NCBI taxonomy): domain Bacteria; kingdom Bacillati; phylum Bacillota; class Bacilli; order Caryophanales; family Paenibacillaceae; genus Paenibacillus; species Paenibacillus sp. JGP012. Next base: position 20,666 of record NZ_JACHKG010000039.1, on the reverse strand, counting down.
GGTTAATATCAATGTGCAATCCGATCCGGGGCTGGCTTCACGAAATGTATCGATCGGCCGTCCAATCGGGAACAACTTTATCTATGTTCTGGACGAAATGCAGCAGCCTGTGCCCATTGGTGTTCAAGGGCATCTGTATATTGGGGGAGTGGGGCTGGCGAGGGGGTACTACAGAGACCCTGTCAAGACAGCGCAGGCCTTTTTCACCAACCCTTTTACAGAAGGACGAATGTATAAAACAGGAGATATGGCTTATTACGATGCTTCAGGGAAACTGTACATTGTTGGCCGGATGGACAATCAGTTGAAGATCAGGGGGATGCGTGTGGAACTCGGAGAGATATCGGATGTCATCTCCAGACACGCTGATATTCAGGAATGTGCGGTACTCGCAGAGAAATGGGGCGATGATGATGAGCTTTCATTAAGCGCCTATATTCAGATGACTTCGTCTTCAGCCATGACCAGCACAGATTTACGCAGTTACTGCCGAACGCTGCTGCCGAGCCATATGATTCCATCACGTTTTTTCACCATTGATCAGATTCCCCTGAACAGTAACGGTAAGGTAGACAAGTCTGCATTGAAGCAGCTGGACAGCAGCCTGCTCCAGGATGGGACTTTCGCTCCTCAGGATGAGCTGGAGGAGAAAATCATGCAGATTTTCATGGAAATACTGGATCTGGAATCCGTGCAGCTTCATGAGAGCTTTTTTGATCAAGGGGGACATTCGATTAAAGCGATTCGTTTAGTGGATATGCTGAACAGCACTTTCCAGACTCAATTATCAGTACTGACTTTGTTTGATCACTCTACCGTCATTGAAATTGCCCGTTTGATTCGCGAAGGTATGACAGATAAACATCAGTCCATTGTTGTATTAAAGGAAAGTGCACGGAAGCAGGATAACCCTCTGTTCCTTGTTCCAACAGGTGGTGGCAATCTCATCAACTATTATGAATTGGTAAGTCAGATTGAGAATTTAACGATATGCGGATTTATACCTAAAGGTTATGACAGCCATGAGGAGCCTTTATATACGGTGCAATCTATCGCGCGCTTTTATTACTCGGTTCTTACCAAGTGGAAGCCGCAGGGGCCGTATCGAGTGCTCGGCTGGTCCTTTGGTGGTAATGTAGCCTTTGAACTGGCACGGTTGATTGAAGAAGCGGGACAAGAACTGGAGTGGCTGATTATTCTGGATGCTCCAGCAAGAAGCCATCAACAGGTTGTACGTCCTATCAATCGAGTGCAGGCTTTGAACGAGCTTGCCTGGAATAACGGGTACGAATTGAAGCCGGATGACACCTATGAAGAGCAGCTTTCCGAGCTGTTGAGTTATTTTCCCGACAAGACTTCGGTGGGCAATTTGAAAGTGCGCATCGCGAACGAGGTCGCTTTTGATAACTATTATTCTGCTGAGCCGATTCAGTCGGATATCCATCTGTTGTACGCTGTCACTCAGGATGAAACAAGTCCGGTTCCATTAACGGATGCGGCATCATGGCATGCCAAAACAACAGGCAGCTGTGTCGCTATTCCCATCCCTGGTCATCATGAAAATCTGATTGATACCACACACGCGGTGAATGTCGCTCAATATGTCAATCAATTGGTGAAGGAGGCATCCAAGGATTTCTGAGCAGAGCATCCAACCTCCTTGCGTGGTGTATGGGTATAAATTCAGGGAACTGGCGAGGCTGATGGAGGTGGAGATTTGGACATTTTCAGAAACAAAAATTTTAGCCTGATGTTTTTTGGACGTATTCTGACTAACATAGGAGATAGCCTTTATGCTGTATCAGCGATGTGGCTGGTATATAACCTGGGCGGATCATCATTCTATACGGGGCTGGCAGGTTTTCTGTCGATTTTGCCTAAAATTATTCAGATTTTCTCCGGCCCGATCATTGATCGTTTACCGGTTCGAGGCATTCTCGTATATAGTCAGCTTATTCAGGCTTTTTTGTTATTAATTGTACCTGTTGCGGCATATTATGATTTTTTGAGTGTAGGTCTGGTTCTGGTGATCACCCCGATTCTTAATATTTGCAACACATGGGTGTATCCTGTTCAGATGTCAGCGCTGCCGAGGGTAGTCCACAAACATCAGCTAACCCAGGGCAACTCCTTGTTTTCCATAGCGTATCAAGGAATTGATGTGGCCTGTAATGCAATATCCGGGATGCTCATTGTCGCATTGGGTGCAGTTTCGATGTATTTCTGGAATGCTATTGGTTTTTTTATTGGCGCTATGCTGTTTTCCCAGCTGCGAATCGCTCCTTTCCCCCCATCGTCATCTGCAAAACAGGAAACAGCACAACAGCCGGATACTGCTTCTTCATCGGTGAATGAAGAGTCAACGGGTAACAGGAAACACGCCGGAATCCGGTTGTTTTTCAGGAATTACATGGACGACCTGGTTAGCGGGATACAGCTTCTTACCCGCACTTCCTTAGCCAAGCTGCTCTTCGGCATAATGGTTATTAATGCTGCTGGCGGAGCAACCTTCAGCGTTCTTCCGATATATAGTGATCAACTTGGCGGGGCAGGCATGTACGGGCTAATGTTAATGGCACAGGCGCTCGGAAGTGTGATTGGAGCCACATGTGCACCTTATCTCAGACTGGAACAGGTTCGTCTGGGTTTGTTATATTCCGTTGCGTATATCGCATCAGGAATTGCATGGATAGCCTGTGTATTTGCTCCTTGGGGATGGCTTAGCATTCTGGTCTATGGATTGGCCTGGCTTCCTGGTGGCGCGGTAAATGTCATCATTAACACGGTTGTTCAGAAAGGCATTCCTCAGAAATATCTTGGCTTGGTTTTCGCTGCCACGATGGCATTGAGCGGGATCGCGATGCCTGTAGGCAGTCTGATTGGTGGTACGCTGGGGGTGTGGATACCCACTGCTGGTGTGATTACTTTGAGTGGTTGTATTGTCGTTCTGGTTGGTGTGTTCTGGATGGTTGACCGCGTGTCACGCAGTCTTCCCAAAACAGAGCATCTCGATGAAGGATATTTCAGCTTCACTCCGCGCGCGGAATCTGCTCGTTCGGGTACTGGAACTGGAACCGGTATGTGAGCAATTGTAATTCTATTAAACGAAGCACCCCCGAAATGCATCGATATCCGGCGTAAGTATGGTTATCTTGTGCTGATTCGGTGAGGTGCTTTTTTAATGGCTACAGGGGCAGCGAGCTTTATGGCTTAGTTCAGATTCAGATCGAAATCCGGCTGACACATATAATCAATGGGGTACAAGTCGTCCCGGGCGGAGATCAGTGCGCGAAAGTGAAGGAACCGATGGTTAAGCTGCTCCACAACTCCCCCCACGCGAAAAGGAATGAGCTCAGCGACAACAAACACATCTTCTGCATCCGTGCATCGGAAAATCACATTGTTCGGGTTAAGCACCTCTTCCATATAACTGTAGGTCATGACATGAAAGGACTGTCCGCGCCAGTTCGTCTGAATGACCTGGTATGACTGCGTTCGGATCAAATCCAAATAACGCTCCAGCGTGAAGGTGTGCTCAAACTGCGTAATATAACCTTTTTGATCTACATCAATCGTAAACTCGACATCAAAGCTATGGTGAAACTCTTGCTGATATGTACCTTTCATGATCTTCATCGTATCAAAGTGTGATCCAAAACCAGGATCGATAGTATAGGGAATCGCGATAAGTTCGGGATCAATGTGTGCTGTGATCTGACTTTTCGTAGAAAGGGTAGGGCCAGGTTCAACAGGTCTCAAATCAATGGAACCGATCATACTTCCGGGAAAACCGGGGCTGCAGCTTATTCGCATAGTCATCTCCTTTGAGGTGTAGTCCTCTAGTTAGACGGAGATGAAAAGAGAAAGTTGCATATTGACCTGACTTGAACCGGGACAGCGCAGACGATATAGTGAGAAGGTATTTGATTTATAGACCATACTTAACCATGAGGGACGGCTTCATGAACAGGAGGGCTTGTGATGTTATCCACCAAAGTCATTGAACACTGCCGCGTAAACGGCTGGTGGCATGAAGATGTACCTGCCGAATACGAGGAAGCGCTGCGTAAGCTGAATATGGATCTGAACTCGGATTTCGCACAATTTTACTTGCATGCAGAGGATGGACCGACATTTTACAGTAGGCATCAGGAGCTGTATCAGATCTGTTGGGTAATCGAAAATACCGTATATCTGGACGATATGAATGTAGCTCAGCTTACACTCGGACTGCCAGAGGCATATATTCCGCTGGACAGCTTTGAGGGCGAGGGTGGATTTTTCTATAATCGTCAGACAGACGAAGTTGTGCTGGTTGAGCTGGGCGAGTCGATTGAACGCTTTTTGAGTGGTGAGAGCAAGCCGCAATGGGCTGATTTTAATGCATTTCTGGAGTGGTATTTCGAATTGGCCGAAGTGACGACACTGTAAAAAAGCAATATGTAAGTGGAAAAAGTGCTAGACATATCCCTGATAAGCAAAAGGGTACTCTACTGGCTGCAAATGTCGTAGAAGTACCCTTTTTCAGGTGTTAGCTTGCTCCTTTACTTCGAACTGGCGTAATGATCTTCTGTCTTCTCGTTCTTCCCGTAAGGGAAAAACTCATCCACGAGATCCTGCGGCGAGATGGACACAAAGACGTGATCCAGGTCGGTCTTTTTCGCAAAATCAATAATGTCCCCGGTATAATATCGTGGATCAACCAGATACACATCAGATACTACGGTCGAGAGGAAAGAGATCATCGGCACAGCCAGCGAGTCTTTAATAAACATCACCTTGAGTCCGTTCGGATTGTCTTTGTTGGTCACATGTACGATCCCTTGATTGCCATAAAGATACGTAAAATATTTATCAGCAGTGAGATCATAGGCAGCACCCTTCACATTCAGCGGATACGTTGTCAGCAGGGCATCCTCGAAGCGTCCGTTTAATGTTGCCTTGGTGTCGCCTGTCTGGAAATAGAACGAGTAGTTCGTTCCGAATTTTGGATAGATGAGATCAAAATCATCGTCGCCTGCATACCATTTCCCCGTTCTGCGCCCTTGTGAGCCAATAAAGAAATCCTTGTATGGAATGACGTTATAGTTGTTGATATCCGTAAAATAATGCTCCGGGTCCAGTGGTTTGTTATACATGCCATCCAGATGATGAACCAGCTGACCGAACGCCCAGAAGGCCGTTCTGATTTTCCAGTGATGATCGGTTGTGAAAAAAAGGTCCTTCGCAGGTATGCCGCTCTCCAGCAGCCCCTCGCGCAAGTCGAGTGTGTCGATTCCGGCCTGCTTCAGATGATTCAGAAAGCCATCGGCGGTTTCGTTATTATAATTGTAAGGAATGCCGTCCGGGAACGTTGTATGCCCACGTACATATTTGTCGGGTGTCATAACATAGGTCAGCTTTGTTGCGGCATCCAATTGTGCCCCAAGCTCGGCCACCCGGTCAGAAAGCTGCTTCGTATCGGTCGGACCGGTAGCGAAGTAGGTATAGTGCAGCTTGCCTTCGGTATCTTTGACCACCTCGAAGTTATTCTCCTCGTTTTTCCACATCAGAGCCTGCAAGTAACCGTAGGCCTCCACGAACCCGAACTTCTCAAAAACATGCTCATTGATGTCTGCATCCAGCTTGTTAATGATGCCTTTGGCATTGGAGAAACGATAGTCTGCCGATGCCAGCGTCTTTTTTAACGGCTCGAAAGATTGCAGCATATTGAGGATGGAGAACGCAGCCAGCACCACAATGAAGAGGAAGGCGGCGAGTCTCTTTTTGGCAAAAAAGTTATGCATATAACATCCTTCTCTCAGAAATTGAAATAAATAAACGGATTATACGTTCCTTTGACCAGATAGGATACACATACGAGGAACAAACCGATGATGCTCACCGGGTAGATCAGCTCCAGCGGTTTGCCGAAGCGAACGCCATCGACCATCCATTTGTTCATACGCAAGGCGATCGGTGTGGAGAAGAGAATGCCGAGTACGAAGAAAAGCGCATATTCCTTCATGAACATCCCGGTTGTATCACTCCAGAACCCGTTGCCGTACAATCCGAACATGTTGCCAAGATAGTTGCCTGCCTGCAGCAGATCGGGTGAACGGAAAATGACCCAGCCGATGACAACAACAAACATGGCATAGACATGTCTGAGCGGAGCAAAACGAATGCCTTTGTCCAGATTAAAGATTTTCTCCAAGGCAATGAAGGCAAAGTTAATTAAACCCCAGATGACAAATGTCCATTCCGCGCCATGCCAGACACCTGTAAGTCCCCAGACCACAAGCAGGTTGCGGATCATTTTGTCCTTGTTGCTGACTCGTGAGCCTCCGAGCGGGAAGTAGACATATTCCTTGAACCAGGTTCCAAGCGAGATATGCCAGCGGCGCCAGAATTCAGTGATAGATCGGGAAATGTACGGATACTTGAAGTTTTCTTCAAACTTGAAGCCAAACATTAACGCAAGTCCAATCGCCATATCGGAATAACCGGAGAAGTCGAAATATATTTGCAGCGTATAGGCGATAGCGCCCAACCATGCCAGACTTGATGCCATATCGGACGTTCCTCCCACGCTGAAGGCGTGATCGGCAACAATGGCCATGCTGTTGGATAACAGCACCTTTTTGCTTAAACCGACAATGAAGCGGCAGCAGCCTACCGCGAACTTGTCCCAGCTCTCCTTGCGATGCATCATCTGATCCGCAATCATGTTGTAACGCAGAATAGGCCCCGCAACCAGCTGAGGGAAAAAGGAAATATACAGAGCGACATAAAACGGGTTTTTCTGCACACTGCCATGTCCGCGGTACACGTCAATAACATAGGAGATCGCATGGAAGGTGAAAAAAGAAATACCGAGCGGCAGCGCAATATGTGAAATGCTCAGACCAAAGCCTGTGCTTTCATTCACAATGCGCAGGGCAAACGCCAAATATTTATAAACAAACAGCATGCCCAGATTGGCGGCAAGCATCACAGTAATAATGGTGTAGGCGGCATTGCGCCGATCCCGATACTTGTCTACAAGCAGGGCGAACACATAGTTCAGCGCAATCGAAACCAGCATGACCAGTACGAAGCGAGGTTCACCCCACGCATAGAAGAATAGACTGGCTGCAAGCAGCAGCATGTTTTTCAGCGTTACCGAAAATCGCAGTACATAATAGAGCCCTAATACAAGCGGCAAAAAATAAAATAAAAAAACGACACTGGAAAAGAGCACTGCCTTTCCTCCTTGGAGATGAAATAAACAACTTACATGCGGAACAATCGTTTGGACCGGCGATGATTCATGGAATGGGCTTTACCAGATTGGAAGGCACGCTGCTCTCTTCTCCACAGCCAGTAAGGGATGACAACCAGTAGACCGATGAGGAGCAGGCTGATGCGAATCATCCATTCCATCCAGGGCTTTAACCATATGGCAGAAGGCTCCAGCACTTTGGACACCTGATCAGGTGCAGGGATGAAACGTGGTGTTCCGTCAGCCTCCTTGACCTTCATCGCCGTAGAAGGATCAAGTGCAATCGAGAGGCTGCTGCGCCACTTCTCATCAATTACAGCCTGAATCACAACCGACTTGGCCCCGTCAGCCTCCGTCTCAAGTGTCAGCAGCCCGTCCGATGTAATGGATACACCCTGTACAGGATGTGCAAGCTGGAATTGGACGTCCGAACTCTCTGGCGAACCAATCACCGTATATTGGGCCACGGATTGACCGGCGACGGGTATGACTACGCGTTCATCTCCATGGATGTGCACAGCGGACAAGCTGTTCTCCATAAAGGCTTCTTGAGCAGACACCAGCTTGACGTTTCCTATGCGATAGCTCAGCTGTGCATTTTCCGATGTTGTCATGGTGATCCCCCAGCTCAGAATGTTTCCCGGAGTGACGTGTCCGGCTGTAGCAGGTTTATTGCGAATCATGAGGCTGGAAAAGGGAACACGAACCTCGCCTTCAAATCCCGGCGCAAGTTCAATCAATCCATTCACGGGTTGAACCAGCCCGGGTTGCTTGGTTGCTTTCGGAATCAGGATGACCTGACGTTCGTTCGAAACAGTGAGTGCGGCCCGGTCAGCTCGGGTGATAACAACGTTTAGTGGCAGTGCCTGATCCGAGTCATTGCGTACGGAGAACCTTAGCTCGCCGCTGCCCGACCAATCCCTGTTCTGCAGTTCGTATAGATAGGCAGAATAAAATCCTTTGTTCAGCCCCTGTGTGCTGGTGCTGATCTGCAAGCTGCCATTACGGTCCACATTGGACTGCACCTTGGCACCATTGCTCCACTTATGGATGGAACGTTCGCTCCAGTGCAGCTGTTCAGGCTGAGTTGAAGCACTGGCATAGGAACTGCTCATGCTCCACAACCCCGTCACAATCGCGAGAAGCAGCCACTGCTGCCATTTCGTACGCATGCTTTTTTGCCTCCATTATTTATAAATAAGCCATCTCGTTCAGTTCATCATCGGAGACGAAGTTTTTGTAAGAGGATGTGCCCTTTGGTTTGCGAGACTCGATATACGCTACATTCCACTGCTTCAAAAGGGCCTCCAGCTCTGGCATTTGACCACTGCGGGCGATGTCGCGAATGTTTCGAACCCGATACAAAATGCCGTGTTTGCTTCGCATCGATTTTACCCATTCACAGTCGAGAATCAGATTTTCCGCAAGAGGCAGACGAACTTCGTAGGCCATTTCCGGGTGAGACATCTGCACAAGTATAAAATCGTAGTTGAAATCCAGCAGGGTCACTGTGCCATACTCGGTTGTTTCAAGCTCGTGGTTCAGCGAAATACGGGCCAGCTTGCGGTTCGACATCATGCCGATCTGTCCGCGGCGTACAAAGTTCAGACGAATGTCTTCAAATGTACTGATATCCTTGTCCAGCTTCTGAGGAAGCGTTGGCTCGCGATCATACACAATGTGCAGCAGCTGGCGCTGCTCTGCTTCGTTAATCTCATGCACTTTAAATGCATACTTCCACTTGGTTCCAAATGTAGTGACGTGTGTGACCTTGGCTTTGAACTCGCTCGAATAAGGACCCGATACCAGCTGCACGCCAAATTCAGCATCACTCGGAATGTATCTTGGTGTATCCAGCAGAATGGAAATGCCGCCTTCCGAGATATCATAAGTAACAGTCGAGAGGGTTTCCCCCTCTGTGGTCAGCGTACACTCCACAGCAGCCAGCACACGCTCATAGTTGCGGAACACCTTGCGTCCGCTGAGGAAAAAGATGGACATCATAATGTTGTAGAAGTTGATCAGCAACCAGTATAAAACGACAAGAAAACCAATCGTGCCTTGACTAAAGGTCCAGTGGATACAGTTCACAATACCAATTACGGACAGCACCGCCAGAATGAGATGAGGAATAATCTGTTTGATCTGGTAGCTGCGATCATTATGTGCTCCATCTTTGCGAGTGACTGCAAACTTGTTCATGGTGATGCCGAGTGTTTCCAGAATAACGGCAGGCAGCAGCGACGGAAACAATATCGTTTCATATACATTGGTCCATTTGGTCGTTCGAATATTGCCTGACAGCATACGAAGACATGTATTGGTCAGCAGGTACATCGGCAGCCAGAACACCAGAATCTCCAGAATGGTGCATTTCACCACCAGCACACCAAACACAGCAAACAGAATAGGCGACATAATGTACAGCAGCCGTTTTAAGCCGGCATACCAGTAGGTAATGGATGAGATATAGTTCAGTCTTTGGGCAAAAGTAAGACCTCTCTTGAAGAGAATGTTCAATTTTCTGCCCGTCTGGATACATCCGCGTGCCCAGCGCTGACGCTGCTTGATCAGGCTTTTCAGATCACCGGGAGCAAGTCCTGAAGCCAGCACCTTATTGGTGGCATAACAGCGATACCCTTTGCTCTGCATTTCAATACCGGTTGCAAAGTCTTCTGTAATCGACCCGGTATAGAAACCACCAACGTCCTCAAGGGCTTGTCTGGACAGCACCGTATTGGTTCCGCCATAGATGACGGAGTTGGACTTGTTCCGCCCAACCTGCACATCACGATAGAAGTAGTCCTGTTCATTGGGAATGCGGGCTTCCGAATACAGGTTGTACTGAAATTGATCCGGATTATAAAAGCTTTGCGGAGTTTGAACGAAGCCAATTTTTTCTCCTGTCAAAAAATACGGCACACAGGACGTCAGAAAATCATGCTTCGGAATCATATCGGCATCGAACGTGGCGATTAGAGGTGAGGAAGTATGCTTCATGGCGTTGTTCAGGTTTCCGGCCTTGGCATGGATATGCTCTGTTCGGGTTAGATAGTGAATGCCCATATGAGCAGCCAGTTCCCGCATCTCGGGACGATTGGAGTCGTCACATAGATAAATATGTACTTTGGAGCGATCGGGATAATCCATGTTGAGACAACCGTTTATCGTTTTGAAGAGCAGGGATGCCGGTTCATTGTAGGTTGCAATAAAAACATCGACATCCGGATATAAAACCTCGTCCACAACGGGAAGCTCGGGATATTCAAGCCGGGTCATATTATAGAAATGCACGGCCAGTTCAAACATGCCGATGAGTTCAACAATGAGGAGGGCAAGACCAGCGGTCACAGCAAGAGGGCCATGGCCGAAAGGAATGGTGAAGAATGTACGCCAGATGACGTAAATACAGGACATAATGACTGTTGCAGTGACCAGTATTTTGTTGCGCGTGCTTAAACGATTCAAGGTGCATACCTCTCTCTATGCGTGGTAAAATAGCTAGCGTTTATCAAGTCTGACAATATGTCTATCATACAATGCAGTTCTGAACAGATTCTGAACATAAGCTGATATGGTCATTGGGATAAATGTCGAATTATGATGAATATTGTATTTATTTCAGCGATAATTAGCAACATTTTTATTATAAATCCACGATATGGAATATATTTTGGGTTTTTCTGTACAGATGCAAAAAAGACGAGCCCGTAAGCTCGCCTTCTTCGTAATATCTTATGCAGACACACCTGTGTATCTGCTGCTCCTCCAGATTCGTGTTAATCTGAAATGTTGCGGGTGTAATATTCAATGATATCTTTACGACGAATGATGCCGAGAAAGACACGATCTATATCGACCACGGGTACAAAGTTCTGATCTGCTGCAAGGGTCAGCATATCTTCCATCTCTGCTTCGATGTACACGCATTCATTATAAACGCGATTGCTGATCTCATGCACCTGCACTTGATCCATATTGTCAAATGTCAAACCGGGGGTGCCCCGCATTTTCCATAACAGATCGCCTTCGGATAGAGTAGCAACATATTTTCCATCCGGGTCAATTACGGGAATGGCGGTGTAGTGGTGCGATTCCAGCTGCTCGATAGCATCTTTCATGGAAGCGGTAGACTCGATATAGGCCACTTCGGCTTTGGGGAGTAAAAAATAGCTGATTTCCATCATCGGGCTCCTTTTCAGCTTTTTGCTTCACAGCAAAAAAGCTTTAGTATGTAATTCACTATTCTTATTTAAACATATTATGTGAGCCGAAGGCTATTTTTAATGACAAATTCATCAGATTTGTTACATTGTTTAATCCGTGCTGGAAATCTATAGTATAGAGTAGAGGTGAACTGACATGAAATCAAAACGTAAATTATTATATGGACTTCTGCCCATCCTGTTTGCAGGCGGCATCGGAATGTATTTATACATGCAGAACAACAAACCCGAGGAAGCGAAACCTCAGACCACCGTAAATCAGTACATAGAGCATCTGCAGAAGAAAGAGTTCGACCAGTTGTATTCGTTAATGTCACCTGCTTCGTTGACCGAAGCAGGCATGACAAAGGAGCAGTTTGTCGAGAAATACAATGCCATATATACGGGCATGCAGGTTTCCGACATCAAGGCTGAGCTGCAGCCGCTGCAGGAAGCAGAGACTGAAGCTGGAGCGGATGCCGGAGCGAATACAGATCAGAAAGCGGGTTCAGAAGCGAAGACGGGTCAGGAGAATGACGGTAATCCGGACCTCTACGAGGCAAATTACAATCTTCACCTGACTACTTTTCTGGGAGATATCAGTGAGACCCATACGTTAAAATTAGTTAGACAGGAGCTGGAGGACGGGAGCAAAATCTGGCAAATTAACTGGCAGCCATCCCTGATTCTCAGTGACATGGTGAAAGGAAGCAAGGTTCGGGTGAAGACTTTGTTTCCGGCTCGAGGAAATATTGTAGATCGTGATGGATTACCGCTCGCAACCCAAGGGACCATGAATGAATGGGGAATTGTGCCTGAGAAGCTGGGAGATCAACCCGATCAGATGATTGCTCGCATCGCAGATCATTACAATGTATCCGTAGAAGGCATTCAGAAGGCGCTGAATCAGACGTGGGTGAAGCCCGGATTTTTTGTCCCGATCGGTTCTACGGAGGAGTTCGATGTTCCGGATTCACTGAGTGGTGTTGCATTGCAAAGCAAGGAGGTCCGATATTATCCCCTTGGAGAAGCAGCCGCGCATCTGATTGGCTATGTTCGTAAAGCGACCAAGGAGGACCTGGACAAAGACACCGAGGGATATTACCGCGCGGAGGATTGGATCGGCAAAGCAGGACTGGAGCAATCCATGGAGAAACAGCTGCGCGGAGAGCGCGGTGCTTTGATTGAGATCACCGATCAAGCGGGGAATACCCTTTCCGAATTAATTCGCAAGGATGCGGTGGATGGCAAAGATGTGCAGCTCACGATCAGCTCGGCGCAGCAGAAAAGGCTGTATCAAACGCTGTCTGGCGGCGGTGATGCCGGAGCAATGGTGATGATGAATCCAAAGGATGGCAACCTGCTGGCGCTGGTAAGTGCACCGTCATACGATCCAAACAAAATGGTCACGGGCCTGACGCAAGCGGAATGGGACGCCTATTCGGCGAATGAGAAGCTTCCTTTTATCAATCGAGTTACGACACGGTATGCCCCGGGTTCGACCTTCAAAGCAATTACCGCGGCAGCCGGATTAATGGAGAACGTAACAACCGCGGATAAAACTCATGACATTTCCGGTTTGCAGTGGAGGAAAGATGACAGCTGGGGTGGATATTACGTCAAGCGGGTGAAAAGCCTGAGTCCGGTTAATATGGTGGATGCGCTGGTGTATTCCGACAATATTTATTTTGCGATGGAAGCGACAGAAATGGGCAGTGCCAAGTTCATCGAGGGCATTCAGAAGTTCGGGTTTGGCGATAATTTCGGAATGGATGAGCTGTACCTGAAGCCGAGTCAGTATGCCAATGAAGCACATAAGGACTTATCCTCCGAGGTGCTGCTTGCCGACACGTCATATGGACAAGGGGAGATGTTAATGTCGCCGATTCATCTTGCCGCTGCTTTTACACCGTTTGTGAATGAAGGCAAGCTTGTAAAGCCTGTGCTCATTGTTGGCAAAGAAACCTCTGACCCTGCGGCAATTATCACACCCGATGTGGCCAACACCGTCAAAAATGCTTTGAAAGAGGTTGTTTCTCGTCAAGGAGGAACAGGACATGCCCTCAGTTCAATTGCTGGTGGTCTTGCAGGCAAGACCGGTACGGCAGAGCTGAAAGCGAAGAAGGGCGAGCAAGGTCAGGAGAATGGCTTTTTCGTTACGTTTGATACGGAATCGCCATCGTTCCTTCTGGCAGCGGTGATCGAAGAAGTTAACGGGCGCGGGGGCAGCCATTATGTAGTGGATCGGTTAAAGCCGTTCCTGGAGAAATTGCAGCTTGATCAGTAATTTGACTCAGTAAAATTTTTTCATAAACAGCGAGCGGCAAGTATAATGAACAAAACGCGCGTTGGCTGAATCCACCCGGATTTGCCAACGCGCGTTTTTGAATATATTTCAGATTATTTTCTTGCTGTAATCATAAAGCGTGCCGAGTTGGTGCGAATCCCCTTCTCGTGCCGGTGGTCCTGCACAAACTGTTTGAAAGTCTCCAGATCGGAAGCATGTTCTCCAAAATGAGGCACAATCGGCGTGTGCATGAGCAAAAACAGGAGATCCTCTGGTGTTGCATAATACTCCATTACATTATATTCACGGACCTCGATCTGCCGGAAACCGGCGCGTGCAAGCTCCTGTCTGTAGCGTTCCAGCAGCGCGTCAGGTTCAATGCCGGAATGCTGCCTGCGTTCGAAAGCCTGCGCGATATTTAATTTGTCATGCTCGCTGACTTGTTGGGTCAGAAATATGCCGTCCTCTGCGAGTACCCGGTATACCTCCGATGCAGAGAATGCGGAATGTCTGCAGGATGCGGTGTTGAAAAACTCATTCGGGAACTCGAGATGGTCTGCATCCATCTGAACGAAGCGGACATTGGAACTGTTTGCGGAGCAGCTTGCCGCTTTCTTCAGATTTCGCCGGGCAGTATCGATCATGCCTTGAGCCAGATCAATGCCCACAAGCAGATGAGCATGTTCTGCAATGGACAACACGGCTTCTCCTCCGCCGGTGCCAATATCGAGCAGCAAGTCTGAGGTTTGCGTGCAGCGAATAACCTCTTCGTAGAAATCCCAATCAGGGGTATCAGATACAACCTTCATTGTGCTGAAATCCCAGCCGTTTTGCCGACCGACACGTTCATAGAATGCTTCGTAATCCCATTTTTTTGTCATACTTTAACCTTCCTCCAATATGTGATGTTATGGTTATGGATGTGTCTCCTTGTGTAATCATTCGTGTGTAAAGCATCGAACAGGCTCAAATGGACAGACCTGCCCCTTGGCAGCTGGTACGCGTTTTGATCCAGCCCGATTTCTAACTACTTCGAACGATCGGGAACAACATCCCTTTCACCTCACATGTTGGAATACGTTCATTATACGTAATTGATAGCGCATACGCGAGGTGATATTTTGGAGTGGATTCTATTCTACCAATCCGAGGGATCGATGGTGGCTCTTCGTGCTAAGCTCAGAAAGCAAATAAGATACTGTGCATAACAATGTAGAAAGCCTTCCTGACTACAGGAGGGCTTTTTTAGATGAACGAATCACAATTGTGATGTCTCCTTGCCTGCAATGTTTATCTTTATGGAAAGGTGAATCATTACAAAGCCTGACATCACCTAGCCAATAGCGAATAATGCATTTTATCGCAGTAAGATATGGTGCATTTTACCTTTTTGCTATATGATATATGTCGATTCACCCTGAGATTCAGATACACATATTCTGTTAACGGGTAGAAGAACAGCTTAATAACAGATAAGCAATGGAAACATACATATTTTTAGATGGAGGGATCAGGGTGTACTGTCACGTATGCGGGACAAAAAACAGCTCGGGTCAAGCACAGTGTCAGAAGTGTGGAACTGTGCTCAAACAAGTCAGCTCTACGGAGGATCAGATCTGGAAGGAACAGGAAGGACTTTCACCCCGCAATGCAGCTTCTGCCGGAGAGGTGAGCAAACGTAAAAATAGCCCTTTTCTATGGATTATTCCGCTGCTGCTTGCAGCATTTATGGGTGCGCTGCTGACGTATTATTATAATCAGGAGAGTGCTGTTAATGCTCAAGTAAAGACATTGCATCATGAGGCAGAGCAAGCCGCGCTGAATGGGAAATATGCGGAGGCCATCAAGCTGCTGGATCAAGCACTTGGCTACAGACCGAATGTAGAAGCGTTGGTTCAGGACCGGCAGATTACGGCAAAAGCCTACAATCTATTCAATCAGATGGATGAAGCTGCGGGTTTACTCAAAACAGGCAAGCTGTCAGAAGCGGACAAAATCATTCAAACGGCAGCGAAAACGTTAAACGAGCGGCAGGAGCCCGTATTTGCTAAAGCAAGGGCAGCCTTGAACAATCGAAAAGTAACGCTGGCTGTTCTAAAGGTCAAAAAAGAAATTGATCAGTTAACCACCGTAGAAGCACTGGCGGGGAAACTCAAAACGATATCCGGCTTGAGCGGCAAGGAAGCGGAAGCGGTACGAAAGCAGATCATCGACAAGCTGGCAGGCATCAGTTATAAACAAGCGGAGCAGCAGGTGAAGAAACGTAATTTTACAGCAGCGCTGCAGACCGTGGACAACGGTTTATCCTATGCACCAGATGACCAAAAGCTGACCAAATATCGGGACGAAGTGCTGCGGGAGAAAAAGGCGTTTGAGAAAGCGGAGGAAGAACGTATTCGACTTGCCGAGCAGCAGGCAGCTGAGGAGGAGCTTCGAAATCGCACAGGGGCTGTATATGTTACAGATCTGTCTGCTGAACTGGATGAGTACGGAGATTTGTATATCAGCGGATCAATCGTTAATCAGGGCACACGTCCAATTTCGTCGGTGGCTCTTATCGTCAATATCAATGCTTCGAATGGTGATTATATCGGTGAAACGGATGCTTATGTATACCCGACGATATTAGATGTAGGCGAAGAGGGTTATTTTGAAACCTACTATTACGGGGTATATGAAGCAACAAATGTGACGGTTACGAATGCATCATGGTATGTGGAGTAGGAGGGGATCAAATGAGCAAACGGATATGGGGCACGATCGTTTCCAGTGCAATAATCATTGGAGCCGGTGCTGGAGGCGTATTCTGGATTCACGAGCAGGCAGCCGACGAGCTGGCGATTGCACCCAAACTGGCAGTTGCCTCTTCTAAAGGAACGGAAAAGCCTGAGGCCAATACGACTTCTAACGCTTCAAATAAAAAAACACGCAAGCAGATTATTGAGGATAGTCAGAAAAAAGTGGTCACGATCGAGAGCGGCGAAGGTCTGGGCTCCGGCTTTTTATACAATAACAAGGGTGATGTAATCACCAATGCACATGTGGTAGAGGGCTCGAAAGAAGTGACCGTTCGCACTCTGGATCATCAGGAATATCAGGGGATAGTCATCGGCATCGGGGAAGAAACAGATATAGCTGTCGTCAGAGTCCCGGATCTTGTGAAAATAGAACCACTGCCCATCTCTTCTGCCAAAGCAGAGGTGGGCGATGAGATTCTTGCATTGGGCAGCCCGCTGGGCTTTGAAAACACCGTCACCACTGGCATTATTAGCGGACTTGACCGCAGCTTTGAGATTGAACCGTATATCTATAACAACTTGTATCAGATCTCTGCTCCGATAACTAACGGCAACAGCGGAGGCCCGCTGATTAATGCCGAGACAGGAGAAGTGCTGGGCATCAACTCAACGGTGGTGAAACAGGAAGGTGGAATTGGATTCAGCATTCCGATCACCAGTGTGCTGAAACAGGTGCAGCAGTGGTCCGAGCTTTCCTCTGATGCCAAGTCTGTTCAGACGGTTCTGGACAACTCTTCACAAACGTCCTCAGCGGACTTATCGGAAGCGGAGGGCGTGGTTGCTGACTTTTACAGTTATCTGAGCATGAGTGATTATGTATCTGCTTATGCGCTGCTCGGAAGTGACTGGCAGAGCAGTACAAGTTACGCCAAATTCCGTGAAGGTTATACGTATACAAGTGATGTGACCCTGGAGAAGATATCTTCCAAGCGTACCGCTGAGGATGAGTTGGAAGTAAGCGGTGTAATTGCTGCAGAAGAACGCAAGGATGGGGAATACATCACATCACGATATAATGTCACTTATCAGGTTGGATACGAGAACGGCCAGATGAAGATTCTGCACGGTCAAGGCAAAAAGATTAAGTAACATGATAAGGTGAAAAGCTAAAATAGCATGATATGGATCAGCAGTTTACATGGCTGGAGTCATTAAATAGAACCTATACAGGCAAAGTTATAACCAAAGTGAAGAGCACGCAGTTATCTGCGGGTTCTTTCTTTATGTATTGCGAATTAAATGCAGTTTTGATAAAATACAGAACGAACGTTCAGTATGTATATGTGAATGGAGTGAAGTGAGTGAGTATGAATAAAAAGCAGCTCCAGTCCGAGCAGACAAAGAAGAAACTCGCTGATGCTTCCAAAGCCCTTTTTGTACAAAAAGGATATAAAGCAACTTCGATTGAGGATATTGTCGCCGCTACAGGCAGCAGTAAAGGGAATATCTATTATCATTTTAAAAGCAAAGAAGGGCTCTTCCTCTATCTCATTGATGAATGGGATCGGGAATGGGAAGCGAGCTGGAGCGCGAAAGAACATCTATATCGCACTTCCACTGAGAAAATCTACGGGCTGGCAGAACAGCTAATTATGGATGATTTGAATCATCCTTTAACAAAGGCAGCTGATGAATTTTTTACAGGAGAGAAAAAAGAGAATGATATTCAGGAACGGATTGCTGTTATGTTCGAGCGTCACATTGAATTCAACAAACAGCTGATTCAGGAAGGAATAGATAAAGGTGAGTTCAACCAGAACAATGTGGAGCATCTTGCGCTTATTCTGGAAAGCATCATTATTGGACTCAGTCAAATGTCAAGGAAGCTGGAGCCCGAAGAGGCACTGGCATTATATCGTCAGGCTGCTGGTGTATTCCTTTACGGAATTGCGAAGGATAAACAGCATAATTAGACAACAACACTGGAGGATGGAATCATGGCTTTGCTGACACGAAGCAGGGGCGCGCTGCTGCTGTTAATGTTCAATATTTTTCTGGTATTTATGGGCATAGGTCTGGTTGTTCCAATTATGCCTGCTTATATGAATTTGCTTCATATTACAGGCTTTACGATGGGACTTCTGTTTGCGGCGTTCTCGTTTACTCAATTCCTGTTCTCTCCGGCTGCCGGACGATGGTCAGATCAGTGGGGACGTAAAAAGATTATTGTCATCGGCATGCTGATCTTTGCCGTATCTGAATTTATGTTTGGCGCAGTAAATGCACCTTATCTGCTCTTCGCAGCCCGGATGCTGGGCGGGGTTGGTGCAGCGATGATTTTCCCGGCTGTTATGGCGTACACTGCGGATATTACGACGGAGGAAGAGCGCGGTAAAGGCATGGGGCTAATTAATGCGGCCATTACGACAGGCTTTATTATCGGTCCGGGCATTGGCGGTTACATTGCGGAGTTTGGCATTCGGGTTCCTTTTTATGCTGCGGGGGTTGCCGGTTTGCTGGCTGCTATTATCACATTGATTATTTTGCCGGAATCCGAACGGAGTGCGAGTGAGCAGTCGTCAGTTGAAACCGATAGAGTGAAGGAAAAAGCACCAGGTATGGTCGCTCAATTGTTAAACTCTTATCGTGAGCCTTACTTTTTCAGCTTGATCATTGTATTTGTTATGGCGTTTGGCTTGGCTAACTATGAAACGGTATTCTCACTGTTTGTGGATCATAAATTCGGTTTCACGACGAAAGATATTGCATTTATTATTACTTTTGGTTCAATTGCCGGAGCCGTTGTACAGGTATCTCTGATCGGCTGGCTGCTGAATACATTCGGTGAGAAAAAGGTCATTTCCGTATGCTTGCTGTTTGTTTCTGTATTTGTACTGCTGACTCTGTTTGTGCATACGTACTGGCTCATCGTTGTTGTAACGTTTACCGTGTTTTTGGGAATGGATATTTTGCGTCCTGCCATTAGTACACAGATGTCCAAACTAGCTGAGGAGCAGCAAGGCTTCGTTGCCGGCTTGAATTCGGCTTATACCAGTCTGGGCAATATTGCCGGACCGATCGTAGCGGGCGCATTATTTGATGTTAACATTAACTATCCATATGTTTCAGCTGCCGCGGTGCTCGGAATTTGTTTCCTGTTATCTTTACGTGTGCTAAGAACTGTCGAGACAGTACAAGAACCAAAGGCACAAGTTTAGTGGCTGGATAATATCAATCTGTAGGGGAAAACGTGGATACTTCAATTCTGGTATAATAAGAGTTGCTGGAAGTGAGTCACATGAGTCGGTTTACAGTGGACAGGACCAAGGAAGATCATTTTTAGACATAGACAGAACTATTGGAGTGATAAAATGAGTAAAGCAAAAGGCAAGGGCGGCACTGGTCGTGGTACAGGCAAAAAGGGCTGGAACCGCTGGCAAGCCAGTGCCAATCGAGCCAAGAGTGCCCCAAAGCCTTATAAAAGCAAGGGCACTAAAAATAAGGAAAGTTCTGAATCGGCTGCAGATAAGTCCAAGTGAACGGGCAGTGGAGAAGGCAGAGCTGGGTTTCGTTAGGGAAGCAGCAGTTTTTGGGGATGGTAAGCACATCTGTGAAAACTGCTGTTTTTTTGTGTATGTAAAAGGCAATAGACTTTAGGCAGGTTTCTTCTATTATAAAGAGGTAAATATTAATGAAATATTTAATTTTAAACTCGGTTAGCTAATGATAGGTATGTGGAATTGGGGCGTGTCTCGAATGTCTAAAATACAAAACCTATACTATGTATAATTTATTTTAATATTTAGTGCTTTACAAGCGAGGGTGATTCGTGATATATTCTAATTCCGGCCAAGAAAACACGGTTTACACGGTGCAGCAAGCAGCTTACAAAAATGCTTCGAAAGAAGCTTGGAAAAAAGAGCTTGCAAAGTTGGTTCGGAAATGATATGATATAAAAGTTGCTGAAACGAACTAGTTTCGGTAACGAAGAAAAGTTTGATCTTTGAAAACTGAACAACGAGTGAGTAATCATTTTGCTTGCAGAATGAACGTGAAGGTTTTTGGTGCATGCCATCTGGCTGTATGAAAACTGGAACAAACAATGAGATTTTTAATCTCGTCAGATTCAAAATGAGCTAATCGCTCTTTTCAATACTTTATTGGAGAGTTTGATCCTGGCTCAGGACGAACGC
>NZ_JACHKG010000038.1:0-48256 GCF_014203995.1 Paenibacillus sp. JGP012 | reverse complement strand
GATGGTACTTGGACCGCAGGGTCCTGGGAGAGTAGGACGCCGCCAAGCAAAGAACCACTGCCGATGATATTCGGTGGTGGTTTTTATTTTTTATGCCATAGTTATGCATCCTTATGCTAATTAAATGCAACATAAAACTGTACATTTCAGGAAATCCTAACTTAAATAACAATTGAAGTAGGCGTGCCAGTCTGAATGAATGGGCGCTTTTTTTGTTATATTATCAAAGCATGTCCACACAAGGAACACAGTTGTGTACATGGGATACTACACCTGATATATCCAAGGAGTTTCCCTTGACATTCTAAATATCGCTTTGCTAAGATGGACAATAATATATTTTCAGAAAACGTATTTTCGGCATAAAATACAGCCTGGAATCTTCGGGTTTTGGTCCGTAAAGCTGAGCAAACATAAGGAGGAACACTTGCGTGTGGGAAGATAAATTTGGTAAGGAAGGCTTCACCTTTGATGATGTATTGCTAGTGCCGCGGAAATCCGAGACACTGCCAAAAGAAGTAGACGTATCCGTTCGTTTGAGCGATAACGTCAAATTGAACATTCCATTGATTAGCGCAGGGATGGATACTGTTACAGAAGCGACGTTGGCAATTGCAATTGCACGCGAGGGCGGTATTGGTATTATTCATAAAAATATGTCTGTTGAACAACAAGCGGAAGAGGTAGATCGGGTTAAACGCTCAGAAAGCGGAGTTATTACTAATCCATTTTCATTGACTGCGGACCATCTGGTATCTGATGCTGAAGCAGTTATGGCAAAATACCGGATTTCTGGTGTGCCTATTGTTGAAGGCGACCAGAAGCTTGTAGGTATCCTGACGAACCGTGACTTGCGTTTTATTCATGATTTCAATATCAAGATCAGTGAAGTTATGACGCATGAAAATCTGGTAACAGCGCCAGTTGGTACGACTTTGCAAGAGGCTGAAGTTATTTTGCAGAAGCATAAAATCGAAAAACTTCCATTGGTGGATGAGTCCAACACATTGAAGGGTCTTATCACCATTAAAGATATTGAGAAAGCAATTCAGTTCCCGCAAGCTGCCAAGGATGCGCAAGGTCGTCTTCTGGTTGGTGCAGCGATTGGTATCTCGAAAGATACTTTTGAACGTGCAGACGCTCTTGTTAAAGCGGGTGTGGATCTGATTACGGTTGACTCGGCACATGGACATCACATTAACATCATCGACGCGGTTCGTCAGCTGCGTGAACGTTTCCCTGATCTGACCATCGTTGCAGGTAACGTTGCTACAGGGGAAGCAACACGTGATCTGATTGAAGCGGGTGCATCTGTCGTTAAAGTCGGTATTGGACCAGGCTCCATCTGTACAACTCGTGTTATTGCAGGTATCGGGGTTCCGCAAGTTACAGCAGTATATGACTGTGCTACCGTAGCACGTGAGTACGGTGTACCTATTATCGCTGACGGCGGTATTAAATACTCTGGTGAGATCACCAAGGCTCTTGCAGCGGGCGCTCATGCAGTCATGCTGGGAAGCCTGTTCGCAGGAACAGCAGAAAGTCCGGGAGAAACGGAAATCTTCCAGGGACGCAGTTACAAAGTATATCGTGGTATGGGTTCGATGGCTGCAATGAAACAAGGCAGTAAAGACCGTTACTTCCAGGACGACGACAAAAAACTGGTTCCTGAAGGCATTGAGGGTCGTGTAGCTTACAAAGGACCTTTGTCTGATACGATTCATCAATTGATCGGCGGTCTGCGTTCGGGTATGGGATATTGCGGAACAAGCAACCTGGATCAATTGCGCAACGATACAAGCTTTATCCGTATTACAGGCGCTGGTCTTCGTGAGAGCCATCCGCATGATGTACAGATTACCAAAGAAGCACCCAACTATTCGTTGTAATCCGAAGAGAGTTAATCATTTCCATGACAAGCCCGGCGATTTTCGCCGGGCTTGTCTTTTTTTGCGGATACCCCTGTGATAGAATAGAACAAGCGGTGACCGTCCAAGGATGGATATGGGCGATGCGGCGATTTTTTGATGTGATTCATTGCTGTACTATTTATATCTAAGTGGAGTCCGGTTTGACATATCCACGACAAGAAGAGCCGATGTCTGATTAAGGTACATAAGCAATCGGCAAGATGCGAACGAAGTGATAATAGATCTGGACGTTAGAGCAAAGAACTTGCTCATTTCGATACAGCGCATATAACACAGATACACATCCAATTACACATGGACAGGGATTAAGAAAATGGGCAGCTTCAGCTGCACTGAGGCATCTCATTCAGAAGCTTCGGATCGAAGGGAGTATTCATCAATTGAAAGCCAAACACATGAATAAGAAGAAACGTCAAATCCTCAAAAAGAGCGTAGCCTCCGTTATGCTGCTTAACATGCTGTGTATGTCTGCGGTAATGCCTGTGATGGCGGCAGCAAACAACTCTGGTCAGGTTCTGACGGCAGCGGCAACTACTACAAAAACATCAGCAAAGGCTGTGAGCATTCCGTCAGTCGATTCGCTTGGACTTGATGTGAGGTCAGCAGTCCTGATGGAAGCTTCCACAGGCGAGATCCTTTTGTCGGTTAATGCAGATAAAGCAATGCCGCCAGCGAGTATGACCAAAATGATGACAGAATATATCGTTGCTGAACAGGTTAAGCAGGGTAAGTTTGGCTGGGATACTGTAGTTACAGTTGGTAAGAACGCAGCGGAAAGTATCGGGTCACGTATTTTCCTGGCTGAAGGTGACAAGCACACAGTGAAGGATCTGTATATCGCGATGGCGGTTGGTTCAGCAAATGACGCTACTGTTGCGCTCGCTGAGTATGTTGCAGGTTCGGAGCAAGAGTTCGTGAAAATGATGAATGAAGAAGCTCAGCGCATGGGGATGAAGGATACTCACTTCATTAATTCCACCGGCCTGGACCGAAAAGATATGCCAGCTGAATTTCGTCCAGCAGAAGACAAGGAAACGGTGATGTCTGCGATGGATGCAGCGATTCTGTGCAGATATATTGTAAGAGATCACCCGGACTACAAGGATTTCACAACAATTCAATCCTACAAATTCCGTCCTAACGATAAAGCGCCGATTATCAACTATAACTGGATGCTGGAAGCGAATAAAAATATAACCAACTTCAAAAGCTACGCCTACGAAGGTCTGGATGGCATGAAAACAGGTCATACAAGCAACGCAGGTAATAACTTTACAGGTACGGCTGAACGTAACGGCATGCGTCTGATCAGCGTAGTTATGGGCACCGATTCGGAATCTGCTCGTTTTAGAGAGACTAAAAAGGTGCTGGACTATGGATTCGACAATTTCGAGGTTAAACAAGCCGTTGCAGGTAAAACAAAAGTAACAGGCTGGGAATCAGTACCTTTGAAAAAAGGGAAAGAGACCTCCGTCCCGGTTGTTACAGATAATGCGGTAAGTTTTGTCGTGCCTAAAGGAACTCAGAACCTGGAGGTTACATTCAAAGCAAGTGTAACTGAAGCGGACAAACTGGTGGCACCGATCAAAGCGGGCACCAAGGTTGGTACGGTAACGTACACTTACAAAGCAGAGGGAATGGAACCGCAGGAGAAAACGGTGAACCTGATTACTGCTGAAGAGGCGGAAAAGGGCGGCTGGTTCCGTTTGTTCTTCCGTGCCATTAAAGATTTCTTCGTTGATCTGTTTGACGGAATCAAAAACCTGTTCTAACCGAAAAATACAAACTATTACCGAATGAATGGATTGTATATTTACGTTTTTTACGGTAAAATATCAAGTTAGAATTCGACGTATTAAAGTAAAAAAGTCTAAGGTTCTTTCATAAGGAAACAAGCAGTTCAATGCTTATTGAAAATGGGAGACAACACATACACTACGGGGGGCTTGGAATATGGAAACGGGAACATCACGCGTTAAAAGAGGTATGGCTGAAATGCAAAAAGGCGGCGTTATCATGGACGTCATGAACGCTGAGCAAGCTAAAATTGCGGAAGCTGCAGGTGCAACAGCAGTAATGGCACTTGAGCGTGTTCCTTCCGATATTCGTGCAGCAGGTGGAGTGGCTCGTATGGCCGATCCAACAATTGTGGAAGAAGTAATGAAGGTTGTAACGATTCCTGTTATGGCTAAAGCTCGTATCGGTCACTATGTAGAAGCTAAAGTGCTTGAGTCGCTGGGTGTGGATTACCTCGATGAGAGTGAGGTACTTACTCCTGCGGATGAAGTATTCCATATTGATAAACATGAGTTCACTGTACCGTTTGTATGTGGAGCGAAAGACTTGGGTGAAGCCCTTCGTCGTATTGGTGAAGGTGCGTCCATGATTCGTACCAAAGGTGAGCCGGGAACAGGTAACATTGTTGAAGCGGTACGCCACATGCGTTTCATTAACAGCCAGATTCGTAAAGTGACGAATATGTCTAAGGACGAGCTGTATGCGGAAGCGAAAAACCTGGGCGTAGCTTACGAGCTTTTGCTGGATGTGCATGAGAATGGAAAATTGCCAGTGGTTAACTTTGCAGCGGGTGGCGTAGCCACTCCGGCAGATGCTGCACTTATGATGCACCTTGGAGCGGATGGGGTGTTCGTAGGTTCCGGTATTTTCAAATCCGACAGCCCTGAGAAGTTCGCTCGTGCGATTGTAGAAGCAACGACTCATTACACAGACTACAAATTGATTGCAGAAGTTTCCAAAAATCTTGGAGCGCCAATGAAAGGCATCGAAATTTCCAAACTTGCACCTTCCGAGCGTATGCAGGATCGCGGCTGGTAAGAGAAGGGGAATTCACAGATGAAGATCGGTGTTTTGGCACTTCAGGGTGCTGTTACGGAGCATATCAGAAGTATTGAACGTGCTGGGGCAGAAGGTATAGCTATCAAGCAAATTCAGCAGTTAGAAGAACTGGATGGCCTGATTCTGCCAGGTGGCGAGAGCACAACAATCGGCAAGCTGATGCGCAAGTACGGATTTATGGAAGCGATTCGTGCTTTTGCCGCAGAAGGCAAGCCGGTATTCGGAACCTGTGCGGGTTTGATTGTTATGGCTAAGCATATTCAGGGGCAGGATGAGGCTCATCTGGAGCTCATGGATATGACCGTGTCCCGCAATGCGTTTGGAAGACAGAGAGAGAGCTTTGAGACCGATCTGCCCGTCAAAGGCATTGATGAGACGGTACGTGCTGTATTTATACGCGCACCGTTGATTGAGAGTGTTGGCGATGGAGTAGAGGTGCTGTCAACATATAACGATGAGATTGTGACAGCGCGCCAGGGTCACTTGCTTGCGTGCTCATATCATCCCGAGTTAACAGACGACTATCGTTTGCATGCTTATTTTGTAGACATGGCTAGAGCTTACAAACAATCTGTAGAAGCAAAATAAAGTATGATGTACAACCTATGATCTCCCGGTCCTCGGATCACTCCTCAGCCGTCTGTTCAAGGCCGCTGCGGCAGCTGAATCTGGACGGATGCCTCATGTTGCTTGTAACTGCTGCATAGCGGGAATCGCAGCGGAAGGCGACACCGGGGACATAGGTTGTTTTTTCGGTTATTGGCACGGATTAGGTTATAATAGATATATTGTATATTTAATAAGAGTTCTACTTATAGGTTTGACATGAGGCCTGATATGAGGGCTTATCTAGGAGGGGTACGTAGTGCTTGATGTAAAAATATTGCGGAATGAGTATGCACGAGTAGAAGAAGCATTGAATAACCGCGGTAAATCAGTTGATCTGATTGCAGGATTTACCGAATTGGACGCTAAGCGCCGGGAATTGCTGCAGGAGAGTGAGAACCTGAAGAGCCGTCGTAATACAGTGTCAGCAGAAGTAGCCAGATTGAAAAAAAATCGTGAGAACGCGGATGACCTTATTGTTGAAATGCGCGAAGTTTCCGATCGCATCAAAGCGATGGACGAAGAAGTCCGTGAGCTTGAAGTGAAGATTAACGATCTGACAATGGCGATCCCCAACATTCCTAATGAGAGTGTACCTGTGGGAGCATCTGAAGAGGACAATGTCGAAATTCGTCGCTGGGAAGAGCCAAGGTCGTTTGCCTTCACTCCCAAGGCGCATTGGGAGATTGCACAGGAGCTGGATATCCTTGATTTTGAAGCAGCCGCTAAAGTCACGGGGTCTCGCTTTACCTTTTACAAAGGACTTGGGGCGCGTCTGGAGCGTGCACTGATTAACTTTATGATGGATTTGCACAGTGACCAGCATGGGTATGAAGAGATTCTGCCTCCATATATCGTCAATCGGGACAGCCTGTTTGGCACAGGGCAGCTGCCGAAGTTTGAAGAGGATCTGTTCAAGCTGAGAGATACGGAGTATTATCTGATTCCTACAGCAGAAGTGCCGGTAACGAACTACCATCGCGAAGAGATTTTGAATGCGGATGATTTGCCGAAGCATTTTGTGGCGTACAGCTCATGCTTCCGCTCGGAGGCCGGTTCGGCAGGACGTGATACTCGCGGCTTAATTCGTCAGCATCAGTTCAACAAGGTAGAGCTGCTTAAGCTGTCTACACCGGAGACATCGTATGATGAGCTGGAGAAAATGACACAGAATGCAGAGCGTGTATTGCAGCTGCTGGGATTGCCATACCGTGTGTTGACGCTCTGTACAGCAGATATAGGCTTCACTTCAGCTAAAACGTATGATATCGAGGTATGGTTGCCAGAGAGCAACACGTACCGTGAAATTTCTTCCTGCTCCAACTGTGAAGATTTCCAGGCACGTCGTGCCAATATTCGTTTCCGCAGAGAGCCTAAGGCGAAGCCTGAATTTGTGCATACACTGAACGGTTCAGGATTGGCAGTAGGACGTACGGTAGCAGCCATTCTGGAGAACTATCAGCAAGAAGACGGTACGGTGATTATTCCAGAAGCATTGCGTCCATATATGGGCGGACTTGAAGTCATCGCTCGCCGTAAATAGTCGATGTTTGAGATAGCATAATCAACGAATCATCTTAACTCCATTCGCCATTTGAGGGTGGCGGGTGGAACGGATGATGTGTTACAGTGCTGACGGCTGTTAAAATCAGGTACTAACATAAAATTAAATAAAAAACTTGCATTACATCATTAATCTATGGTATGATAATTTTCGTGGCAAGTTTATAAAATGAATATATGGAGAGGTACCGAAGCGGTCATAACGGGGCGGTCTTGAAAACCGTTAGGGTGCAAGCCCACGTGGGTTCGAATCCCACCCTCTCCGCCATACTACACTTATAACAAGGATTCGAGCGATCATGCTCGGGTCCTTTTTTGATTTTTCCAAAACAATGGTTAAACATAGAAGCAGTTCAGTACCGCTCCGATCAAGAGCTTGCAGCATGCATAAAAACGGCTTTATTGCCGCACGTTATAGAAGTGGAGGTGGTTAAGATGAACCGCGAGCTAAACATAGATCAGAACGAACTTGTAGGTGCA
The DNA here is from genome assembly GCF_014203995.1 of Paenibacillus sp. JGP012. Taxonomy (NCBI): domain Bacteria; kingdom Bacillati; phylum Bacillota; class Bacilli; order Caryophanales; family Paenibacillaceae; genus Paenibacillus; species Paenibacillus sp. JGP012. The sequence continues at coordinate 40,820 of NZ_JACHKG010000038.1, read as the reverse complement.
TGGCAGGATCGTTTGCCACAAGTCCTGAATGCAGGAGATCAGGCGCAGGTGATGGCCGATGAGGCCGATGAACAAGCGATTCGGATACACATTGCAACAGCAGGGCACGAGATGTACTCTTTTGATTTTAAATGCCAATATGTTGATTCTCGCGAGGTTAGTGTTGAGCTGGTTGATGTGGAACGGGATGGGCGGACAACAGATGAACGCACAGAGCCTATTCAAGAGCTCGCCCATGACTACACCAGACATATTCATGAATGTGCTCAGTCCCTGCAATCCATAACAAATTCCTAATGGAACCTGAAGGAGTTGGAAGTACATTGACCAAAGCGAAGGCAGGCGTAGATAAAAATTTGCAAAATGTCGTTGAAGATCTTGAACAGACGGGTGTGAACAGCCATCATACCCAGCAAATTCAGCAAGATACCAATGATCGTCGCCATCAGGATGAGTTAAATCACGATAAGACGGAAGACCGGGACCCATCCCATTCCTAAATACTATGATGAGGAGGCTTCTATATGAGTAAACCGAAAGCAGTCCCTGTACCGGAAGCTCAGGATAACCAGCAGCATCGTCATTCATCCAAACGCTCCTCGATGCAGGAACCCTTGTCTGGCTCCAAAAAGGTCAAAAATCAGAACCATGTGGATCACCTGAATCCACAAGGGTAATTCCATTCATTGCTGCCGAATACGGTGGCATGACATAACAGAATTGAACAAATCTGAAAGTCCCTTGTTACCAAACAGGGGGCTTTTGCGTATTCATACATAATGGAAAGACTAGCAGTCAGATCATCCCGTACCTGACATAGGTCTTTATAGCCATTTTAAAGAGGAACAATCACAATTTTCCCAAATTAGGTTTCAGTATCTGCCCGGATGGTATATCATTGATATTGAGTTACTTTTTTGGGGTTATCACGAGAGGAGAGAAACAAATGACTAAACGCATGGGGGCGCTTCTTCTTACATTGTTGTTAACTGTATCTTTGGCTTTAACAGCATGTAGCAGCAAGCAGGAACCAAAGGAAGCATTGAAGACAGCAGCAGCGAATGCTTCCAAATTAACGTCGTATGAGATGAGTTCCAATTTTACAATTAATGAATTGAGCTATAAACCTGGTGATGCATCTCAGACAGATCCAAGCATGACTCAATTTATGAGTATGTTGAAGGATGCACAGTTGAACGTAACGGGTGTATATCAAAGCGAGCCAATGCAGACAGAGATGACCGTTGGCATCGAGCTTAAAGGCGATATGGGTATGACGTTTAACATTCCTATGGTTCTGACCAAAGAGAAATTGTACGTCAAAGTACCAAACATTCCGTTCTTCCCGATTCCGGAAAATATCGTTAACAAATTCATTGAATTTGATCTGAAAAAACTTGCTGAGCAAGAGGGTACAGAATGGAACCCGGATGCACTGGATGCAGCCAAAACTCAGAAGCTGAGCAATGAGCTAATGGATGCGGTATTGGGTGAGTATGATCAAGCTAAATTTTTCAAAAACCTGGATACCAAAGATGCAAAATTGCCTGAGGGTGTAGATGCCAAACAGGTTGTACAATTCTCGGTGAACAATGACAATGTGAAGGAAGCTATTACTGTACTGGTAACTAAAGCGATGCCTAAGGTAATGGACATTGTATCCAAAGAAGAATATCGGGATATGCTGCAGCTGAGCCAAGAGGACATCGACAAAGCGAAAGAAGATCTGAAGATGAACGCAGCGGATCAAGCTGAAATGACCAAAGATCTGGATAAGCTGAACAACGTTCTCACGATTAACAAATTTAACATTGATTTTGCTTTGGATAAAAATGATTTCCCGGTATATCAAAAAATGGTCGCTGACATGCTGATCAAACCGGAAGATACCAAAGACGAAATGAAGCTGGCTTTTACAGGTTCCAACACATACACGAAGATCAACCAAAAGCCGGAATTTAAAATCAACATCCCAACGGGTGACGATGTAATTACAATGGAAGAGTTCGAGGAGCTGTTGAATTCCTCCTACGGATATTAATATCTGAACTCTTGGCGAAACCGCCCGGATATTCAAGCGGAGAAATGCATTTCTCCCGCCTGGTATCCAGGCGGTTTTTTCGTATTTAAAAACCGCACGGTCCCTCTACCGAGGAATGGTGCGGTTTTAATATGTAGAACCCTAACTTGAACAACTGTTTCAGCCATTACGGCTGCTGCACCTCTTCCAAATCCTCTGCAAGCACAGCATAGACTTGGTGATCCTGATACATGCCATTAATTTTCAGATATTTACGAGCGATTCCTTCAGGCTGGAATCCGTTCTTCTCCAGAACACGCTGAGAGCCTTTATTGGCAGGCAATACTGCGGCCTGAATCCGGTTCAGCTTCAAGGCACGAAAGCCGTACGCCACCGCGAGCTTAACAGCAGCTGTCATGCGTCCACCGCCCTGATAATCTGGATGGATGAAATATCCCATGTCTGCGTAGTTGGCAACACCAAGTACCACATTGTTCAGACTGACTTGCCCTATAAGCAGATCATCCTTAATTGTGAAAATGCCGAACTGATAACCCGTACCCTCGTCAGCAGCTTTCATCCGATCCTTAATCCGCCGCATCTGTGCATCCAGCGTATAAAACTCATCATCCCGAACCGGTTCAACCGGCTGATAAGGGATACGTGTATGCTGAACCAACTCGAGATAGGCTTGTGCATCCTGAACATCAAGCAGCCGAAGGCTTATGCCGTGGGCGGTATCATACAGTGTGATGGCCATTGCAGTAAACATCCTTTCTTGTGCATAGTGTTTTCTTATGTTACAAGGTTATACTTTTTTTCGCAACTTTCTAAAAAATTGAGTGAGCATCGTTGAGCATTCCGGCTTAAGTACGTCCGGGATGACTTCGGTACGGTGGTTAAACCGCGGTTCCTGGAGCAGATTCATTAACGTTCCTGCACAACCCGCCTTGGGATCAGCTGTACCGAAGATAACACGGGGGACTCTGGACTGGACAATCGCTCCGGCACACATCGGGCAAGGTTCAAGAGTAACATAGAGAGAGCAATCTAATAACCGCCAGGCACCAATGGCTTCGCTGGCTTGACGGATTGCTACCATCTCGGCATGGGCGGTTGAATCCAGTGTTGTTTCCCGCAGATTATAGCCGCGGCCGATAATTTCATTGTTTCGCACGATGACAGCACCGATGGGCACCTCACCAAGCGCTTCCGCTTTCTGCGCTTCTGCAATAGCCTGCCTCATCCAATGCTCGTGCTGTTCTTGTTCTGTAAGCTTAGACTGGAAAAATGGGTCATTCATGGATAAAAAACTCCTTCTAATAACGTTTATACAACGAACAAATATTCGGGTTGTTAACATACTGTGCATAGAACTGTGGATAACTGAGTAGTTGCACACATAGTTATAAACATACTATCCACAAGCCTGTGGATTTGTGTACAAAATCAGTGATTTATTTCTTTGTAGATTATAACAATCGCAAAATACTACGAAATTCGATGTTGCCGCTGGAGCGGTAACTTCTGGACAAAGGGCGATTCTCCTTTTCAAATAGTCATACAAGCGTTATGATGGATATAGGTTTTGCCATATATCGCCAGAGGGCATAAGCCAAGAGGTGAACAGCGAATTTGTCTATTAAAACGAAATTATCCATGATTATGTCGTGCTCGGTGCTTGTTATTTTGATATTAAATATTGCACTGAGTTATTATACTACAGAAGAGAATCTGAGGCAGGATAGCGAGAACAAGATGGTGCTTACCGCGAAGCAAATCGCTATTTCTGTAGAACAGAATCAATACAGCTCGGATTATGTCAAACGACAGATTGGCAACAATCTGTGGCTTGCTTCCATGATGGCAGCAAATGAACTGGATCCCGACATCCAAAATATTACGAATGAAGATTTGGTGCGTTTAAGTCACAAGGTAGGAGTCTCCCATATATCACTTCTGGAACAGACAGATGATGACATCGTTGTTAGCCGTTCTTCTGACCCAAGAGAGATCGGATTGTCTACAAAATCGATGTCATACTGGTATCAGGCTTTTAAGCAGTTATTTGACAAGCAGCAGGTGACGATTCCTGAAGGGCAGAAGCTGGATCATTTCTGGTCAGACGGTTTCGAGTATTCGACTTCCAGTCCGACAGATATTGACATCTGGGGATATTACCATGATGGAAAGAGGAACTACATAATCAATCCCTTCTATAATAATACTGAAGTTGATGACTATGTGAAAATCTCAAGTCCGGATGAGATATTGAACAAAATTCGTGAAGTCAATCCTTCCATACTGGAGATTACAGGCATTAATCCGCTCACTTTTGCCAGCCCGGATATGAGTGAAGACGGGAGAGATACAAACTTTAGCAAGCTGAATAACAGACCGATTCGTTTTGGTACGTATCAGTATGGCTCGGTAGACGAAGACCATCGGGCTGTGGTACGTGCTGTTCGCACCGGGCAGAATGTATCATTTGTTAGTGAAACTCATGACCAGAAGGTGCTGAAGAATTTCATTCCGATTTTCACACCGAATAAGCCCTCTTATGTCATCAGTATTGTCATGGACTACAAACAAATATCCTCCATGGTGTCGGAGCAATTGGTCAGCCATGCGTCGATATCACTTGTTTTGCTGGAGATTGTGATCTTTGGTAGCTACTTGCTCGCAGGGTACATTACACGTCCGATCCAGTCCATTCTGGGCAAGGTTAACGATGTGGCGGATGGACATTTTGATTTCCGTCTGAAAATCAAGCGCAAGGACGAGCTGGGTCAGCTCGCCAATCGGATTAACGCGATGATTCGAAACCTGGGCCACTATACAAGCCGTCTGAAACAGATGTATGAAGAGAATCGGGCGGTCAAGGAACATCTGGAGTCTATCATTAATCAAACGGCAGATGCGATTCATATTACGGATCTTGAAGGAAAAGTGCTCAGGGTCAACCGCGCATTTGAACAACTATACGGCTTTCGGAGCCGCGAAGTGGAAGGACGCCTGCTGAAGATCATTCCACCAGAGGCTGCGGAAGAGATGGCACGTCAGCATGCTCAACTGATTGAGGGGCTATCGATTACGTCGAATGAAACCGTCTGGATGAAAAAAGACGGGACACGAGTAGAGGTGAGTGTAAGTACAGCCCCTGTTCGTGATGAGGCAGGGGAGATTACAGCGCTCATCAGTGTCTCAAGGGATATTACTAACCGCAATCGCATGGAAGAGCTGCTGAGACGGTCGGAGAAGTTGACCACTGTGGGTCAGCTTGCTGCTGGAGTAGCCCATGAGATTCGCAACCCGCTTACAACGCTGCGTGGTTTCTTGCAGCTCCAACAGCAAAGCAACAAGCTGAATCACCGTCATCTGGATCTGATGTTATCCGAGCTTGACCGGATCAACCTGATTGTGGGCGAGTTTCTGATTCTGGCGAAGCCACAGGCGGTTCATTTTCAGGACAGGGATGTTCGCTTTATTCTAGGAGATGTTATCTCGCTGCTGGACAGTCAGGCCCATCTGCATGGGGTGGAGTTTGTACTGCGTGCTTCATCGGATTCGGCTATGGTACACTGTGAAGAGAATCAGCTCAAGCAAGTATTTATCAATGTGCTGAAAAATGGTATGGAGGCTATGCCTAACGGAGGAAGCATCTATATCAAACTGAAGCTCGATGAGCAGGCGAAACGGGTGCGAATCGAAATCAGAGATGAAGGAATCGGTATCCCGGAAGAAATGATGCCAAAGCTGGGAGAGCCGTTTTTCACCAACAAGGAATCAGGTACAGGGCTTGGTCTTATGGTGAGCCAGCGCATTATTCAATCCCATAAGGGCATGATGGATATTAAGAGCGCCCTTAACAGGGGTACAACTGTTATTATTGAACTGCCGGCCTCCGAGCAGCAGACATCATTACCGGAGGCAGATCAGCCTGCGGAAGAACAACAATCAGATGAAGAGAACTAGATGAGGTGAGATGACCTTTTGCGTATTAATAAATTTATTAGTGAGACAGGCTACTGCTCCAGGAGAGCAGCTGATAAGCTGATCGAAAGCGGTCAGGTGACCATTAACGGCATCCAGGCAGAGCTTGGCAGTCAGGCAGAAGAAGGCGATGATGTACGTATCAATGGCAAGCCGATCAGCGAGAAGAAAAAACATGTATATATTGCGTTGAACAAACCAGTAGGCATTACAAGTACAACAGAGCAGCATATTCAAGGGAATATCGTTGATTTTGTGGGTCACGATGAACGAATTTTTCCTATAGGCCGTTTGGACAAGGATTCAGAAGGTTTAATTCTAATGACCAATGACGGGGACATCGTTAATCGGATTCTGAGAGCAGAGGGCCGACACGAGAAGGAATATATCGTTACGGTGGATCGAACCATTACGCCGAGCTTCCTGCGAGGTATGAGTACAGGAGTCAAGATTTTAGGCGAGATGACTCTGCCTTGTACGGTGACCCGAATGACAGACCGGGTATTTCGCATTATTTTGACAGAAGGAAAGAATCGACAGATCAGGCGCATGTGCAGTGCATTTGGCTATGAGGTTCGCAAGCTGAAGCGGGTGCGTATTATGAATATTCATCTTGGAGAACAGGCAACAGGATCATGGAGAGAGCTTACTGCTGCGGAGAAGTCTGAGCTGGGCGGTTTGCTGAACTATAAGCTGGAATAAAGAAATGTAGAGCATATGGAAATATGATTTCTGGCTCGTCGAGCTCGGAATGAATTCAAAGACGAAGCACTGTTCCCTTAAAGGGACGGTGCTTTTTGGTTTGGCGGCACCATGTGGTTGAACACCCTCAATGGAGGGAGCGTCATCTCATCATGTGAAAACAAAAAAACCGCTCTCCCTTGTACCCAAGGAGAACGGTTTGCCATGCCATACGTGCTGAGAGCGTCTAATTGGCGCCTCCAACGGATTTTACATTGGTATTGTTACTTTGATACTTCCGGATGATAGACACTTCTACACGGCGATTCTGTGATCTTCCGGCATTTGTGTCATTACTTGCAACCGGATGATACTCTCCATATCCACTAGGTGTGAACTTGGAGGGGTCCAACTGAGGGTTAAGCAGCAAAATTTTCAGGAAATTCAGCGCTCGATCTGCACTCAGGTCCCAGTTATCCTTATATTGGTTATTCGAAATGGGTACATTATCTGTATGACCCGATACGACAACCTCATATTCCGGGAACTCCTGCAACATGCTGGAGATCGCCTTGGCAAGGGAACGTGATTCAGGCTTTACATCTGCTCGACCTGAGGAGAACAGGGCCTTGTCACTGATGGTGATTTTCAGCTCAGACTGATTAAGCTTGGTGTTCAGCTGGTCTGAAAGTCCATTGGAAGCAATATACTTGTCGAGCTGCTTCTTTAGCTTCTCCAGATCTTCCTGTTCCTTCTGAGCCATCTGGGCATCTGTAATCTGAGCAGGTGTTTTCTTTGTAATTTCCTTCGGGATTTCCTTGTTCTTGCCGAGATCGGTACTGGAGTCCGTCGGATTCATCGAAGTATGATCCAGAACGCCAGAGCCGCCGTTCAGTGCGCTGCTTAATGCCGATGCCATCTGCTCAAATTTGGCCGCATCAAGCGAACTCATGGAGAACAGGGTAATAAACAAAGCCAGCAGCAGAGTCATCAAGTCAGAGTAGGGAAGCAGCCAACTTTCGTCAATATGCTCCTCATGTGGTTCATGCTTTTTAGCCTTTTTCACCTGATGATCCCTCCTTCTCTTCCAGTTGTTTACGTTCGGAAGGTGTCAGGAATACAGATAACTTCTGATTAATGGCGATGGTAGACACACCGGATTGGATAGACAAAAGTCCCTCAACCATCATTAGCTTGATCTCCATCTCTTTCTTGGACATCCGCTTCAGCTTGTTGGACATCGGGTGCCACAATACATAACCACTAAAGATACCGAGAAGGGTTGCGATAAAGGCAGCCGCAATTGCATGAGAGAGCTTCTCCATGTCACTCAGGTCGGCCAGTGCGGCAATGAGACCAACGACGGCCCCGAGAACCCCTAGTGTTGGTGCATACATCCCCGCCTGGGCGAAGATCAGTGCACCGCCGCGGTGCCTTTCTTCCGTTGCATGAATATCTTCCATCAGTACATCACTGACGAATTCCTGGTCGTTACCATCAATGATCATACGCATACCGCTGCGAAGGAACTGATCATCGATCTCTTCTACTTTTGATTCCAGTGCAAGCAAGCCTTCACGACGGGTGGTGGAAGCCCAATCCATAAATGTGCCAATCAAAGAGACGCGATCAATCAGTTGTTGCTTTTTGAAAAGGATACCGAAAAGCTTCGGGATCTTCTTAACCTCAGACATAGGGAACGCCATAAAGATGGTTCCTGCTGTACCAACAAAGATAATGACGTAAGCAGCAGGGTTATTAACCAGGTTGATCAGGGGTGCTCCTTTCAGGAACATACCAAGTACAAGGGAGACCAAACCCAAAACTAGTCCGATAATCGTTGAAATTTCCATCATACACCTCATCCATGAGATAAAATTGAATCCTTTCAAGCGGCTGAATTCGGGCTTCCGGACGAACGCAAACGCCGCAATCCGCTGCATGTCTGACGCCCCTTAGGGCAGCCAAAACGATTGAAACGGTCATGTATAGTATTTATCGACCAAATGGCCTTTTTTTTTAAGGGTTATTTTCAGGTATAATAAGATCAAATCCGCACCTTCGGGAGCCAGTAGGAGTGAAAAGTCAATGGGCGTAAAGCATGGACGTGATTATGAAGGAATATTGACAGATTTAACAGCGGCCATCGGACGTATACCGGATCGCTATGTTTTCTTCGAGATGGATGCAGAAGAGTGGGGAAGGCTGGGGGAGCCAGAGCAGCTTGAAGTGGATGAGGCACTGGCCGAAGATTTATTCTATGCGCTCGGTGAAGAGTCAGTTATTCCAGTGGGGAGCGGTGTCGTAATTTATGATAAGGACCAGCACCGGATTCATATTTTGATTGGAGAAGAAGAGCTTACGTTTGTACCTTTGATCTGAATATCGTAACGGATTTACAACATGCCTTATACTTCAAGGCTCTGAGCCGTCTGTTCTATGGATTTTGACGCTTTGACGTGATAAGATGATACTCATGAAAAAAGGCTTTCGCAGGGCGGAGCCTGCCTTTAGGGCTGCATCAGCAGCAGAAAAGGTGTCGATGGTCATGTGGATGCAAATCCGCGATGTCTCATCATATGGGGAGGAAGATAACGCATGGTTTTTTCGCAAGAGGAAGTCGAAGCTCATCTGGGAAGGCTGGAAGGCTGGGAACTGGAAGAGGGACGGTGGATTGTCCGTAAATTCGTGTTCTCTAACTATATGAAAGGGATTGCATTTGTAGACGAGGTCGCAGCGATCTCGGAAGCATTCAATCATCATCCTTTTATCACCATTGATTATACAACCGTTACGCTGCGTCTGACTTCATGGGATGAAGGCGGCATTACATCGGTCGACATTAAAGAAGCAGAGCAATACAATGAAGCTTTTGAAAAAATGAGAACAGAATAAGCTGCCGCAGCATCGATCTGCGGGAAGATGTTCAGAGCAAACAGCCCAAAGGCCCTTGTCTCCCGGTTGGGAAATGAGGGCCTTTGGGCTACCCGTATGAAGGACGGGTTTATTTCTTCTCTGCGAGCCACATGGCGATGTGGGCAATTTCCTCATCCTGCAGTCGGCCTTTGAAGGAAGGCATGCCGCCTTTACCTTTGACAATAGTAGAATAGATTTTCTCTACATCGTCTTTACTGCCAATGTTTGCAAGAGCCGGGCCTACGCCACCTTGAAGCTGGTCACCATGACAGGAAATACAGTTGGCTTTCACCAGTGTCTCGGCCTGTCCAGCGTCCATAGTGACTTCAGGCATGGTGGGCTTGGCTTCTTGAGCCACTTCCTCTTTACCTGGAAGCGTAAACATTAAAACAATAGCTAAAGCACATGCTGCAAAAAATACCCCGCTCATGATCCATTTGTGCATCCCTTATGTCCCCTCCAGAATGTAAGATCATCTAACCCAAACTATCCCTATCATTATAACGGAAGCTGTCGATACATCATAGCATTTTGTGGTAATTTTTTGAACGAATCACAAAAGAGAGATAAATTGAAACGATTTTAGTTATTCATTTGCGTCCTCGGACCCTCATATACCATGCAGTGAAAGGGCTTTAGACCACTTGGTGTTTGACGTTCATATGTATCATGGATGACAAAGCCGCTCTTCTGATAAACACGGATGGCACGATTGTTCCAGGTTAGCACTTCAAGATCGATCTCATTGGACGGATTCCGGCGTATAGCTTCCTGTACTATTGCAGCGACAAAAGCGCTCCCTAGACCTTGACCGCACTTCTCAGGATGCATGCCGAGGCCGATACGTGTCACGCCCTGGAGAGGGAAAAATTGCGTGAATCCACAGACCTGCTCTTGTTCATCCAGAACGATGGCATACTGCTCCTGACGAAGTTGTGCATCTCCAAATTCGACTTCCAACGCTTTCATCTGCTCCCAGGGAAGCCAGCTGTAAATATTGTAAGGCGGATCGTATTGCCATCCACATATAAGTTCTGCGTGTGTCTCCTCCATAGGTACGACATGAAACGCCACAGGGGTTCCATTCATATAACAATGCACACTCCTTCCGTTGTTACTCATTCTCTGTTCACTCTACAAAAGAGCGCTTCATTTGACAAGACTCACGTTCAGACCAAAAAAAAGTGAAACAAAAGTCAGACTCATTCCGTTTATATTATAACGGGATGGGTAAAAACATCATAAGGGCACGGACAGACGAAATAAAATGAATGTGTTGGTTCAAGAGCGCACATGAGTTGCTGCATCAGCTACCACACAGGATCAGGAAGCACAAAAAAACCGCCGGATACATTCCTGTGGAGAATGTACCGGGCGGTTCGATTGGTTGTTTCGTATTTCGTTCCAGTATAGTTCATGATTCCAGCATCATGTTGATTACAGCTTGTCCCTATTCGAGGGCCAGTGACTCATATGCGTCCGTGCTCATAATCCGTTTAGCGCCAATGTAACGGTTAGCCCAGTAATTTTCACTTAAAGAGCTGATGGTTACACCTTTAGAAGAAGAAGAATGTGCAAATTTACCATTCCCTACGAAAATACCTACGTGAGATACGCCTTTACCTGTTGTGTTGAAGAATACCAGATCACCAGGTCTCATCTCCATGCGGGATACGGAATCACCCATGTCATATTGAGAGCTGGATTGGCGAGCCAAATCAATACCTAGTTTGTCGAATACATACCGTGTAAATCCGGAGCAGTCAAAACCGTCAAGCGTTGTGCCTCCGCTTTTGTATGTAGTTCCCATTGCTGAATCAATAACTTTATCCATCTTAGAATCTGCAAATGCGCTGCCTGCACCAAGTGATAATGCAAATGTGAGGCTAAGTACTGCTGCGGTCAATTTCTTCTTAAACAAGTGATATACCCCTTCCAACGCCTGCGAGGTTAGCTTAAGGATTCGGTTGAAGGTCCCCTATGATCCCTCTGTATCAAGATCAATTCACCCATAACTGGTTCCCCCGCTTCCCAGGTGCCAGGAATTTGGCTATGCTAGTTATGCACCTGAAAAAACGAACGATAATTTAATTTTAAGGATTTAATTTTAAGTTGTTACAAATAAGGATTTAAAGATTACAAAGTTGTTACTAAAAACTCACTGCGCTTATTGTACCAGAGGAGTGGGGCTTTGGCAACGTTTAGCAGTAAAATTAGCAAAAAAAACCTCGACCTTTGACGGGGAAAGGTCGAGGTTTGCGTATTTATACGAAATAAAGCATGAGTAGTTTAACATGAGATGGTAACAATTTTTCATTTTGTAAACGGTTTATCGTTCATCCTTGGAAAATGTGGACTGCCATACGCGGAAGTGGGTACATACTTTCCATAAGCTGAGCAGGCTGCGGGCAAGTGGATAAGACTGCTGCAGGATCAGCCCGGTAAGACCGGTCAGGAACCATGACGCCGATGTGAATGCACCAAAGATGAGTAGATGAATGAGTCCCAGCATCAGTGCAATCCCGATAATCGTTAAGGTGCGGCGTACAGCAACCCATAGGCCCTTGAACGTTCCATGAATACCGCCCTCCCCTTCCGGAGCCGAAGCGCCAAACTGCATATAGAGCATCGTATGATGTACAATCCAGCCATAGATGATCCACCCCGCTGCATAAGGAAGTGCTGGCAGAAGTAAATGAAGAGAATGAAAGCTGTCCATTAGTATGGAATACAGCTTCGGTATGAGCCAGTATGCCGGAAGAAATAACAGCAACGTACGTACGGTGTGCAGGAGCAGCATCGGTTTCCATAACTGTTTAATGCCACGGATAAAAGGAATTCGTTCTTCTGATGCATTAAAATGCTGCAGGGAATAGAGCAAACCAGCCTGGAAGAGGGGACTGACCAGCATGCGAAGCAGCAGCATACCGCCCAGAATCCACAGATAGCGCTGAACCTCGGGGCCGGACAGGCTCAACTGACTCTCCATTTTGAACAAAAGTGTGCTCAGTTCCCCCGCATCCTCTGTAGGATAACGCAGCAGGAGAGGAACCATCGCTGATTGAATCAGCCGGTAAATAAAGTAACCCCATATGAGCTGATAGATAAATAGAAGCGCGGCAATGAACATATGCTGACGGACGAGAAACCAGCCTTCACGAATTTTACCTTTCATCTCTCCACCTCACCATGACAGACCTCCGAATATAACTTCAATGAATTTCGCAGCGCTCATGCTCCAGCGGGATTTGGTTTTCTCGTCCAGTCCGGCTCTCAAAAAATTGTTCATGTGTCGATTCTCCAGCACGATGTCGTACAAAGGGTCAGTCATCGCCCAGCTGACAGGATAGGTATACGTAAGCTTATAGGTGATACGTTCCTCCTTGCCGTCCCACTGCTTGGTTAGGGTATGACCGTCTTCAAAGGTGATTCGAATCGGGATGTCTGGATAATCACTGCCTTTTTTGGCGATAGTGACTGCCGACTCATACAGTGTCTTGCCGTCTTTCTGAAGAGGGGCCACCTGAATTCTCTCCACGGCGAAGTCAGCCATGCCGTTGTTATAGATGTATTGGTCAAAGTAATCTGCCCAAGAGGTGGCAGTGACTTGCTCGACTACCTTTTGGAAATCAGCTGTTGAAGGATGTTTAAAACGATATTTTTTGACATAGGTGGAGAGGATGCGTTCCATTTTTTTGGTTCCGACTTGCTGTTCAATACCAAGCAGCACAAGCTTGCCTCGGGTATAGACGTTGGAAGCGTATTGATTCTGGGAGTCGAATTGCCAGGAAGGCTGCGTTAAGGGAGCGGGAGAAGTGATCAACCCCGATTGTACAGGCAGGTTCGGAATCAGCCCGTATTCTTGCTCCATCAACTTGTCTTCTGCGTACGAAGTGAAGCCTTCGTCCAGCCAGGCCTCTTCGAATTCATTGCTCGCAACCATGCCATAGAAGTATTGATGCCCGATTTCATGTACAACCGTGCGCTCCAGATCATAACCCGGTGTTGAATCATCCGCGCCAAAGGCTGTAATCAAGGTCGGATACTCCATCCCGCCTGCGCCGTTTGCCGCTTTGGGCGGGACAACGATGGACAAGGTGGCATACGGATAGGGACCGAACCACTTGCTGTAATTGGACAATGCCGCCTTGGCGGCAAAGAGATAACGTTCCTTCAAATCCTGGTGTGCCGGGTCGAGATACAGTTTAATGCGAACACCTGGTACGTTGGGGGCGGAGAAGGGCTCTTCGGCATAGACGAAGTCGGGTGAGGCTGCCCAAGCGAAGTCATGCACATCATCGGCATAAAATTGATAGATTTTCTCGCCGTTTTTCAAGATTGCCTGTTGGGTCGGGAAGCCGGTTGAGGCCACCTTGTATGTTTCAGGTACCCGAATACGCACACTATAGATGCCAAAGTCAGCATAAAATTCGGAATTGCCATGATACTGGTGCAGGTTCCAGCCTTCGGTTGTACGGCCCCGTCTGCCTGCCGGTTCATACGCACTGAGCTTGGGGAACCACTGGCCTGCCATCACAAAATCATCCGTTTTGCCCATGCGTGCAAAAATTTTCGGCAAAGTAACTTCGAATTTGGTGCGGATCGTGATGCTTTCCCCACCTTTGACCGGTTTCGGCAGCCGAACCTTAATCAGTGTTTTGTCTTTGATGTTTCCGTCGTCAGGCTGTACATACTGCATCCGGTGCAGCAGGGAGAGCCCGTCCTCCGTTTGCATATCCACTATTTTCATGGAGCCATAACCGTTCGCTGGCATCACATCCCCGCGGAGCTTTCCGCCGGATTCCTTCATAAATGTAGAATCTGCTGAGGAGAATGCGTTAGGGTACATATGAAAATATAGCTCGTTCACCGTTTTTTTGCCTGGATGGGTCCAGGTGATCGTCTGAGCGCCTTGCAGCAAGTTTCCATCGGTCAGCTTCACATCCATGTGGTATTCCACCACACGGTTACTGTATACCTCAGCCGTAGGAGACTGTACGCTTTCCGGGGGAGCGGGCGCTGCGGCATTGGTCTGGGGCTTGCCCGATTCCGGAGCGAGCACAGGCAATTCAGATGAAGTGGTGCGATTATAACCGAGCGTGATCCATAATCCTCCGGCAAGCAAACAAAAGGCCAGGGATGCGGTGAGCCAGCTCTTGGCGCGTCGTGGAATCATCGATAAATACCTCCCGTTGACAAGCATCTACAGCATGTATATGTTTGCAATGGGCCAATTATTAGTTAAAATATTTGTATCAACTCTTGGAGGCTGGAAACATGGACCAAAATGAGCAAAACGGCAAGAAACAGATTGCCTTGAATATCGTGAGTTCAAAAAGCAAACATAAAGGCTTTGGCGCAGGCTCCATTGATCTGAACAACCTTTCCCCGGTCATCATTGATCAGGGCGAAGCGAAGATTGACATTGGGGCAATGCATGCGAAGAGTAAAGTGGAGCGCGGCATCAAATTTTCAACGAATCGTGAAGATGTTCCGAATGGACGTCAGGTGTGGCTGGTTTGGGTTGCGGTAGACCGTACCGAGCAAGGACAGCTGTATGGCGGAGCAACGGCTTGCGAGATGTGGATTGATACAGAAGCAAAGCGGGGCTGGAAGCTGCTCGCGGATCACGTCAATCGGATGGATTACGCCATGAAACGCCGCTTTATGCTGGATGAGCTGGGCCCGGAAGAGAAAGCAGCGTTGAAGACACTTCTCATCTCACACAATGAAGAGTGGTGGAACGCATCCCCGGATGAGTTGAAAGAGGCACTTGCCTAGACTGCCTGGAAAAAGAACAATGCAAAGAAGCCCCGAACCGGATAATCTGGACTCGGGGCTTCTTTATTCATTTGGTGTTTAAAGATGCATCACTCTACCCACCAGCGTTTGAAATCACTCCACCAGGAATGTTTCTGCTCCTGTATTCCTTTTTGATTCTGTACCTCAAGTGCTTTTTTATCCTGCGGTGAATCCTGCATTTCTGTATTTCCATAGCAGACTTCCGTAGGCTCGGTGCCCTCAATAAACACTTCCAGGCGTTTGTCTTCACAGCCGTTGCCGGCCAGCTTGCCCGTCTCCGGGTTAATGTAGACACTCACGACCTGATCCGGCACGGAAAAGATTTTGGGCGGCACACTTGCCAGAGCCTGTTCCGTGAATTGGGCGAATATAGGAGCCGCCCGGCGACCGTCTGATGTGGATATCGCCTTGCCCTGATCATATCCAACCCATACAGCTGTGGATAGCTCAGGTGTGAAGCCAACCATCCAGCCGTCGGTGTTTGTGGTCCCGGTCTTGCCTGCCACCGGACGCTTGATCGCAGCGGATACCCGATTGCCGGTGCCCCCGTTCTCAAACACACTTTCCATTAAACGAGTCAGTACATAAGCTGCTGCCGGCTCTACGACCGTTTCGGCCTTGGTCTGAGGGGATTCGTATATTACATGCCCGGCAGCATCGGTGATTTGCAAAATGGCAATCGGTGGTATCCGCTGTCCCCCGGCTGCGATGACCGAGAAGGCCGAGGCCATCTCCAGCGGACTTACAGGTGAGGTACCAAGCGCGAGTGAAGGCACCGGGCTGAGCTTGCTTGTGATGCCGAGATTCTGGGCCATGCTGACCACTTTCTCAGGACCAATCTTCATTATGGTGTTTACCGCGTAGATATTATCAGAAGCCGCAATGGCTTGCCGCAGATCAATCTCACCCAGATATTTATCCCCGAAATTGCCGGGTTTGTAAGTTTTGCGGTCATTGTCATAATGGAACAGCGTAGGCTGGCTATTGAAAATGGATGCACTGGTAAGCTGCTTCGACTCCAGCGCAGCCAGATACATGATGGGTTTAAAAGCCGATCCCGGCTGGCGTGTTGTAGCCAGCACGTGGTTAATCTGATTGGTGCGATAATTTTTGCCGCCAACCATCGCTTTAATATAGCCTGTGCGTGGGTCGATGGACACGAGAGCCGTTTCCAGCTCGCTTTTTGCGTCCATTCCTTGCGCAACAGCCTGTTCCGCAGCCTTTTGTACACGCAGATCCAGTGTGGTATAAATGTTCAGCCCGCCGTGATCCAGCATCGCTTCACTGATGCCCAGTTCCTTCACAGCGATGTTTCGAATATAATCGCGAAAATAAGGCGCACTTTCCACCGTTTTGCGTTCGCTCTCCGGTTTGAAATGGAGCAATTCCTCATAGGCAGCATCGGCCTGCTTTTGTGTAATATTCCCGGTTTCGATCATCGCTTTGAGTACAATGCGCTGTCGGTCCTTGGCATTTTTCATATGATTGTATGGCGAATAATAAGTGGGGCCCTTCGGGATACCTGCCAGCATGGCGCTTTCCGCCAGATCGAGCTGTTTGGCCGATTTGCCAAAATACATCTGAGCCGCAGCTTCAATACCATAAGCGCCATGTCCATAGTAAATTTCGTTCAGGTACATCTGTAAAATCTCATCCTTACTGTACTTCATCTCCAGTTGTGCGGTGTACATCGCTTCCTTGGCTTTGCGCGTCCATGTTTTTTCGTGAGATAGATAGAGATTTCGCGCCAGCTGCTGCGTCAAAGTGCTTGCTCCCTGAGACATGCGCATATGCTGTATATTTACAAGGACCGCTCTTCCCATGCCCTGAATGTCAAAGCCGAGATGATCCCGGAACTTGCGATCCTCTACAGCGAGTGTGGCGTTCACCAGATCAGGCGCGATATTCTGAAGCTGGACCGGGATGGAATCCTTGCCGCCAGCAGAGAAGGTAGCAATGACTTCGCCCTTGCTGTCCAGCAATCTGGAGTTGCGATCCGAGTCGGCCAGAGGCAGGCTGGTTGCGTATAGATATACCAAAATCGCAGCGCTGGCAATCAGACCGAGAGCGGTAAGGATGGACAGATTTTTAAATAATGTGCGTACACGGAACCCGCTTTTGCGGGTCTTGGTATTCTGCTTGTTCATGGAACGGGCTCCTCTCTTTTCTTTCCAGTATGGGACGTGATTAACAGGGATATTCAATC
Source organism: Paenibacillus sp. JGP012 (assembly GCF_014203995.1). Lineage (NCBI taxonomy): Bacteria > Bacillati > Bacillota > Bacilli > Caryophanales > Paenibacillaceae > Paenibacillus > Paenibacillus sp. JGP012. Next base: position 23,202 of record NZ_JACHKG010000038.1, on the reverse strand, counting down.
TGCCTTCGAAGTAAACAAATTGTAGCCCATTTCAGCGTGAAAACCGTTTTGCAGTTGATTCGTCTATCGCGTATAATGCAAAAGGGTAATGAAAAGGTAGGGTTCGGCACAACATACTAAAGCGTGTATGGACGAACATACCAGTGATTATGCATTGTCATGTGATCACTAATTACTTTTACGGAGAGAAGGTAGCGATCATGGAACTGTGGTTTACGGAGAAACAGACCCCTGTATTCGGAATTACCGCAAAGATCAAGCAGACTTACGTCACGGAGCAAACGGATTTTCAGGACCTTGCAATGATTGAAACCGAGGAGTTTGGCAACATGCTGGTATTGGACGGCATGGTGATGACAACGGTGAAGGACGAGTTTGTATATCATGAAATGGCAGCACATCCTGCCTTGAACACTCACCCTGATCCGAAAAAAGTACTGGTGGTTGGCGGCGGCGACGGTGGCGTAATCCGTGAAGTCATCAAACATGATGCCGTGGAAAAAGCAGTTCTCGTTGAAATCGACGGTAAAGTGATTGAATACTCCAAACAATATTTGCCTGAAATTGCAGGCAAGCTGGACGAGCCTAACGTTGAGGTGCTCGTTAACGATGGCTATATGCATATTATTGAACATAAAGATGAATACGACGTCATTATCGTAGACTCTACAGAACCTGTAGGCCCGGCTGCTCCGCTCTTCGAGCGCGGTTTCTATCAGGGCATTTATGAAGCGCTCAAAGAAGACGGCATCTTCGTCGCCCAGACGGACAACCCTTGGTTCAAGGCGGATCTGATCCAGAAGGTGAACAAAGACGTCAAAGAAATCTTCCCGATCGTACATGTGTACGGCTGTAATATTCCAACCTACCCAAGTGGTCTGTGGACATTTACCATGGGCAGCAAAACGTATGATCCACTTGCGGTGGATGAGACTCAAATTCCGGAGATGGATACCAAGTATTATTCTCCGCGTCTGCACAAAGCGGCATTTGTACTTCCGAAATTCGTGGAAGATTTAACGAAATAAAAGGGGATATCAAGATGAAACTGGATCAAGCTTATTCAGGAAACGTATTTATTTGCAGCTCTGAAGATTATGAAAATTCAAAAGCCGTTATCTACGGTATGCCAATGGACTACACCGTCAGCTTCCGTCCGGGTTCCCGTTTCGGTCCGGCTCATATCCGTCAGGCATCGGTTGGGCTTGAAGAGTACAGCCCATACCTTGATAAAAGCATCGTGGATATGACGTATTTTGATGCGGGAGATCTGCTTCTGCCGTTCGGTAACGCAGGACGCAGCCTTGAGGTCATCCATGAGTACATCGGAAGTCTGCTGGCCGATGACAAATTCCCGATCGGTCTTGGCGGCGAGCATCTGGTGACTTGGCCTGTTATTCAACAGATGTACAAGAAGTATCCCGATCTGATTTTGATCCACATTGATGCACATGCTGACCTTCGCGAAAGCTATGAAGGCGAGCCGTTGTCCCACTCTACACCTGTGCGCAAAGCGGCTGAACTGATGGGCGGTCAAAATATTTATCAATTCGGTATCCGTTCCGGCTCCCGTGAGGAATTCCAGTATGGACGCGAGAATATTAACTTCTACCCGTTTGAAGTAGCGGCTCCAATGAAGGAAGCACTGCCGAAAATGGGCAACCGTCCAGTTTATGTAACCATTGATATTGACGTGCTTGATCCATCTGCTGCACCGGGGACAGGAACAGCAGAAGCGGGTGGCATTACATCTAAGGAGCTGCTTGAAGCCGTTCATATGATCGCAGGATCCGATGTGAATGTTGTAGGCTGTGACTTGGTTGAAGTAGCACCGATCTATGACCCGACGCAACAGACACAGATCGTAGCTGCGAAGTTGATTCGTGAAATGCTGCTTGGGTTCGTGAAGTAAACGTTGTGCAATGCTGATGTATCTAAACGTATAAAGCGATTATGAAATCCTCGTCTGTGCAGATGTGAAGATCTGTACAGACGAGTTTTTGTTTTTATAGACGATGGTGGCTGAAAAAGTTAAATCAAGTTAACTTAACTTATGATTTGGGCTATGTTATACTGGGAACATAAGAGTTTAGTAATATATGAATTAATATATTACAGCCGTGAAGTATAGGGTTTGCAGGTTCGACCATATACTAAATAAAGAGTCATCATCGCGCCAACGATAATGACTCTTAGGACCTGAAAGGCTGTGGATTGCCACGGCGTGCAAGAATTAAATAATGCTATTCAAGCGAACCCACCGTCAGGCGCTCAACCTTATGAGGTGGGTTTTTGCTTGTTACGAAACTTTTTGCGCAACCAACGGTAAAGCCTTCGTCCACTCAGCACAATGCTGAGGATCGCAGCAATCCACCGGATTACATCAAGCAACGCCACAAGTTTGACCATCGACGTCACCCCCTCTCGGACAGCAACGCCGTGGTCAGAAAACATCCACACTCAATCATAAGCCCATACCTCTGATTATAGCACATACGTTCCTATTACTCTATGGTGTGAAACCACCTTTATCCTGATGAACGACATCATGGGTAAAAGTGGTTTTTTTCTTGCGAAATTGTCATCCGGTTTTATCGGATTGTTACGTAAAGATGCACAAAATAGGGTAAAACGATAACAGAAGGTGTTTAGCGAATGGCAAATCCATCAACGAAGAACACCAGAAACATCAAGAATAACAAGATGCTTAAAACATGGAAACGGATCGGTGCAATGGCGCTATCTCTCACCCTGATGTGGGGACTGGGGCCAGCGCATACATTATCTGATGCCAGCGCTGCATCTATGAGACGACAGACGGGGGCAATACATGGTCACCAAAAATTTCATTTTAATGAGAACAGAATTAATAAATTTGATTATGAATTAATAAGATTATGATTCCAAAGAAAGATGGTTTCACATGCGTTATGGCGTCTATTGGCGTCATTATGGTGATAAACAGGCTCTTTTCCTGAATGTTGAAATGGAAAAGGGTCTTTTGTTTCGGAAATAAAAGAGTTGAAACCTTCCTTGAAACAGGGTATTGTAAGCGATAACAACATCATTCAGGGAGGTTGAAATTATGGTTAATGTTATTTTAAAGGCTGATTCAGACAATGGATTAATAAATCGCAATATTTATGGTCATTTCTCCGAGCATCTTGGACGTTGTATCTATGAAGGGTTGTGGGTAGGGGAGGAATCGCTTATTCCGAACACGGAAGGTATTCGTAACGATGTGCTTGGCGCGCTCCAGAAGCTGAACATTCCTGTACTTCGCTGGCCGGGAGGATGCTTTGCCGATGAGTATCACTGGAAAGATGGGGTAGGGCCAAAGAGTCAGCGTGCACGTATGATTAATACGCACTGGGGCGGCGTAGAGGAGAACAATCATTTTGGCACACATGAATTTATGAGACTGTGTGAACTGCTTGGTGCAGAGCCGTACATCAGCGGCAACCTTGGCAGTGGAACCGTCCAGGAGATGCAGGAATGGGTAGAGTACATTACGTTTGACGGCGAGTCCCCTATGGCGAACTGGCGGAAGCAGAACGGCCGCGAAGAGCCGTGGAAGCTGAAATATTTTGGTGTGGGTAACGAGAACTGGGGCTGTGGTGGCAACATGCGTCCAGAGTATTATGCGGATGAATACAGACGTTATGCTACATATGTACGTAATTATTCAGGGAATCAGGTCTACAAAATCGCATGTGGACCGAACGATAGCAACTATGAGTGGATGGAAGTGCTGATGCGTGAAGCGGCTCGTTTCATGGATGGCATCAGTCTGCATTATTACACCATTCCGACAGGCGTATGGGAAGATAAGGGGAACGCAACCGGTTTTGGAGAAGCAGAATGGTTTACCACGCTGAAGAAGACCTTGTTTATGGATGAATTACTAGTGAAGCACTCTGAGATCATGGACAAATATGATCCTGAGGGCCGGGTCGGCATTATCGTAGATGAGTGGGGGACGTGGTACAACGTTGAGCCGGGAACGAATCCGGGCTTCCTTTACCAGCAAAATACGATGCGGGATGCCGTACTGGCTGCGGTGAACCTGAATATTTTCAATCAGCATAACAAACGGGTGCATATGGCGAATCTGGCTCAGATCGTGAATGTGCTGCAGTCACTGGTACTCACCGAAGGAGATAAAATGCTCCTGACGCCTACGTATCATGTGTTCGACATGTATCAGGTTCATATGGATGCACAGCGTCTGGATCTCAGCTATGAGAGCCCGGGATATACGTTCGGAGACGAAACGATCCCTCAGCTTAGCTTGTCTGCATCACGCAACAAAGACGGAGTTATTCATGTGACAGCATGTAATCTGAGTCATACAGATGAGCTTGAAGTGGTATGCCAGCTTGAGGCAGGTCAGGCGGCGAGTGTGTCGGGGCAGGTTCTTCATCACACTGACTTTGGGGCGTTTAATACGTTTGAACAGCCAGAAGAGGTGAAACCTGCAGCTTGGGAAGGGCTTGTTCTGGAAAAAAATACATTACGCTTCGTACTTCCTCCGGCTTCCGTTGGTGTAATTGCTGTTAAGGGTTAAGGCATGAAGTCCTTCAGCTATGAACAACAGCGGTCAAACGAGGGGAGAAATGCCCCTTGTAAAGGGTGTGACAGTCAATATGATATTCATATCAGTGATGCCAAAATGGCCCGGCTGGTGGAGATCGCTTCACGCTCCCGCGCCACAGTAGAGGATGAGGAGTATGGACGGCGGCTTGCGATCTGCTCTGCCTGTCCTGATCTGCAGTACGGGACGACATGCCGTCATTGCGGCTGTCTTGTACAGGTGCGCGCCAAGCTGGCCGAGTCTACGTGTCCTTATCCTTATGCATCGCAGTGGGCATAATAATCAGCTCCCTCTTTTGGCCTGAAGCAGGATGAATCTGTTTCATTATAATGAAGCAAGAGGACAGGAAGATTTAATTAAAAGGGCCAGGAATGATAGAAGTAACAGGGCAGGAATGATAGAAGTAAGAAGGAAAGATGATTAATGCAGGTGATGAAATAAATGCGAAATAAAGGAGGGCCGCCGATAAGGGTGCGGCTCTTCTTTTTGATGCTGAGAGAAAAAAACTCTGAATTTGGATTTGAATTGAGCGGGTGAACTGGATATAGTTATACAGTAGAGTGTAGGAGAGCAAGTTATTCGGAATATAAGCGTGTATAGCGGCACAATGATACAGGAAGGGCTGATCTCACCAGCCGTCCTGTTTTGCGTCGCCTCGAATATAATGGAGGTTAACATTCATGTCGAAGATGCGACCGGTTCAGATCCGGCTGCACAGCCGTTATGAAGGGGAAGATGTACTGCAGGAAATGCAGGGAGAAGCTGTGGTAAAAGGGGCATATCTGTATGTCCGTTACGAAGAGCCGCAGGCCGGACCCGAGGGAGGCATGACCCGTACAACATTGAAGCTGGGCGGACAATCCATCAAGATTATACGTCATGGTGAGGTGGAGTCGGAGCAGACGTTCGAATTAAACCGAAAGCTGCCGGGTTTCTACCGTTCGCCATATATGTCGTTTGCCCTGTCCACTTATACACAAAAGCTGGAACTTTCCATTCAGGGATTGAGCGCACGCGCCGCGTGGAGCTACGACTTTTACCGCTTTGATGAAGAAGCCGGACATTTTGCGATTAGTTTGCATATACAGGAGGAACCAAATTCATGACACGTAATCCACTAGACACAATTAACGAACGGGTAAGTACAGCGATTGGCAGCGCCATTGTGGCGGCTGGCATCGTAACACAGGAACAGCTTCCTGCCATTACGCTGGAGGTGCCGCGCGACAAATCTCACGGTGACCTTGCCACCAATGCGGCGATGCAATTGACCAAAATCGCCAAGCGCAATCCGCGCCAGATCGCCGAGGAGATTATCGCTAACCTGAATCTTGCTGATGCGGGCATAGAGAAGGCCGAGATTGCGGGACCGGGATTCATCAACTTCAAATTGGACAAAAGTTATCTCTATCCCGTGCTTCAACTGGTACATGAGCAAGGCGAGAATTACGGAAGAATTGATGCCGGAGCGGGGAAAAAGGTTGAGATGGAATTTGTCAGTGCCAATCCAACAGGCAGTCTGCATCTGGGTCATGCCCGGGGAGCAGCTGTAGGGGATGCCCTGTGCAACATTCTCGATTATGCAGGATATGAAGTAACTCGTGAATACTATATCAATGACGCGGGCAATCAGGTGTTCAACCTGGCACGTTCCATTGAAGCGCGTTATTTGCAGGAGCTTGGTCAGGATGCCGAGATGCCGGAAGATGGCTACCATGGCGAGGACATCAAAGGTTTTGCAAAGGAGCTTGTTGCTGAAAAGGGAGACAGCCTGCTGTCCATGCACCCAGGGGATCGCGCGGCTTATTTCCGTGATTATGGTCTGGAGAAAGAACTCGACAAGATCAAACGTGACCTCAATCGCTTCCGCGTGAAGTTTGACATCTGGTTCAGTGAAACGTCGCTCTATGATAACGGTGAAGTGCTTCGCGTGCTGGACGAGCTGCGTGACCGCAACGAAATTTATGAAAAAGATGGCGCAACCTGGCTGAAAACGATGCAGTATGGTGACGACAAGGAACGGGTACTAATCAAAAACGACGGTACGTATACCTATCTGACACCGGATATTGCGTATCACCGTGATAAATATTCCCGTGGTTACGATACGATGATCAACATCTGGGGTGCCGACCACCATGGATATATTCCACGCATGAAAGCAGCGATGCAAGCACTGGGCAATGACCCGGATAAGCTGGTTGTCTTGATTGCGCAGATGGTCAGCCTGTTCCAGAATGGCGAGAAAGTGAAAATGTCCAAGCGTACGGGCAAAGCGGTAACGATGGAAGATCTGATGGATGAAGTCGGCATTGATGCCATCCGTTATTTCTTTACGATGCGCAGCATGGATTCCCACCTGGACTTTGACATGGATCTGGCGATTTCGACATCCAATGAAAATCCGGTGTTCTACGTACAATATGCGCATGCACGTGTATGCAGTGTATATCGTCAAGCCGAAGAGCAAGGCATCGAGCTATTGCCGCTGGCTCAGATTGATCTGTCCAAGCTGACAACCGAGCACGAATATGACCTTCTTCGCAAAATGGGTGAGCTGCCTGAAGAGATTGCAGCAGCGGCGACCGGTTATGCGCCGCACCGCATCATTCGTTATGTCTACGAACTGGCATCCCTGTTCCATAGTTACTACCGGGCTGAGCGCGTCATTACCGAAGACGCGCAGCAGACCCAGGCGCGTCTGGCGCTGATCGGTGCCGTTCGCACCGTCATCGCGACAGCGCTGCGTCTGGTGGGCGTATCCGCACCAGACAAAATGTAATCCCTTCGGCCAAGCGGCGGGCAGCATGCAGCCGCCTGGCCGAAGGCACAAAGTCTCCATGCCCGCGCGAGCAGCTCTGCTTGCGCGCGGGCATGGAGACTTTTTTGTGCCCTGCGCTGGCATAGCCGCAGGGCACTGCTTCAAGAGCAGGCACACTCGCGCCTGCTCTTGCTTGTGCTTGCTGCGCAAGGCATGCCCGGCCTCAGCCGGCATCCATTGCTGCGCAGCACAGCTGTCGGCGGCTTAGCAGCGCCTGCCGCCGGGTTACCCCCCGCCCTCCTGCATCAGCTTGAGGGCGTCAATTTCTCCACCGCGAATTTTGCTTTTCGCGGTGGCGCTTTTGCGGGCGCGCAGTGGAACGGTCGCGCGCTTCACAAGAGCCTTGATCTCGGCCGGAGACAGGCCGGGATGTTTAGCTAACAGCAGGGCAATGGCCCCGCTGACGTGAGAGGTTGCCATAGATGTTCCGCTCATCTCGTGATGCTTGCCTTGTACCCAGCAGGACACAATTTTGTCGCCTGGGGCGTAGACATCCACATAAGCCCCGCGATTGCTGAATGACGCAATACGCCGATTTTTGTCAGTAGCTCCGACAGAGATCGTTTGCGGATAACGGGCAGGATAATCAATGCTGCGACGCTTGCCGTCGTTTCCTGATGAGGCCACGATGACAATGCCGGCATGATATGCGCGGTTAACGACATCCAGCAAGGATTTACTGCGTGTTTTCATGCCAAAGCTCATATTAATGATATCGACCTTATTGCGCACACACCAGTCAATGCCAAGCACGATGTCAGAGACGTACGCCGAGCCGTTATGGTCAAATGCTTTAACCGGATAGATCACGGAGCGCGGAGCAACACCGATCATACCTGCGGTGCTGTTCGCTGCAGCGATGGTTCCCGCAATATGTGTGCCATGTCCGTTGTCATCATAGGGAAGCATGCTTCGGTTCAATAGATTAATTCCGCGAGCCAGGGAATATCGCAGATCGGGGTGATGGTAGTCTGCCCCTGTATCAATGACGCCGATTTTGATCCGGTGTCCTGTTGATACAGACCATACTTTGGGAGCGCGGATGTGCTTCACTCCCCAAGGTATACCCTGAGCGGTGCTCGGTTTATTGTGAAGTGCCGAAGAATGAAGCGAGATTGGAGTGTCTTCCTCTATTGTAATGTCGTCCCCGTAGCGATATAACATATCCGGGTTCGGTACGGGGGCGATGAGGGTTCTGGCAAGTCTGGAGGCCTGAACGCCTCCCAGATCGGTGAATTCATTTCGCATTCGGGATAATTCAGCAAGACAGGCCTCGTACTGCTGCGGTTTGGCAAACCGGATCAGATAACGTGCCCCTTGTTCAGACGCGGGGCATCTCATTCCGTCAATCAATTGATGTAATAAACCGGTATAGTCCATTATGGGCGGCCCCCTTCGGGATGAACATGCTGAGGTATTCTATGAATGCGTTCATCCCGCCGCATGGGGAACTTGCCCTTTTTTTACAAAAAGACATTCTCTTCGTGTCAAAACGGGCGCAGGGACATATGATGGATGGAGAGCTAGAGGGCTCTTGCGGGGAACCTGGTGAGGAGCAATCCTACGAGGGTATACAGTCAGAAGGCGGAGGGGACTCCGTCTTTTACATATGAATCACGTTGAAATAACGGTTCTATGCTCCAATCATGGTTGAGAAACATATGGCAATTCATGCATTCCGGCCTTTAAAATGAGCAGCGTGCAAAAGAGGGGGGAAGCATAGCTCTGCAAATATGGGACATGCTTACAGAAAAACTTGCTTTTTAACGCTAAATAGGTTTTACTTAGGTTTGTTAATGGATATGTTATACGTAACGTTCCAGTTTGCAGGGATATAAAGTGAATTATGTGTGAGAGGAAGTGTCTTCAGTGAGTACCTCGCTCAATTTGAAAATTGATAAAGAAAAGGTAAGAGAGATTCCTTTGGTGGATCTGGCCTTTATGGTGCTGAAAGCGGCTAATACGCCGTATTACTACCGGGATTTGATGAATGAGGTAGCAAAGCAGCGCGGAATGACGGATGAAGAGATCAACGAGTATATCGCCCAGCTGTATACCGAAATTAATATCGATGGCCGTTTTGCTTGCGTCGGTACAAGTCTTTGGGGATTGAAACGCTGGTATCCGGTTGCTGGAACAGAAGATTCCATGACGGGTGCGAAGCGTCCACGTATCATCAACGATGAAGATGATGATCTGGAAGACGAAGACTTCGGTGAAGAGGACGACAGCTACAACAGTGACGAAGACTTCGACAGCACAGATGATGATCAGGACGAAGATGAAGACGATGACGATGATGATGACATCTTTGATGAAGACGACAGCGAAGAAGAAGTGCTGGTTGAAGATGATGATCTGGAAGATGAAGACCTGGACGAAGACGATGAAGAGTCTGAAGACGAGGATGAATTTGACGACGATTCCGATGTTCGCTAGTCCTTTTTGATGACCAATGGTTACCCGTTTTTTCCCGAACAGTCAGCCTTGACAGCGGACGGGGTAACGGGTAAACTATTGCATGGGCTTATGAATGAGCGAGAATATATTTATGTTTTTTAGAGAAAGTGCCCCGTCCTGCGGGAGTACTTTCTTTTTGTATTTTTAGAGGCAGAATGATGCCAAACGATTACTTTTCCGACTGCTCCCGGCCAAATCTTTTGGGCCTGTTTTTTTTGTATGTTCAAACAAGGAAATGGAACCTGCCGAAGAGACCCGGCTTGAGGACAAGCAAGGATGAAGGCTCCCGGAAAGTTTGCGTTATTTATGCCAAGGAATGTGTGTAGTTAAACCGTCTTCGCTGGAAAGGGTAGTCCGCAGATGCAGTTAATTTCTGCCATTGCTCTTTTTCACGATGATTACCTGAGAAACGGGTTACGATAACACCATATATCGCCTGAATTTCTGTACTTATATTAGGAGGGTAATAACAGTGACAAAGTATATTTTCGTGACGGGCGGAGTTGTGTCCTCCCTGGGCAAAGGGATTACAGCAGCCTCGCTGGGCAGATTGCTGAAGAACAGAGGACTCAAAGTAACAATTCAGAAATTCGATCCATACATCAACATTGACCCGGGAACGATGAGTCCTTATCAGCATGGTGAGGTGTTTGTAACCGATGATGGCGCAGAGACGGACCTGGATCTGGGTCACTACGAGCGTTTTATCGACATCAACCTCTCCAAAAACAGCAACGTCACGACAGGTAAAGTGTACTCTTCCGTAATCAGCAAAGAGCGCCGTGGAGAGTACCTGGGCGGTACGGTTCAAGTTATTCCGCACATCACCAACGAGATCAAAGAGCGTGTATTCCGCGCTGGACGTGAAGCGGGTTCGGATGTCGTTATTACAGAGATCGGCGGTACCGTAGGCGATATCGAAAGCTTGCCATTCCTTGAAGCTATTCGTCAGATCAAGAGCGATGTAGGCCGTGACAACGTAATGTACATCCACGTTACATTGATTCCATATATCAAGGCTGCTGGCGAAGTAAAAACAAAACCGACACAGCACAGCGTTAAGGAACTACGCAGCATCGGTATTCAGCCTAATGTGATCGTGTGCCGTACGGAATACGAATTGTCCAAAGATATGAAAGCCAAAATTGCACTCTTCTGTGACATCGACGAGAATGCTGTAGTGGAATGCCGTGATGCAAGCACGCTGTATGAAGTGCCGCTTAACCTTCGTGAAGAAGGTCTGGATGAGATCGTGGTTAACCACCTGAAGCTGACCACTCCTGCGCCGGATATGAGCGAGTGGGAAGGTCTGGTGAACCGGATCAGCAAGCTGGAGCGTACGGTTGAGATTGCAATCGTTGGTAAATATGTAGCGCTGCATGACGCGTATCTGAGCGTTGTCGAGTCGCTTTCACATGCGGGATTTGCATCCAATGCAGATGTGAAAATCCGCTGGGTTCCTTCTGAGGATATTACGGATGAGAACGTAGGCGACATGCTGCATGGCGTTGGCGGTATTCTCGTACCAGGCGGCTTCGGTGACCGTGGTATTGAAGGTAAAGTATCGGCAATTCGTTATGCTCGTGAGAAAAACATTCCATTCTTCGGTATCTGTCTGGGGATGCAGGTTTCCGTTATTGAATATGCACGCTCCATCGTGGGCTTGAACGGTGCTAACAGCTCCGAGATCAACCCGGCTACGGAATTCCCGGTAATCGATCTGCTGCCTGAGCAGAAAGATATCGAAAATCTGGGCGGAACGATGCGTCTGGGTCTGTACCCTTGCAAGCTTCAGGAAGGTTCGCTCGCGATGGCTTGTTATGATGATGAACTGGTGTATGAGAGACATCGTCACCGGTACGAGTTCAACAACGAATATCGTGAAGCGATTGAAAAAGCCGGCCTCGTTATTTCCGGTACATCACCGGATGGACGTCTGGTTGAGATCGTGGAACTTCCAGGACACCCATGGTTCCTGGCTGTACAATTCCACCCGGAATTTACTTCCCGTCCAAACCGTCCGCAACCGTTGTTCCGTGAGTTCGTGAAAGCTTCTCTGGAGAATGCGGAGAAATAATTGTTTTGTTTTATTGGAAAATCAAGCGAAGAAGGATGCTTTCAGCCGCCAGCAGCGGCGGCGGAAGCATCTTTTTGTTTTATGGCATAAACGTGTCTTAAATTGCTTAGTTGTTATTTTTTAGATAATGAGAGGATTTTAGAAGAAGAGGCTTGAATGAGTGGATTTTAGAAGAAGAGGTTTGAATGAGAGGATTTTAGAAGAAGAGGTTTGAATGGGAGGATTTTAGAGGAAGAGGTTTTATGTGACAACAGGATTTTTATGGAAATGATTTGAGATAATAGAAGGATTTCAATGGAAGAGGTAGAATACTTATCATGACGACTATGGGATAGTTATCCAGATGTTATGTGTATATGCTTTCCTAATTCTAGGAGGTTACAGCGTGGAAGATAAAAAAGTTCTGATTGTCGATGACCAAAATGGTATTCGAATTCTACTCATGGAAGTGTTCAGCAGCGAAGGATACAACACATTTCAGGCGGCGAATGGCAAAATTGCACTTGAGATCGTTAACAGGGACAAGCCGGATCTGGTTCTGCTGGACATGAAAATTCCGGGGATGGACGGGCTTGAAATTCTGAAACATATCAAGGAGATTGACCCGGAGATCAAAGTCATTATGATGACGGCGTATGGAGAACTGGATATGATCAAGGAAGCTACCGATCTGGGTGCGCTCATGCATTTTACGAAACCGTTTGATATTGATGAGATGCGTGTAGCCGTCAATATGCAGCTTCGCAATGGTGCTGCCAACAAGTGCAGCTAAATCCTGTAGATACAGGATTTTTTTGCGTCAATTATTAATGATGTTTCGTTTTGTGTCGAATCATAGAAAACTGGGGTATTTCACCTGTTTTTGCGGGGAATATTGGAAATGGGACCGAAATCCTGCTGTGTCTCTGAAAACTGTGCTGCAAAGCACAGCATTTTTGCAAATGCTTGTTTAGTATTTGACATGGGATGTGGTATAATAAGCCCGTATGTGATTTCGGCTAAAAACCATAGACACAACCCAAACCCCTAGGAGGATTGAAACCATGCCATTAGTATCTATGACAGACATGTTGAACAAAGCACTTGAAGGAAAATACGCAGTTGGTCAATACAACATTAACAACCTTGAGTGGACTCAAGCGATTCTTGCTGCCGCTGAAGAAGAGAAATCCCCGGTAATCCTGGGCGTATCCGAAGGTGCAGCGCGTCACATGGGCGGCTTTACTACTGTTGTTAAAATGGTAGAAGGACTCTTGCATGACATGAAAATTACTGTACCAGTTGCCATTCACCTGGACCACGGTTCAAGCTTCGACAAATGTAAAGAAGCGATCGATGCTGGCTTTACTTCCGTTATGATCGACGGTTCCCACCACCCGATTGATGAGAACATCGAAATGACTAAAAAAGTGGTTGAGTATGCACACGCTAAAGGTGTTTCCGTAGAAGCTGAAGTAGGAACTGTAGGCGGACAGGAAGACGACGTTATCGGCGGTATCATGTATGCTGACCTGAACGAGTGTATCCGTATCGTTAAAGAAACAGGTATCGACACATTGGCGCCAGCTCTTGGTTCCGTGCATGGTCCTTACCACGGCGAGCCTAACCTGGGCTTCAAAGAAATGGAAGAAGTTCGTGACGCGGTTCAAGTTCCACTCGTACTGCACGGTGGTACTGGTATTCCTAAGCACGATATCGATAAAGCAATCTCCCTGGGTACTTCCAAAATTAACGTGAACACAGAGAACCAAATCTCGTTCACCAAAGCAGTTCGTGAAGTGCTTGCAGCAAAACCAGACGCTTACGATCCACGTACGTTCATCGTACCAGGCCGTGAAGCGATCAAAGAAACCGTTAAAGGTAAAATCCGTGAGTTTGGTTCCAACAACAAAGCGTAATTTATCTTTACCAGTTCCATACTGTGAAATGGAAGAACACCGCCTAGCCGGTGTCTTTCCATTTTCACACCTTATTTCTACATCGTTAGCCATCAGCACGTATTGCCGTTCATCGGCTGCAAAACACGTAGGGGGACATTAAGCTTTATGGAAAAACTAATGATTAGCGGCGGACGTCCGTTACAGGGAACTGTAACCATAAGCGGCGCCAAAAACAGCGCCATCGCGCTTATTCCTGCAGCATTGCTTGCCGAGTCTGAGGTCGTGTTGGATAACTTGCCGTTACTTAGTGACGTGGCAGTATATGCGGAAATTTTGGAGGAACTCGGAGCACGTGTAACCTGGGAAGGCAGTCAGATGAAAATTGATCCTTCCGATATCAAATCCATTCCGATGCCAAATGGCCCGGTGAAGAAGCTGCGTGCTTCGTATTATATGATGGGCGCACTGCTTGGGCGTTTTAAGGAAGCAACAATAGGTTTGCCCGGGGGCTGTAATTTTGAGCCTCGTCCGATTGATCAGCATATCAAAGGGTTTGAAGCGCTTGGCGCAACGGTAACCAATGAACATGGCTCTATCCACCTGCATGCCAAAGAGCTGCGGGGAGCTAAAATATATCTGGATGTAAGCAGTGTCGGTGCAACGATTAACATTATGCTGGCGGCCACACGTGCCAAAGGCTCTACAATTATTGAAAACGCGGCTAAAGAGCCTGAGATTATAGATGTAGCAACACTCCTGAACTCTATGGGTGCGAGCATCAAGGGTGCAGGAACAGAAACCATTCGCATTGAAGGGGTGTCGGAGCTCAAGGGGTGCCGCCATTCTATTATCCCTGACAGAATTCAGGCAGGCACGTATATGATTGCTGCTGCGGCAACGCGCGGAGATGTCCTGATTGATAATGTCATTCCCAAACATCTGGAGGCTTTAACAGCCAAGCTGCTGGAGATGGGTGTAGGTATTGAGGAGCTGGATGAAAGCATTCGTGTAATCGGACAGCCTAAATATAACCATGTGGATGTAAAGGCACTTGTATATCCGGGGTTTCCAACCGATCTGCAATCACCGATGACTAGTGTACTGACACAGGCAACGGGTGTAAGTGTACTGAGTGATTTTGTATACAGCAATCGGTTCAAACATGTGCCAGAGCTTGTACGGATGGGTGCCAAAATTCGTGTGGAAGGCCGTTCAGCGATTATTGAAGGCAGTTCCCTGAATGCGGCCAAAGTCAAAGCGTCTGATCTTCGTGCGGGCGCGGCACTGGTCATTGCGGGACTTACCGTGAATGAAGGTGTTACGGAGGTTACAGGTGTTGAATTTATTGATCGTGGTTACGATCATCTGGTAACCAATCTGCGTCTGCTTGGTGCGGACGTATGGCGGGAAACCGAATAACGTTTTTTTATGGGGCAGCATCGTTTATCATACGCCAGAGGCGTGTTTTTTAGCGGTGCTGCATAACCTGTAATCGAATGGGGTAAACTATTCTAATAGATTTTGAAGTCTCTTTCGGATAGGATAGAACTTGATGGATATCTTGTTCCGAGGGTCTTTTTTTGAAATAAACATCATATGGCTTTAAGAACATCATTTCCTTATATAAGTTTATGAAAATCATTCCTTTTCTCCAATCCCCGGATTTGTTTGAACCTGCGCTCCATAGCCGGTCTTCCCGGATCGATCGCCCCATGTTAGGAGTTCACTCATTACAGGATCATGCCATGTTATGGCCATTCCACCCGGAAACTTACACATAAAGACAAGTATTTGCATTATAACGGTTACATTCCGTACAATGGACAGAAGAGATTGGGGTCAGAATCGCTCTCTAGCTGAAATAACTGACGAAACTATCCATTTCACGGACTCATTAATTGAATAGGTGGTTATTATATGGATCTACAAATTTCCGATTTGGAAGAAATGAAACTAACGGACCTCTATAAGCTGGCGAAAAAATACCAGATTCCTTATTACGGTACCCTCAAAAAGAAAGAATTAATCTTTGCCATCCTCCGTGCACAAGCGGAACAAAGCGGTCTGATGTTTATGGAAGGCGTGCTTGAGATTTTACCTGAAGGGTACGGTTTCCTGAGGCCGATCAATTATCTGCCAAGTACAGAAGACATCTATATCTCGGCTTCACAGATTCGCAAGTTCGATCTTAGAACGGGTGACCTGGTGTCAGGCAAATGCAGAACGCCTAAAGAAAACGAAAGATATTTCGGTTTATTGCAAGTCAATGCTGTGAATGGTGAGAATCCATCAGCAGCTGCGGAGAGACTTCACTTCCCGGCATTAACCCCACTGTATCCGCAGAAGAAACTGATTCTTGAAACATCCCCGAGCCACTTGTCCACACGTATTATGGATGTGCTTGCCCCGGTAGGGCTGGGACAGCGTGGATTGATCGTAGCACCTCCCAAAGCGGGTAAAACGCTTCTCCTCAAAGAAATTGCCAACAGCATCTCAACTAACAATCCAGAAATTGAACTATTTGTCCTGTTGATTGATGAACGCCCAGAGGAAGTAACGGATATGTCTCGTTCGGTAAAAGGGGAAGTTGTGGCTTCCACATTTGATGAGCTGCCTGAGAATCATATCAAGGTTGCGGAACTGGTATTGGAACGTGCGCTGCGTTTGGTTGAGGCAAAGAAGGATGTTGTTATTCTGCTCGATAGCATTACTCGTTTGGCCCGTGCGTATAACCTGGTTATTCCGCCATCCGGTCGTACGCTGAGTGGTGGTATTGATCCGGCGGCATTCCACCGTCCGAAGCGTTTCTTCGGCTCCGCCCGTAATGTGGAGGAAGGCGGCAGCTTGACTATTTTGGCTACAGCGCTGATTGATACGGGCTCACGTATGGATGACATTATCTATGAAGAATTTAAAGGTACGGGAAATATGGAGCTTCATCTGGATCGTAAGCTGGCTGAACGTCGTATCTTCCCTGCGATAGATATTCGCCGTTCCGGTACGCGTCGTGAAGAGGTGCTGCTGAGTAAGGAAGAACTGGATACCATCTGGGCGATTCGCAAAAATATGAATGATTCCCACGATTTCGTTGAAGGATTCCTGAAAAAGCTGCGCAATAGCAAAACAAATGCCGAGTTCCTTGCAGCTTTTGATGCGGCTGGCAACAGTCCCTCCAGCAACTCGGGAACAACAACAACTCGCCTCTCGCCAAGACAAACTGCTACTTCAGGAACATCGAATTAACGTTGAATAGAACACTTGTCGTCAGGTTTAACCTAATAGATGTGAGGAGAACATCATGTATTTAGTATACGCAGATGAAAAAGGTAATGTATTTGATCATCCTTCCCTGTACGGGCTTGCTCGTAGTGGAGATATGATCGTCGAGATTATGGAGGATGAGTTGATTCCTCTGCCGGATGGTGCAACGTTGGTTGGTCTTCCAAGTACCCGTCCCATTGGTATGGACCCCGACACGGGTGAGATGATGCCGATGCCGAGTGGTACACAGGCGGTTGGAGCTTTGCTTCCGCAAGGCTTTACCCGTTTATGTCTGCCTGGTTATGTAAAGACGGATAAAGAGTACAAGCTGCCGCTGTTTGGATATTCGGCTGTCGTATGGAAAGATGGAGGCTTCTACGTTACAGCTTCGCAGTCAGATACTCCGGACAAATGGAATCCGATGAACTGTGATCGTGATGATGTGCGTTCTGGCGTGAAGCGTTTGACCGAACAATACCCGGAGAATCGTCTGTATACCCACTTGTCGAACTGTGCACTAGGTTATGAATGTCTGACTTCTTCCAATACGTTCTTGAATCGCTGGGAAGGTGGCGTGCCGGTATCTTACTCCTGTAACGCTGGCTGCTTCGGCTGTATTTCAGAGCAACCGGATGACAGCGGCTTTGTATCCCCGCAGACACGTATGAACTTCCGCCCGCGTGTAGATGAGATTGTAGAGGTTATGCTGGAGCATCTGAAAACCCCTGAGTCGATTATCAGCTTTGGACAGGGATGTGAAGGCGAACCTTCCACGCAGGCCAAGCTCATTATTGAGGCAATTCGGGAAGTGCGCTCGATTACCGATATGGGGTATATCAACATTAATACCAATGCCGGACTGAACGATCATATCCGTGGCATTGTAGATGCGGGTCTTGATCTGATGCGTGTAAGTACAATCAGTGCGCTGGACGATCATTATAATGCGTACTACAAACCTCGTGGTTACACGCTGGCTAATGTAGAGAAGTCCATGAAATATGCAGCGGAGCAAGGCGTGTATACATCCATCAACTATTTGATCTTCCCGGGTGTAACGGACCGGGAGGAAGAGATTGAAGCGATGATTGAATTTGCGCGCCGCACCAACCTGCGCCTGATTCAGATGCGCAATCTGAATATTGATCCGGAGAGTTATCTGGAGTTGATTCCGCCGGCACAGGGTGACATTCTGGGGATGAAGCAGATGCTGGAGATCTTTGCAGAAGAACTGCCAGATGTCGTGATTGGCTCGTACACTCATGTTCCACCAGCAGGGATGGCTCGTCCCAAAAAGCTGATCACCTCTTGAATGAATTAGATTGCAACCAGCTTTATGCCGTGTTATAATCTGCTGTGTTGTGCCATTTACTCTGGGTCCGCTTGAGGCTCAGGGCGGAAAGAGGTGAAAGGTAATGAAAGAAGCAATTCATCCTAAATTCACGATCGGTCAAGTATCCTGCGCATGCGGTAATACGTTTGAGACTGGTTCCGTTAAAGACGGACTTCGTGTAGAGATTTGCTCCGCGTGCCATCCGTTCTTCACAGGTAAACAGAAGTTTATCGATGCTGGCGGCCGTGTGGATCGTTTCAAAAAGAAATACGGCATCTAATAGAATCAATCCTAACGGATTGTCTAATTATTGCATCCAACGACCTCTGCCTTATGGCGGGGGTTTTTTATTTTTTATAAATTTTTGGAGTAAAACGTGTTCCATTTGCTGCCGGTTGCAATTATGACAAGCTTACGTTATACTATTTCTTACCGTGCTAGATGGGGAGGTAGCGGTGCCCTGTAACTCGCAATCCGCTATAGCGAGGTTGAATTCCTGTTAGAGGTTTTGTCGATGTGAGGTTTGGTCCCTGAACGCGGTGTTGACGGTTGGGTCCTCCGCAATGAGTACTCATGAACCTGGTCAGGTCCGGAAGGAAGCAGCCATAAGTGAGACCACTCTTGTGCCGGAGGGTTGCCTAGCCCGAGCTGTTGTTCAGGGGTGCCGCTTGGATCGCAATTATCGATAACAGGTGCACGGCTTAATCTTTTAAATGTAGAGACCTTTGCAGCGTATGAATGCAGGGGTCTTTTTTGATATGTTAATGTTAAAATGCGTATGAAATCAGTCAGATAGAGTTTGGAATCACTCTGGAATATAGTATAATGGGGTGACGACAACGGACTCGAATGCGAAGTGGAAGGAAGGTAACGCATCATGGAGCATATCGCGTTATACCGGGCGTGGCGTCCTCAGTCGTTCCAGGATATGGTGGGACAACAGCACATTATTCAGACTTTGCAGAATGCGATTCGTGAACAGCGAACTTCCCATGCCTATTTGTTTAGCGGGCCCAGAGGAACGGGCAAGACAAGTGCCGCCAAAATATTGGCCAAAGCTGTAAACTGTGAGCGTGGACCTGCAACGGAGCCTTGTAACGAATGTGAGGCTTGCCGCCGAATAACGAGCGGCGCTGTGATGGATGTGCAGGAGATTGATGCTGCATCCAATCGGGGTGTTGAGGAAATCCGTGATCTTCGGGAAAAGGTGAAATATGCCCCGACCGAAGTGCGGCAGAAGGTTTATATTATTGATGAAGTGCATATGTTGACGACAGAAGCGTTCAATGCTTTGCTCAAAACATTGGAAGAGCCGCCGCCGCATGTGATGTTTATTTTGGCAACAACTGAACCGCATCGTCTGCCAGCGACCATTATATCACGGTGTCAGCGATTTGATTTTCGCCGTGTATCTTTGGAGGAGCAGACAGCCAGACTGGCTTTGATCTGTGAACAGGAAGGCATGGAAGCGGATCATGATGCACTGCAGTACATTGCTCGGTTATCGGATGGGGGGATGAGGGACGCGCTAAGCGTGCTTGATCAAATCTCTTCATTCACCGATGGACGAGTGACATATCAACAGGTTATGGATATGACCGGTGGCATTGCTTCGGAGCAATTCGCCAAGCTGGCCGCTTCCTTGCTTAAAGGGGATGTCGGCCATATCCTGCAGATGATCGAAGGCTTTATGCATGAAGGCAAAAGTGCAGACAAATGTATGGAGAACCTGCTGTATTATTTCCGGGATTTGCTGATGATCAAGATGGTGCCGGATGCGGACAAGCTGACGGATCGGGTGCTGAATCCTGAATCATTTCGAGATATGGCGGAATCATTCACCAAGGAACAGCTGTTCCAGATGATTGATACGCTGAATCGGTATCAAAGCGAGATGAAATATGCAGTTCAGCCGCAGACATTATTTGAGGTCGCGCTGCTTAAACTGTGTAGTATCCCGCCTTCGGGCGGGGCAGCCGCAGCGGCAGGAGCATCCTCTCCATCGACAGCGGTGGATAGCGGAGAGATTAACCGACTCAAGCAGCAGTTGGCCGAGCTTGAGAAAAAGCTGGATCGGGCACTCAAAAGCGGTCTGTCTGGTGGAGAGGCTGCATCAAGTGCTCCCTCCAGGCCGGCATCGCGTGCGCCAATGTCCAGATCTAATGCTCCGGCGAAGCTGCCGGCACATCTGGATCAATATGTTGCGCGCAAGGGGTCTCCCGAGTTCGCGGAGATCAGCAAAAAGTGGAGTCAAATTCTGCAGCGTGTCAAAGAGGAAAAGGTCACGGTGCATGCCTGGTTTATGGATGGAGAGCCGGTATCACTGCTTGATGACAATGTGCTGGTTGCTTTTAAAAACAACATCCACCGTGAAACAACGGAGAAGCAGGCCAATCGTGATGTTATTGAGCGTGTGCTTTCTGAGCAACTTGGGCGTCCGGCACGGCTTGTGACGATGATGCTCAGGGATTGGACGGGAGCGATGGAAGGAGCTACTGATGCGCCAAAGGAGGACTTTAAGCTTGAACCTGAGCATGAAGACGGGGGTTCAGGCGATAAGCAACCTTGGATTGATGAGGCGATCCAGCTATTTGGTGAGGATCTTGTAGTTATTAAAGAGTAGTACGTCTGAATGCAGTGTGTATAATTTGAGATAACTATATTAAAGGAGATGACGGATATGAATAACATGAACCAAATGATGAAGCAAGTGAAGAAAATGCAGGAGCAAATGCTGAAGGCTCAAGAAGAACTCGCAGACAAAACAGTTCAAGGGACTTCTGGCGGCGGTGTGGTAACAGCTGAAGTGAATGGCCATAAAAAATTGCTTTCTATTACAATCAAGCCGGAAGCTGTTGATCCGGATGATGTTGAAATGCTTCAAGACCTTGTCATGACTGCGGTGAATGATGCTTTGACCAAGGCTGATGAAATTGCAAATCAGGATATGGGTAAATTCACAGGCGGCATGAAAATTCCGGGACTGTTTTAATTTGAACTGATCCTGTCCAAAGGAGACACAACCGATTGCACTATCCTGAACCGATAGCCAAGCTGATTGATGCCTTTACCCGTCTGCCGGGTGTGGGGCCGAAGACAGCGGCGCGTTTAGCTTTTCATGTGCTTAACATGAAGGAAGATGACGTTATTGATTTTGCCAAGGCACTCGTCAGTGTGAAGCGTAATCTTCATTACTGTTCTGTGTGCTGTAATATTACGGATACAGACCCTTGCCGGATCTGTCAGGATAAGTCGAGAGATGTATCGGTAATCTGTGTAGTTCAAGACTCGAAGGATCTTGTGGCTATGGAGCGCACCAAGGAATTCGATGGGTATTATCACGTGCTGCAGGGCGCAATCTCTCCGATGGAGGGGATTGGCCCGGACGATATACGTTTGAAAGAGCTGTTAACCCGATTGAGTGATGAGCGTGTCAAAGAGTTGATTTTGGCAACCAATCCGAATATCGAGGGTGAAGCAACGGCGATGTACATTTCCCGTCTGGTGCGTCCGTTTGAAATCAGTGTAACCCGTATTGCCCATGGACTGCCTGTGGGCGGAGATCTGGAGTATGCGGATGAGGTTACACTCTCGAAGGCGTTGGAAGGGCGCAGGGAAATGCGCTGATGTTCATTACGTGATTTCAGTATAAATGAGAGAACTTCGTATTATTTTTTTAAAAAAAGCATAGTATCATCTTCAAGAGAGGGCCAAGTGCTCTCTCTTTTTTTTGTTATTAATTCGGATGTCCAAGTTCTAAGTTTGTCCCTTCCTTGATATGTATGAAAGTGTGCTATATGGATGATATGGGGGAGGGAACACTGATGTTAATGTGGCAAAAAGTACGGAGACTAGGGGAAAAGGGGAAGAGGGAAAGTCGGCAGCTTGAGGAGGAGCAGTCTCAAGTATATGCGGATGTGGAGAAGGCGAGACAGGAGTGGGAGCGGGCGATGAAGCAGTTCGAATATGCTCTTGGGAAAGATGAGATTGATTATGCAATCTATGTACTTGAAGCGGCAGAACGAAAGTACCAGATTCATTTGAAGCAGGCGAAACGATTGAGTGGAGTGCAGGAGGAGGTCATCGAACGGAAAGTCAGCATGTGACACTGTGCAGTTGGGAGCAGACGACTATAACTGGAGGTGGGTTTTATGAAGACTGTAATTCTGGGGAGTGTACTAGTTGCGTCTCTGCTGGCACTTGTTGTTATCCTGTTCAGGAAGAGGTTGGGCTTATCGGTCTTTACGTCAATTGGAGTTCATCTAGTGATGGCTGCTGCGGGCATATATGTTGTGAATTATTCAGGATGGATAACAGGGATGTATATACCTTTAAACCCTGCTACGATAGGTACCGTTACGGTTTTGGGTCTGCCGGGTGTAGGGCTTTTATTAGGATTGAAAATTTCTTTGTTTGCATAGTTGACTATTAGGGAAATTATATGGTACATTATATCTCGTTGCTTTGCTTGCTTGGATTCAGGCTTTGACTGAAATGAATGAAGTTCAATAAGAACTTCAAAAAATAATTTCAAAAAAAGCTTGACCAAAACAAACGAAGTATGATATATTATAAAAGTCGCCGCTGAGACAAAATGGTGACAAAAAACGAAGTTTGATCTTTGAAAACTGAACAACGAGTGAGTAATGATCTTGCTTGCAAGATCAACAATGAGATTAACAATCTCGTCAGATTCAAAATGAGCTAATCGCTCTTTTCAATACTTTATTGGAGAGTTTGATCCTGGCTCAGGACGAACGCTGGCGGCATGCCTAA
>NZ_JACHKG010000037.1:0-48467 GCF_014203995.1 Paenibacillus sp. JGP012 | reverse complement strand
CGACGGACACCCTTGCCCTTGGCTAACAGTTCCTACTGCCAAGCCTGTAGCGGACTTTCACCGCCAAGTTATCGCCCGTGCCGGGCGCACTATAAGGAGGCCCAATAAGCCTCCCTGGATTCAATTACATGTTTTAAAACAGCTTATAGCTTTTTCCATGATTAAGGCAGAATTGCAAACGAGCGAACGGGAAATCCGGATGCTTTCTCCGCTTTCGGAACAATGTTGAAAATTACGGCTCCTTTGGCGGGAACCTGATCCAGATTGGTTAACAATTCTACCTGATATGTATCCTGAGCCAGTACGTAATATTCGGCAAGCAGAGCCCCATTTTTTTGATAATCTACCGCAGCATCTGTATCAAACGTTTCATGCCCGATGGCTTTGATATGGCGTTCTTCAAACAGGAAGGTTAACGCAGCAACAGACCATCCCGGTGCATGACTATTACCTTCAGCATCCTTGTTGTCAAAGTCCTCATGGCTTGGCCAGCGCTTGCTCCAGTCGGTCCGCAGGGCCACGAAGCTGCCTTCTTCGATCCGGCCATGCTCCTGCTCAAATTCAAGGATATGCTCTACGTCCAAGGTGAAATCGGGATTGCTCTCAACAGCGCCAGATTGGTCAATCACAACGAGCGGCAGCACCAGCTCTTTGAGTCCCAATTCATCGAGATAACGTGTATCGCGCACAAAGTGAATCGGTGCATCCAGATGCGTGCCATATTGTCCAGGGAACTTGAAGCTCTGGGCAAAGAAACCTTGATCATGGTTAAACAGCGTATCAAACTGTGCAGCATCAAAAGCAGAGAAATGCGGAGATGCAGGGCCAAAAGTATGCGTAAGATCAACCCATTTCTTCTCTTTTAACACTTGAATGGCTTGTATAATTTCGTTGGTCATACGTCTCACCTCTTATGCAGAATGGAATAAATTTCCCCTATTATATCTCAATGTTATGTAATGGTGAATATGCAATTGTAAATATAAAAAGCCGCTCTCCTGTGTGGAGAACGGCCATGATCTTCAGATTGACGATCATCGTTCGTTTAACTTGTATGCATATTTGAGCGTGCAACCAACAGCTTCGACTTGCCGGTTACGATTACGAGCTATCAATATCCGATTAATCTGCTGTAATCACCAGCTTGCCCCGCGTATGATGGGATTCACTTTTTTTGGTGGGCATCACGCAAGCCTTGTTCTGTTAACGGATATGTCTCATCAATAATAGATTTCAGCTTCCCTGCGGCCGCAAGCTCGGCCAGCTGTTCAAGCTGATCCCCCTTAGGTTCCATCATAAATACACTGCCCGTCACACCAGCTTCCTTTGCCAGCTTCTCATCCGACTGTTCCACCAGTGAAACGAGACGCCCTCCGGATTTCAACACCTTGAAGCTATCGCGCTGAATGTCGCCGCCCATCGTATCCAGAACGACATCATAACCTGAGAGAACTTGCGAGAAATCCTGTTCCTTATAGTTAATAAAATGGTCCACACCCAACGAGCGAAGCAGCTCTTCATTCGCTGCACTTGCGGTCGAAGCCACCTCGGCTCCCAAAGACTTGGCGATCTGAATCGCATATGTGCCTACGCCTCCTGCACCCGCATGGATAAGCACCTTCTGTCCCTTGCCTAATCGACCATGATCCACCAGCGCTTGCCAGGCTGTCATTGCAGCGAGTGGAATCGCTGCTGCTTCCTCGAAGCTGAGCTGCTCAGGTATACGCGCAACGATATCCGCATCAACAGCAACGTATTCTGCATAGGTTCCGAATTGCCGGGGCCGAGCGAATACGCGATCCCCTTCTCTGAAACGGGTAACGTTTGAACCGGCCTCAGCCACAGCTCCTGCTACGTCTCCGCCCAGAATCATGGGCAATTGGTCTGCTGCTTCTTTCAAGTGGCCTTGTCTTATTTTAAAGTCCACTGGATTTACAGAAGTGGCATGTGTGCGGATCAATACCTGATTCACACCACACGCCGGCTTCTGCACCTCCTTTTCCTTTAATTGTTCGGGCCCGCCAAATGCATCAATCACAATAGCTTTCATGCTGATCCCTGCCTTTCTTGAAAATGGAATGATGTGACATGTGATAGGTTATTCTCATACTCTTCTCTATTTATGATTACCCCATACGTCGGTTTACTTGACCTGAAGTCACTGAATGTTCATTCCACAAGTAAGGGATGTTAACGATGTTATTTAATTTTTTGCAAAAATCGCAGAACAGCTTCCTGCAATTGCCTCAAGCCTGGTTGCTCTATTGGAAAGTGGCCTGCTCCCTCCAAAATGACAAGCTCCTTATCCACGGTCAATCGATCATAGAAAGCTTGACTGAACGCTAACGGGGTCATCGGGTCCATCTCAGGATGAACCAGCAAAACCGGGCACTGATTGAATTGTTCCGGGCTCACTTCTGGCGTTTTATTCAAGAAAGTTCTTAATAATTCCAGAGGCACAGGCGTAGCCGCCGCCTTTGGATCATTCATAATGAGACGGGTTAGATCCTTGTTGTTCGTAATCAGATCCATTCGAGAAACCCGTTTAACCGAGATTCGTACAGCATCTAATACAACAGGAAAAAGATCCATTATGCGTTTACCTACACGACTGACCAACCGATTCGGAGCAAGTTGATCACGCACATCGGGATCACTCGTATCTACAAATGTTGTTGCAATTAATCCCTTCACAAGTTTGTTCCTTCCACTGGCATGATAAGCCAACATTCCTCCAATGCTGCTGCCCAATACAACGAAAGGTTTGCCATCTTTCTTGTACTCCCTCTCCATAAGAGTATCTAACAATGTGATCCATAACTCATAGTTCATCCGCGTGCCATGCAGTGCGTAGCTTAGACCGTAAGGCGGCAGATCAGGTGATATAACCTCGTATCCATGTTGCTGCAGCATACGTGCATAAGGAGCGAGTAACCTGCCATTTCCCCCAGCGCCATGAATAAACAGTATTTTGATAGGGGAGTCTGCAACAGGTAATCGGTCAATATGTAGATAAATCCCATGGCTTTCCCACCACTCTTCCTCAGGGCAGGTGTTTTCATCCAACCTGACTTCTTCCGGAAAAAATGACTGATACTGCTTCCAATATAAATGTGTTGTTCTATAAGAAGGCAAGCTTTCTCGCATATGTACGCTCCTTTTTCTACATCAAAAAAGCCGTACCATGTACGACTTTAAGACTCATCTATGATCATACTTATTTTGATGCCACATTTTATTTAATCCGGGAACTGCACGTTACCCGGAACGATGTATGCACCGCCTGATCCGTCGTTCGGCAGTGCCGGAATGGTGTCATACACCACTTTACCACGAATATCGGTGATCCGAATACTTAATTCTTCCTTACCCAACCCCGTGCCCAGAAAATGATTATAATCCTGTTTTTCGAGATTAAGCCAGGTGCCATCCTTCTGTTTCACTTCAAACTTCAGCACCGGATACTTATGATGTCGAACCTGAATGGCCGCCCACCACTGACTGCTGCCTTCCTTGATCCGATAGGAAACGTTCCCTTCAATCGGAGCTTTGACAACTTTCCAGCTGATATCAATCTTACCCGCCTGAGGATCACCAATCTGGTTGAAAGCGTTAGGCGAGAGGTCCAATGCCCCGCTTGCTCCTTCCGGGTACAGATCCGTAACGTATACTACGGTCTTTCCTTTGGGACCCTGTACCTCAAGATAAGCTCCAGCTAAAGCAGCTTTGACTCCATTATAATTGAGCTGATATGGGTTGAGTGCGGTAATCTTCATATCCGCCGGAATCGGATCAAGCAGCACAGCACCACCTGAATATCCGGAGCCTGTGTACGTAGCATATCCCTGATATGTATCGTTCCAGGCTGCAGATGCCGGCAGGGCAAACAAGACCAGGCCAAGCAACATACCTGCGGCGGACCTTCTGAGACGCTGGAATCTACTCTTCTTGCTCATGGTTATTCCTCCTTATGATTTTGAATTTGAATAAAGATTTCGCGCAATCCACTACGATGACAGAACAATCTGGAGACCAGCTGTTATCCGTCAAGATGTAAATGAATTGTTCCGCTTATGTTGTTATGTCAATTCTCATGGACGCAGCGACATTCAATAACATAATTTTACATAAAATTTAAAATTTTTAAATCCTTTTCTGCAAAATCACATCCAAAGTCCTGCTTTCAAACACAATAAAAAAGCGCCACACTCGGGAGATACCTAACTCTCCAGTCAAGTGTGACGCCTGTCTCAGCTCTGTATTAACACCTGAGCCTACTATCCTGCTTTATCATGTTCGTCATACTTATCCTGCTTCCTTTTGCTTGGTCCGATTCCTGATCCTTTCATAACGCGCGTAAAGCTTAGGAGACTCTTTGGTCAGAATAGGCCCAAGTACAGCGAGAATGAGCACATATAATACGGCAAAGGACTGAATGGAAGCCATAAGCCCTCCTGCTTTACCGATGTTGGCCATAATGATCGAGAACTCGCCGCGGGATACCAGGGTGAAGCCGACATTTAATGATGCCTTGGTCGAGACTCCAGCCATTTTCCCTGCAATCATGCCTGCACCGAAGTTACTCAGAATTGTCAGAACAACCGCAATCAGGGTCATACCTACCGCCCCGCCGAGGGTGGAGGGTTCGATGGTCAAGCCAAAGCTGAAGAAAAATATGGCACCGAAAAAGTCCTTGAACGGCATAATCTGCTGCTCAATCCGGCTGACATGCCTCGATTCACCAAGCACAAGTCCAATCATTAACGCGCCAATGGCCTCGGCTACATGCAGCGTCTCCGAGAAGCCCGCCACCAGGAAAAGCAAAGTCATGATCGCTAGGAGAAACAGCTCCGATGACTTGATATTAAGCGCCTTATCTATATATTTAATACTCTTCCTGCCGATAATCAGGAACAGCACAATAAACAGCAACGCAGAAAGCGATACCAGCAGTACACTACCCAGTGAAGTCGCCCCGCTAAGCACAAGTCCAGTCAGAATAGAGATGTGAATAGCGATGAACAGATCATCAAACATAATCATGCCCATAATAATTTCGGTCTCCGGATTGGCTGTCCGTTTCAGATCCACGAGTACCTTGGCAACGATAGCGGTTGAAGAACTCGTCATAATGCCGCACACAACCATCGTTTCCTGAAGGGGCAGATCCATGAACCAGCCCAGCAGCAGACCAGAGACAAAATTAAGGCCGACATAAAATATGCCGCCGGTGAGAATCGCTTTACCCGATTTTAACAGCCGGGAGACCGAGAACTCCAAACCCAGATAAAATAATAAAAATAAAATACCCAGCCTGCCCATAAATTCAATAAAAGACGAGCTTTCGATAAATCGTAAATCCACAATGCCAAACTGTGGTGCATGCGGTCCAACGGCCATACCGATCAGAATGTAAAATGGAATAACCGAAAATCGTAGTCGTGCAGATATTAATCCCGTAAGTGTAATCAGCGCAACGGCAACCCCCACTTCGAATATGAGCATATCCATACGCTACATCCGCCCATCGGTCAACCATTGTTTGAGCTGCTTGAGCTGGTCACGTTCACCTGCAACAACAATCGTTGCTCCGCTGGTAAAAACGTACTCCGGCCCCGGATTAAATTGCTTTTCCTTCTCCTTGTCAACCGCCGCCAGAATCGCCACACCGGTCACCTGCCGAATGTTCAGCTCTCCTATGGTCTTCCCGACACAGGCAGCGTGAGGTTCGATGCGAAGCCACTCGATGAGCAGGCCTTCCAGCATGACTTCCCGTTCGTTCTGGAACTGTGGTTTATACGTCATGCCGCCAACAATAGCCGCTACAGCTCTAGCCTCATCATCGTCAAGGGTGACGAGAGATACCATATCTCCGAGTTCTTCCGCGTGCTCGCCTGACTCCATATGGAACAGATCACGACGCTCATCGTTATGGACAACAATGACAAGATGCTCTCCGCTGCGGGTATGCAGCCAGTATTTGCGTCCGATGCCTGGCAGATCCGTTTCTTTAAAGTGCATGGTCTGCACCTCCCCGGGACAACCCTTTCATGGAGTTCGCACCCGGTTCATCCAGTTGCTCAGAATGCTGCACCTGCTCCGAGTTTTGTTCGGAAGCCCATTGAATGTCCGCTATACGTATCCTCATGGAACCCGCAGGAGTAGAGATGGCTCTCATTTCTCCCTTATCTCCCAGCAGCAGCTGACGTCCCACAGGAGAAAGGAATGAAATCTGCCCTTCATCCGGATCTGCTTCCTCCGGCATCACAATCGTTAACGTATCCGATGTATGAAAATCAACATACTCGAGTTCAATTTTGCTGCCAATCAGCACAACGGAACCGAGTTGTTCATCCGGCCCAGCAAGCAGCTGCTCCACCCGCTCTGTATATGCCATCAGTTGCTTATCCAACTGCACACGCTCAGGATTATGCACGTCAAAATAAGCGTCAAGAAATGTTCTTTTCTCTTCGCCCAGGGTCAACAGCTGACTCACCAGCTTTTCTCTGCGGTTGTCAAGTGGATTTCTACGGTTCATAGTAGATTTCACCTCCTATGCACGCCTTGTTCTCCACGTTGATTCGCTTGTTGTAACTTTTCATCATCCTGTTGTCCTCCTTCTTATAAATAAAAGAGCCCCACTTGTGAGCCCTCCTTACCATCTTACCAAAATGAAATTATTAATCCAATCTATTCCGCTAACTTGGCGTTTTATTCTATAAACTGGAACTATTATCCATAATTTCACGATATTCATTACATACTATGATAGATCCATAGAACATTTTAATTGGCTCATAAAAAACATTTTATGGATTTTCATCTCGTATTTTTATTTTCTTTCCTGTATATTTAACTACAAACTTTTATGCAATTTATACAAATAGGTATCTGCAGACTTTAACACGATAAAGGAGTGCATTGAAAAAGTGTCCACGATTACAAAAGAAAGTTCAACATCTCAAGCTACTACTGCCGCAGCGTATGTTCATTCCGTTTATGAGTCGGTCATCGCAAGAAATCCGAACGAGAGCGAATTTCATCAGGCTGTCAAAGAAATCCTGGATTCACTGATCCCCGTCATTGAGGCACATCCAAAATACAGAAATCACAGTCTGTTAGAGCAGCTTGTTGAGCCAGAACGGGTGATTACGTTCCGTGTACCATGGGTAGATGATCAGGGCAAGGTGCAGGTTAACCGCGGATTCCGGGTACAGTTTAACAGTGCCATCGGTCCTTACAAAGGCGGGCTTCGTTTCCACCCATCGGTATACTCCGGTATTATCAAATTTTTGGGCTTTGAACAAATTTTCAAAAACGCATTGACTGGCCTGCCGATCGGCGGGGGTAAAGGCGGATCTGACTTTGATCCGAAAGGAAAATCCGATCAGGAAGTGATGCGCTTCACGCAAAGCTTCATGACAGAGCTGTACAAATACATCGGCCCCGATGCAGACGTTCCAGCAGGTGATATTGGCGTAGGCGCACGGGAAATTGGTTACATGTTCGGTCAATACAAACGTATTCGTGGCGGGCATGAAGCCGGGGTACTGACAGGCAAAGGTCTGCTGTATGGTGGAAGTCTCGCACGTAAAGAAGCAACAGGTTATGGCTGCGTATACTTCGTTAACGAAATGCTCGCATCCAAGGGACTCAGCTTCAAGGACAGCACCGTGGTTGTCTCTGGTTCCGGCAACGTATCCATCTATGCCATCCAGAAGGCTCAGGAGCTTGGTGCTCGCGTCGTAGCGTGCAGCGACTCCGGTGGTTACATTCATGATCCGCAAGGCATCAATCTGGATACGGTGAAACGCCTGAAAGAAGTGGAGCGTCTGCGGATTAGCGAATACGTCAAAGAACACCCGCACGCTACATATACGGAAGGCTTTGAGGGCATCTGGTCCATTCCTTGTGACATCGCTCTTCCATGTGCCACTCAGAACGAAATTGATGAACATGCTGCGGCCCTTTTGGTCAAAGGCGGCGTTAAAGCGATTGGTGAAGGTGCCAACATGCCTTCCACTCTGGCTGCAATTGATGTATTCCTTGGTGCTGGCGTACTGTTTGGTCCTGCCAAAGCGGCAAATGCAGGTGGCGTTGCCGTGTCTGCTCTTGAAATGTCACAGAACAGCATGCGGTTGTCCTGGACATTTGAAGAAGTTGACGCCAAGCTTCACGACATTATGAAAAACATCTACAAGAGCTGTGTCGAAGCTGCTGAAGAATACGGCTGCGAGGGCAACCTTCTGGCTGGTGCTAATATTGCCGGCTTCCTCAAGGTAGCTGACTCCATGATTGCTCAGGGTGTCGTGTAAGTTATTTTTATGTATATCCTCTAATAGCTTAATCTATAAAAAAAGCCTTTCCTTCGTTCCGTAGCTCTTTCTAGCTATCGTTTCGAGGGAAGGCTTTTCAATTATGCGATTAACTGCTGATCATTCTCGGTTATCCCTGGTCATGAACACATCCACTGCATCCTCATGATCTACGATAAATCCGAAACGTTCATACAAGCGCTGTGCAGGACTTCCCTGCAATACGTTCAGTGTTATACGCTTGTCCCTCACGCCTTCCTGCTCCAGCAGCAGGTTAAGCACCTTAGTACCCAAGGCCTTGCCCTGATACTCTGGATGAATATAAAAGTGCTCCAGCAGAAACCCACCGTCTATCGGTTTTAACGCCACACAACCAATCAGAATGCCTTCTCGCTCCATAATCCGGGTATGTTCCGGATGAAACGTATTGCGGAAGCGCTCCCTGACCCTGATCTCGTCATATCGGCCCAAACGTGTCAGATCATCACGCAATACCAAAGCTCGCAAATCTGCCAGCTGCTCCGTGTCCGCCTGAACGGCCTGACGCAAGATTATTCCGTCCACTTTCTAACACCTCCATACATTTCTCATATTCTATCATGGCTATACTCCCTATTGTTATCTAGTAACGAGAGAAGATAATCTCCATTTTCAATTGAAGTGAATATCTGACAATGGTAAAGTGTTAATCATCTGGGGGTATTTCTGAATTTGAATTCAATCGTTTTTATGATGATAAGGAAGTGTGTATTTTGTCTAACGTACCATTCATTAGCAGTGATAATCCTCACCTTCAAGCAGACTGTGAGCGATGTTTCGGGCTCTGCTGTGTAGCTCTGCCTTACGGAAAATCTTCCGATTTTGCATTTGACAAGTCCAGTGGCACACCCTGTGCCAATCTGCGTGAGGATGATCGCTGCGGTATCCATACGCAGCTTCGTCAGAAAGGCTTCAAGGGCTGCACCGTTTATGATTGCTTTGGCGCGGGCCAGAAGCTGTCGCAGGTTACGTATGCAGGAAAAAGCTGGCGAACCCACCCCGAATCGGCGCGGGAGATGTTTGACTGTCTGCCTGTTCTGCGTCAGATTCATGAGTTGATCAGTTATATGAGAGAGGTGATGATGCGGCAAGATACGTCCTCACTGCATGCTGCTATGACTGAGGCTTATCCGGGTGTATTACAACTGAGTGAGCTTGAGCCAGCGGCCCTCCTAGCGCTGGACCTTACAAGCCATCGTTCGAACGTAAACGCTCTGCTGCTCCAGGCCAGTGAACGGGTACGAGGGAGTGCTCCGGCAGTTACGTCTGCTTCCAGGAAGTCCAAGCGCAAAAAACGCGGTGGTATGGACTTTCTGGGAGCTAATCTTCAAGGAGCCGATCTGAGAGGTGCCAGCTTCCGGGGTGCGCTTATGATCGCCGCTAACCTGCGCCATGCCGATGCTCGGAACGCGGATTGGATTGGAGCTGACCTGCGGGATACAGAGCTCGGTGGAGCCGATCTCCGCGGCGCGATCTTCCTGACACAGGCTCAGCTCAATGCAGCGAAGGGAAATGCAGATACACGGCTGCCTGACCACCTGCATATGCCTTCCCACTGGCATTAAACCTATAATAAAATGCCAAAAGCTCGTCCTCTCGTAGAAGGGCGAGCTTTTTTTTCAATAATAAAAATACTGTAAATGAAAACTACAGCAGGTCACGACGAAGGTCTGCAGCCGATTTCGGAGACAGGTGACCCAGCGGAATATCAAATACCGTCTTCGCGCCTTTATGTCCTTCCTGGCTCAAACGCTGTGCTGCCCGGGCATAGGCCACAAGTACACTTGCCGTGAATTCCGGGTTACTGTCCAGCTTCAGACCGAATTCGATAATTTGTTTTTGACCGTTGCCTGTAATTCCGCTGCGAATAACGAAACCACCGTGCGGCATGCCAGCATGCTCGGATTTCAGCTCTTCTTCACTGATGAAGGTAACGGTTGTATCATAGTCTGAGAAATAGTTCGGCATATTTACAATCGTTGCACGAATCTCATCCTGGTTTGCACCTTCCTCTGCCACCACATAACATTGACGCAGATGTTTCTCGCGTGTGGACAGCTCGGGCGTTTCTCCTGAACGGATACGCTCAATCACTTCTTCCACAGGTACGGTGTACTGCACGCCCGCTTTAACCCCTGGAACACGACGGATCGCATCCGAGTGGCCTTGGCTTACGCCTTTTCCCCAAAATGTATATTCTTTACCTTCAGGCAGAATGGATTGGGCCAGCAGACGATTCATGGAAAACAAGCCTGGGTCCCAGCCTGTGGAGATCACGCTTACATGTCCACCTTGCTCGGCTGCCGCGTTTACGGCTTCGTAGAACTCCGGAATTTTAGCGTGAGTATCGAAGCTGTCTACGGTGTTGAACAATTTAGCGATAACAGGTGTCTGCTCCGGCAGATCCGTTGCAGAGCCCCCGCACAGAATCATGACATCAATTTTGCCTATGTACTGCTCCGCGGCAGAGATGTGCTCAAAGCGAGCTTCTGTACCTTCAGCTACCATTTGCTCGGGATTACGACGTGTAAATACAGCAACCAATTCCAGATCATCATTTTGGGTAATCGCTTTTTCTACACCTTTCCCCAGGTTACCGTAACCTACGATGCCAACTTTAATCATGTTTAATCCTCTCCCTGTCTGAATCTTTTTGTCTATAAGTCTATCTAAGGATATAACATACCATGTAACTTGTCAGGTTTCCAGATGCAAATAAAAAAATACCTTGCAACGGTGCCGCGTTAAAGCCGCTCCATGCAAGGTGTGGATAAAAAAACAACAGGGTGTATAAAGATTCGTCTTCCATTCCATTGCAAAACAAATTACAAATGTTTGACGGGTGTCCACCTTACCGTTTGTTTAAATCTCCGACCATGTCAAGGTCAGTTCGATAACGCCTTCCTTGCTTGCCGTTGTCCCGCCAATCAGAGACCAGCTCTGCTTCTCATCGGGTTCAGTTCCCTGAATAACGATATTTTTTTCATCAATGATTTGTCCTGAATCTTTCAGCTTCTTGCTTGTAAAATAATCCTTATAAAGCTTGGATATCGTCTTCATATCCTGCTCAGTGGTGAAGATCAGCATTACGGATTTCTTGCCATCACTCTCTGTAGAAGTAGCTGTCGTAACCTTGGCATCTTCTGGTAAAGGGAAATCCTTAGGCAAGTATTCCGGCATATCTTCCGCCGCAACGGTCTGACTTGGCTCCGTTGAAGCTTCTGAAGCAGCAGGAGTGGATACAGTTTCCGTATCCGTCGACGTTTCATTTGTATTTTCTGTGACAGCTGGCTCAGCCGTTCCAGCCGAGGCCTCGCTATTCACCTGTTCAGATTCGTTCTTTGGCTGATCTGCAGCACTGCTGCATGCACTTAATGCCACCATCATAGCCAGCGCAGCGCAGGCCAGTACGTATGTTTTCTTTTTCACCATAAAATATCACTCCTTCTCGTTGTTTCAGGTTGTCATTCGGCAAGTCAAGTCGTTACATCAGAAGTCCACTTCTGCATGCAGCTTGCACATCCCTCCTTTGTTTAGTCGAGCTCCAATGTTTGCTTTACTTCGGGCACAGCATCGACGGAATGTTTAATCCAGACGACGGATACGGACAACACCGTCAAGGATAAAAGGCAGCTTATTGCAAGGATAGACAGGAATCGGGTGATAACTCTGATATTTTTCATCTCCCTCCTCCTTCGTTCAGCAGATTGTTTCTGTTCTCACCGTTATCATGTAAATGAATCATTTCACTCATGTATATGAATCGTCCCATAAATTTTTCTATGTATGCTTCAATCGTACCCAACAAATGGCGGCATTGAAACAATCCCGAGTCCAGTTCTATCCCCAACCAAAGTCCAGTTTCCTTCCCCTACCTCTGATAACAAAAAACCGCCTGTTTTCTTCGCTGGAACACCAAAGGAAAACAAACGGTTATGCTGGTTAGTGTGGTTTGCGCTGGTTTGCGCTACTTTACTACTCTATCTTCGCTTACATTTTCAGCTGCACGCCTACCGGGCAATGATCACTGCCCATCACATGACAGTCGATATAAGCGTCAGTCACGTTAGGTGCGAGCTGCCCGGACACGAGAAAATAATCGATACGCCAACCTACGTTCCGCTCTCTGACCTTGGGCATGTACGACCACCAGCTGTATACATCCGTTTGATCCGGGTGCAGGTGGCGGAAGCTGTCAACATAACCCGCCGCAAGCAGGTCGGTCATCTTGCCGCGCTCTTCATCTGTAAATCCGGAGTTGCCCATATTGGGCTTCGGATTTTTCAGATCGATCTCCTGGTGGGCCACATTCAAGTCACCACAGATGATGACCGGCTTTGTCTTCTCCAGCTGCAGCACATATGACCGGAACCGATCCTCCCACTCCAGACGATAAGGCAGCCGGGTCAGATCACGCTTGGCATTGGGCGTGTAAACATTGATTAGATAAAAAGCATCATACTCCAGCGTAATCATTCGACCTTCCGGCTCGCTATCCTCTTCCATGCCATAGCGAACCGATAGCGGTTTGATGCGGCTGAATACCGCTGTGCCGGAGTATCCTTTTTTGATCGCATAATTCCAGTATTGATAGACGTCCTCGCCCAGCTCCATCTCGATCTGCCCTGCCTGCAGCTTCGTCTCCTGAAGACAGAAAATATCAGCCTTGCTTTGATGATAATAATCCATAAATCCTTTATTCACACACGCTCGAAGTCCATTCACGTTCCAGGACACCAGCTTCATATTCTCATCTCCTCACATCTCTTCAATATAACATGAGCCCAATTCGCGGGACAAGATATCACATTATGGGGATGGGGGATAGGCTTGTAAATAAAATAAAGATAAAGTTCAAAAGGAGATGAAGTTGAAGAACTCGTTTAGTTGTCGCTTTGCAGCTTCGAGAATATCGCCAGATCAACATATCTGCCCTTCTCGAACTCATGCTGACGCAGCAATCCCTCTTGCTGAAAACCCAGCTTGTGCAGCAAACGAACGGACGCCTCGTTCCCCGGGTCCACCTTCGCTTCAATTTTGTTCAATTGCATCTGATTGAATCCAAAATCCAGTACAGCACATGCAACCTCTGTCATGATGCCCTTGCCCCAGCAGGAGGACAGCAGATCATACCCGATCTCTGCCCGATGATGCGGTGCTTCATAACCCAGATATCCGCATGTGCCAATGACACGCCGCTTCACCTTGTCTTCTATCATCCAGCGCAAACCTGAATGCTCCTTGAAAATCTTCGCATACCAGCCCATCTCGTCCAAAGCATCCTGCTCGGACTCGAAGGGTGTGAAGGGCATATATTTTACAACGGTTGGGTCAGAATATAACGTCAGCAGATCAAGGCTGTCACCAGCATCAGCCGCCCGAAGCCGAAAACGCTCCGTATCCAGCTGCGGAAAATGTTCAAAGGTAAATCGTTCACTCATTATTTTTGTTCTCCTTTAAACTAAAATTTCGTCTAATTTTTATGTAATTTACAGTCATATGACTACAATCCCTGTGTTATTTTACTACGTTATCCTCATATAACCAAGTAATATCAGAGGAAGAACAGGATAAGTCAAAAGGATGCCACCAAGGACCATTCCCTGACTACATGCCGGGAATGGCCCTAGTTGGTTTGTAATCCATTTTAAAGACTATACCGATCCATTAGAGATAAGGAGTTATTCATTCATTTGACTCATAACCCATAACTTATCATTTGAACAATGTCATCGTCGTTCATGGTTTGACGGCCTGTCCTGTACTGGATATTCTAGGGTGTGTCTGAAAACTCTGAAGGAAGCAGATTTTGCTGAATTCTCGTTCCAAGCCAGGAAGTTTTCCGCAGGCGTGCCGGGGCACGTCAAGGGAAAGTGACGCAGCAGGGGGCGAAAAGGCGGTAAAAGATGCACTTCAGTAGGTTTCAAGACACGCCCTAGTTTACTTTGACAAGACGCCATTGCTGATTCGCTCCACCGTTATCCTCCCACTGAATGGTGGACGCGCCTGCCGTCATGGAACCCTGATTGATATCTACCGTCAGGCCGCTGTTACGATTGGCCAGTACCAGATATCCCCCGACATCAATGGGCAGCCACTGCTGGTTGTACCCTCCGTTAGCCTGCCATTGAATCAGCGCTGCTCCGCCCTGGGTTGAGCCTGAATTGACATCCAGCAGCAGCCCGCTGCCTACGTTACGAATATTGTAATATCCATTGCCCGCAGGCTCCAGCTTCCATTGCTGGTTAGCTGCTCCATTGTCACTCCACTGTATAATGGTTGCTCCACCAGCCGTTGAAGCACCATTCACATCCAGCACAAGACCGCTGTTACGGTTAACGAGCTTGTAAATCGCTCCTGCTTCATATCCTGTGCTGCCATTGTAGGATGCACCGGAGATTACATACGTAGTGACCGAGCCTGCTTTGGCTGTCGTGGTGAATGTTTTGTTTTGAACCTGGATATTCGTAAGCTGCTGCAGTTTCTCCGTCGCAGACGTGCGATAGACCTGTACAGACGACCCTACCCCTGAGAAACGGCTCAGATCATAGGTGACGGAGGTATCCGTCGAATCCGAGTTGGTTGTGACGAGTACAATTTTGCCAGAAGCTGCATCATATGCCGCAAGGGTGTTTGCATCACTCATGCCGATAATTTTGTAACCCGGACGAATAAATTTACTGTAATTACCCATGACATAATATTTCTGATTCACTGTGTAGCTGGTCGTTTGGGTATTGTTCAATACGTTTTTGAAAAAGCCCCAGCCCTCCGCACTGTCCACGGCCTGCCAGTACACCCACGCACTTGCCCCCATGTTGCGCATATCCTTCAGAATGGTACGAGACATCGTAAGACCGCTTGCATCGCCGTCCCCGTATTCGGATGTCCATAGATGCTTGCCGGCAGATGCCGCCGTATTGCGCAATGCCGTACGGTTGCTGCCGCCATACGTATGTGTGTTAATCTGGCTGATGGCCGATTGAACGGAGTTGCTGTAGCTTTTGAAAGAAGCATTGGTATCATCCAGACTGTATTCTTCCGGTGCGCTCAGCTTCGTTGTCAGCCCCTTGGCATTCAGCGATGCCTGCACCTGACTCAGAATGGTGTTCTGCTCTGCCCGGTCGAAGTGCATGCCTTCCTGATCATTGCCCAGCTTCCACCAGGTCGAGACAGGTTCATTCAGCGGGGTCACTGTGTCGAACGTAATACCCCATTGATCGCGGAAATGCTTCACCACCTCAGTCAGATAATCGGCAAAATCATCATAATAATCCGGCTTGAGATTATTTCCACCGTTCGCCGCGCCGGAAACACTTCCGCTAATGGTCATCCAATAGGGAGCCGAGTTAGCAAACGCTTCAATGATATTTACACCCTGTGCCTTGGCAGCTTGCAGCATGTAGCGCTGATTCGCATCTGCAGTCCAGTCGTACACACCAGGAGAAGGCTGATAACCAGGCACCGCTTTGCGGTATTCAAGCACGTTGGACGACGGGTTATCTCCACCTCCAATGTTATACCTGAGAATATTCAGACCCAGCCCTGTTGTTGGATTAAACATTTTCTCCACATACTCATCCCGATTCGAATATTCCCCAACCACTTTGCCCCACCAGGCCAGCGACGTGCCCCAGCCTTCAACCGTCTGATACTGCTTCGATGGGTCAGCTACAGCAGCATAGGCTCCAGCAGCCGACACCTCTGCTCCCGATCCCAGACTGCCCGCCAGCAGTGTTCCGCTGAGCAGCACTGCACTCATTCGTTTCAACCACTTCATATGCTCAACTCCTTATCATTTGATTGAATCCTTGCCTTACAGAGAAGCGGATTAGAAACCGCTTTTTCAGGTTTTTTCTGTGCTCTCCGTTAACGTGTAAACAATAGTTAAGCTTATATATGTCATTGAAGCTGATGCTACTGGGCAATTTCCCGAAAAGTAGCATCCTGTTTATCCAGCGTCGTAACAACAGGCTGCAATCGCAGGATGTTATCATAATGGCGCAGATACAGATTCGGATTGGTAAAGGAGGCGTAAGAGCTCCAGCTTGCATTCGCCAGTCCATTTACACGTTTGAAGGTGGCATCATTTTTGAAAGCAGCACTGCCGTCATTTTTCACCAGCAGGATGCTGCCATTATTATTGCGCAGGAAATAACCCGGATAATTTATCGCTTCAAATGAAATGCCAGTCGGGTTAGCCAGACCGGGTACGATTCGAAACTGGGCATCCTCTGCGGGACTAATGCTCGAATCAATACGTGCTTGATAGTTGTAGTGGCGAATGAAGCTGCCTGGCATGTTAAATGATTCCAGCTTGCGTATATCTCCGGGTTGACCGGCTTCCTTCAGCACCGTCATATGGCGAACCATGCCGGACAGGCCCGCAATCTCCTGTTTGGCAGTCCAGCTCTGGAAATTATCCGCTGAGTCGCTGTAATAATATTTGTGATCTGCATATCCGTCAAAATACATGCGCCAGGAGCCGTTATCCAGCTGTACCAGCGCCGGTCCCTCTACCCACGAGCCCCAGCCGGCCCAGTCGCCTGTGCCTTTAAAGGTATAAGGCCCTGTCAGGGAATTGGATGTCGCATATTCGATGGTTTTGGTTGTTTCATTTTTGGTGAATGCATGATAGGTGGAGCCTGTTTTGACAACAAAGGTGTCAATATAATTGGGAGCAATGCCTGCAAGCACCGTCGGTGCTGACCATGACGTGGATGCCAGATTGCTGTTTGAAGCGGTAATGACGTATGGTTTGAAATTCTCATAGTTGCCAGGAGAGAGTGAAACGATGATGTTCACACTGCCGTTTGTGTCTTTGAACCATTCCGGTGCCCAAGTATGTGCGATCGGGGTAGGTGTGGACAGTGTGATATTTCGGACAAAGGTCCAGTTCATTTTGTCCGGGCTGGACGCGATACCAACAGTATTACCTGACCAGTTCGTGGTGTACACCACATAATACAGGCCGTCGGTGTGCTTCATGATGCTGGGATCGCGAATAAGATTGGACGGCGGCGTGTACGCCGGTCCTTTCAGCAATCCGTAATGAGTCTCGTTATATGATTCGTAGATGTACATGTTGGACTCGCTTGTGTTCGTAAAGGCGGTCATCGTATACACACTGGTGGTTGCTTTAACTGTACTCGGGAATAGCGTAGTGAAGATCAACAATAATGCAAGTGTGACAATCAAGGCGGCTTTGTTGCTTATCCAGCGCTGTGCCTTGTCTTTCCTTTTTGTTAACATGAATCCAACTCCTTTTCTGTACAGCATCCGATTGACTGCCGTCGGGCTGAACGAAGCTCATGATTAAATCTATTTTCCTTTCACCAAGCAACAACTCGTGTTCCGCCCCTGTCCCATTTACATGAAACATCACCCCCTTTACGAATCAATCGTAATCCGCTCTTATGTATACGCTTACAATATTACTTTGCATCATATCCTCATAACTGCCTGAGACGTTCTGATGCGTTTCTATTTTTTCAAATAATGAAGCATAAATCCCCTCATTGCTGTGTAAAACCATTTATTACAAGATTCAAGATTAGTATCAAGTTCTCCTGTGATTCAGGCCTGCAACAGCATGAGGGGATTAAATTTTAATTCCTTCATTCTACTTCTACTTCTTATTGGTGTTGCTACAGGTGTTGCTACTGGTATCGCTACTCTTACATCTGCTTTTACATCTACATATAAATGGACTTATACTTTTCCAGTTCCAGTTGTAGTTCTAGTTCTTGCTACAAACGCTATTTCTACTTTACTTTCCCGCTGTCACCCACGGATGCCGTGACATCTCATCCAGCAGCAAGCGTACGCGTTCCGGGGCTCTTCCTTCTTCATCAAAAATAAGCAGTTCATTCTCTTCCTTCAGCCACGCCATGGGAATTTTGTAATCCTCCTGCGGACCAATCTGCCAATATCGGCCGAGATGATGCCCGTTCACATGGATCGTGCCTTTGCTCATACCCGTGAGGCGAAGCATTAGATTGATTTTGTGATGTTCACCCTCGACAGGTTTGGCAAAACGCCAGCGGTACCAGACCGGCTGATGATACGAATCGCTGCCGGCTGCAACCTTGGAAATTGAATTGCCATTATTAGCAACATTTAAGTGCTTTTCACCCGCAAGTGAATGCACTTCTGCATCGTATGGCTCCCATTGCTGCGGAAGCAGTGCCTCCGTACCCGCCATTCGCCAATTTTGCAGTTCACCGTCGTTGGAGTAGGTAATGAGCTCCAGTCGATTAAGGGGTGATCGGCTGTATGGCATCTCCAGCGTATTCACCTCGCCCGGCTTCACATAACCCGACAGATCGAGTGTCTGGAATGCAAACCAGTCCTGATAGGCAGGCATCGGAATCTCAACGCCGTTAATTTTCAATCCTTTGCTCAAAGCACCTACAAGCACGGCCTGGTTCCTGCCCTCCAGCGTAAAGCTGCGACGAAGCAGCGTGCCTCCCGGAGCATCATTCACTTCATCCAGGTGAAGGTGCCCTGTCTCGGTCAACCAATCCCGGCGCAGATCTTCAACGTGTCCCCCAAGGTATAGCGGCCCTGCCACACCTTTGCTTTCTCCAAGATAAGGGGAAAAGTTCAGTCTGCCCATATGCTGTACAAGCAGCTGCAGTGTATTCTGTCCCTGAACTACCCGAATCGGCACCGCCGCCGCACCCACCTGACGCACAAGTGCTTGCTCGGCGCCATTCACGATAATTCTCGCGGTATCCTGGATATCCGGCAGAACCAGATAGGTCGTTTCATCGGCTGCACTGTCAAAATGGCATTCATACAGCAGGTATCCAAAGTCCTGTCCGTAACGGGAAAAATCCATGGGTTGCCCGCTCGCAGAGCGCTGCTTCGCCGTTAACGTGATTCGTGAGCAGTCAGGAGAACCAGACAACACGGGAGTCGAAGGATCCGCAGGAATCAGCCAAGCCAGCTGTTCGTTCCCTGATACCGCCGCTTTCAGCTGTGAGGCCGCTTCATTTGCTTTAGACTGTGACTGCACTTCATTACTGAAAAACGTCTTTGCAGTCCGGGTTTGTTCTCCCTCTTGCCAATCGCCAAGCAGCATGATTGTACGTTCAGGATCAGTGATCATGCCCTTCACCTGACCGGATGGTGTAACATGCACATCGTCAAAGCCGATGGCATAACGCAAGCTTTCGCGATCTGCCGATTCTACGCGCCATGTGCGATTCATTGTTTCTTTGTCCAGAAGTACGAAACGAATGATTGTGCCGTTTGCTTCAACACGTATCACACCCGGCTCCTGAAAGTGAAACAGGTCGAATCGGCAGGCATTTCTCTCCACATCCTGCTCCATCAGCACATGCAACGTGCTGTCCTTCAAAACAAGACCTCCCTGGACCAATGTTGATGTCGATCCCGAGCCAAGCTCCAGCTCGATTACCGAGCGCTGACCCCTGTCGGCTGCAACGAATAAGGTCAGTTCTCCGTTAACCATCTCATTCCCCGTAATCAGAGCGCCAGCAGTCAAGTACACCTGCTCCGCAATCTGTACGCGATCCAGCAGTGGAACAATCTGACCGGGATGTATGGATACAGGCAGTGTGCGGCCTTCCTCCAATGTAAGATGTACCGTCTCGCGTTCATCCTTGTGACTGTCCACAAACCAGATTTTCTCCTGCCCGGCTTGCCTTCCGCGCACGGAGATGCCACCCGGATGACGAACCTGAATCTGCTCAGCCG
This sequence comes from Paenibacillus sp. JGP012, assembly GCF_014203995.1. Classification (NCBI taxonomy): domain Bacteria; kingdom Bacillati; phylum Bacillota; class Bacilli; order Caryophanales; family Paenibacillaceae; genus Paenibacillus; species Paenibacillus sp. JGP012. The sequence goes on along the minus strand of NZ_JACHKG010000037.1, from coordinate 28,389 downwards.
CAATCTCCTCCGAAGCCATTAGCAGTGAATCAAAGGCCCTTACAAAATAAGACAGGTTCTTTGTCACAGCATATTTCGGGGTTACCCGCCCATATTCATTCAGCGGAGCATCATAATCATAGGAGGTGATCATAAAAATATCACTGCTGCCCAGCGTTCTGCCACCATATCCGCCGAAGTTCGTGCCACCATAGAACATGTAATGACTGATGCCCGTATATCCGGTTCGCAGCACCTCCATGATTCTTCTCTCCAGCAGCGGTGCAGTCTTCTGGATCGCAGAAGGTCCTCCCCAATTCTCGAACCATCCCGTCCAGAATTCGGTCACCATCTTCGGTGTATCCGGCTGTTTGGCGCGCAGATTCGCATAATGCCCGTCTGCTCCCGACCAGAAATTGGCCCCTTCAATCGTGCCTTCTGCTCCACCGACACATGTGATGAGCTGAACGTCAATGCCGCGCTCCAAAATGCCGTCTCTCAGCGTTGTCATATGTGCGCTTGCCGCCTCATCATCCATCAAGTACCCGTATTCATTTTCAACCTGAACCAGAATGACGGTACCTCCGGCAGACAGCTGACGCTTCCGAATGATCGGAATGATCTGATCAAAATACAACTGTACATAGTGCAAATATATTTCGTTATTTTCACGGAATTTCACACCGGGCTTGGTACCCAGCCAGTACGGGAATCCTCCGAAATCCCACTCTGCACAGATGAATGGCCCTGGCCGCGCAATGACCCACATACCCAGCTCCGCACACAGATCAAGAAACGCACCGCAATCGTTATCGCCTTCGAAGGACCACTGTCCCTCCTCCGGTTCATGCACGTTCCACGCAAAATAGGTATCAATGCAGTTCATGCCCGCCAGCTTTGCCTTCAGAAGAACGTCGCGCCATTCCTCCTTGGGCATGCGGAAATAATGAATGGTTGCACTGTTCAGGAAAATACGCTCTCCGTTCAGATAAAAGCTGCGTGCATCATACGTGAGTTGGGCTTGAGCATTCTGCTCTCGCCTCAGCTCGTTATTTTTTTGTTCCTGAAACAAAAGGGACGTTTGCTCTGTCAACGTTATTCCCCTCCTTCTCGTTTTATGGATAAAGGAACGATCTCTATTGAAATACACATTTACACGGGTCACTACGATGCCAGAATAACTTACAGATCGCTGTTATCCCCAGATTTTTTTGATTCCCTTCTTCAAGGGAAATTACTTTACCGATGGCATTACACCTTCGATCACTACGGTAGTGATGGAGTTGTCAGCGACAGGTACTTCAATGCCGTTCGCATACACTGGAATATCCTCCAGCTTCTCCATATTGCGCTCTGGTGATGTCTGATACACCTGGGCAGACGTTGTTGTGGCAGCATCCCAACCGCTCAGGTCAAACGCTTTGCTTCCCGCCGACAGCTCATTGCGAATAATCAGGACCAGTCTGTGGGCCTTTGCATCATAAGCCGCCAGTGTTCTACCTTCATCGGTCGGGATGATGACTGCGCCTGGACGAATGTATTTGGTGAACTGAGCCATGCCATAATATTGCTTCGTCATCTCATACTGCTCATACCCGTTAAAATTCGCATGGATGAAGCCCCAGTTGTTATTTGCTCCTTCATCCTCCACAGCCTGCCAGTATACCCAGGCAGACGGCTGCATGACTTTCAGATCAAACATGATGCGCTCGGCCAACTCCTGTACCGAGGTCATGTCCTCATGATTATGCGGCTCGCTGCCGCCCGTACCATATTCGGACATCCACAGCTTTTTGCCCAGCTTGCCAGCCAGCTCACGCAGTTCTTCCATTTTACTGCCGTTATACGAATGGGTATTGATCTGCTGCACCGCATCAATGGTCTCCTGATCATACAGGCTGAAGTTAAACACCGTCTCATCGATGCTGTTATCATCCGCGGCACTGATTACGGTGCCATCCAGCCCTTTGCTTCGGAGAGAAGCAGCGGTTTTCTTAATAATCTCGGCCTGTTTCTCGTTGCTGAAATGACTGCCCTCCTGCATATTGCCCTTCTTCCACCAATCGGAGGAGGGCTCATTCAGCGGATCGAGCGTACGGAAGGTGATCCCCCACGTATCCCGGTAATGCTTTACCACTTCGGTCAAATAATCAGCAAACGCATCATACTGGTCTTCTCGCAGATTGTTGCCGCCATCCTCCGCGCCAGTGACCGAGCCGCTGATGGTCATCCAATATGGGGGCGAATTGGAGAACGCCTCGGTAATGTTGACCCCGCGTTTTATCGAGCCCTGCAGAATGGAGCGCTGACCAGCATCCGCATCCCAGTCCCATTTACCTGGCTCGGGCTGGAAACCCGGTACGTCTCCGCCCGGACGAAGTGCCTTCATCTCGGGGTTCTCTTCACCGCCGATATTGTAGCGCACAATGTTAAGCCCGAGTCCTTTGGCCGGGTCGAATACCAGATCCATAACCTCATCCACCTTGGCCTGATCCTTCCAGTTGCCAAGATCATTGGCCCACCAGGCCAGCGATGTACCCCAGCCTTCAAAATGATCATACGACTGATCCAGCTGAAGATGCACCGGCTCTTCCCGAAATACAAGTGTCTTGGGTGCTTGATTCATATAATGATTGATAACAATTCCTCCTATAGCCGCCAGCGCAAGCAAGGCCGTACCTGCGAAGATGAGCCTTTTGTTGCGTCTGCGGCGATGTTCGTTATGCGCCATGGTCCAAACATTCCTTTCTCCATGTACGATCGTTGGCAAGCATAAATTCTTGCTTATCGATTCATCTGGTTACTTAATGCCACTGCTGCCACCACTAATATTGGCCTCGTATACATAACGCTGACCAAACAGGTAGACCAGCACCATCGGAATCGTAAGGAACAAGGAAGCGACCATAACCAGGTTCCATGGCGGCATTTGTCCACCACCAACCGTTGTCAGCAATTGAACCCCGAGCGCCAACGGCATTTTCTCCGGATCATTGATGTAAATAAGCGGTCCCATGAAGTTCCCCCAGTTATAGGAGAACGAGAAAATCGCGATGGCTGCCAGAATCGGATAGGTGAGCGGCATAATAATTTTCCAATAGATTCCCGGGTGTCCCATACCGTCAATCATGGCTGCCTCATCCAGCGACTTCGGTATGCTCATCACAAACTGACGAATCAGGAACACGTTGAATGCTCCGGCAAAAAAGCTTGGTACAATCAACGGGTAAAATGTATTAATCCAATCCAGGTGACGGAAGATGATAAACTGCGGTACCATCGTCACTTCCCCCGGAATCATCATCGTACTGAGCAGAACAATAAACAGGAAGCGGCTGCCCTTGGCCTTGATGCGAGCGAAGCCGTAGGATACGACCGATGCGGACAAGACAGAACCGATAATTGTGAAGACGGTAATAATGACCGAGTTTTTGAGATAAGTGCCCAGATTGTTATGTGTGAAGATCGTATAGAAATTGGACCACTGGAATTCCTTCGGAACAAATGTAAAGGCTGATTTGACGGTTGTCGCGTCACTTGCAAGCGCAATAGAGACCATGTACAGGAAAGGCGAAGCAAGCAGCACCCCGACCAGGATCAGAAAAATATAAGATATCGTCTTCTCTACAGCCGATGGATTACTCATTTGCTTTTCCCTCCTCGTAATGCACCCATAGCGCCGATGAACGGAATACAACTAATGTGAGCGCCATGATGATGATAAACAGCACCCAGGCAATGGCCGATGCATATCCCATCTTGTAGAACTGAAAGGCGTTCTGGAACAGGTATGGCACCACCATCTGGCTGGCGTTGTCGGGTCCTCCGGCTGTAACGATAAATACCTGCGCGAAGGTCTGTAACGCCCCGATCATACCGGTTACGAGATTAAAGAATATGACGGGTGTGAGCATCGGGAACGTAATATGGAAAAAGGACTGACTGCTCTTCGCTCCATCAATGGCTGCAGCCTCATACAGTTCCTGCGGAATGCCTTTCATCCCGGCAAGCAGCAGGACAACTCCGCCACCGACTCCCCACAGGGACATCAGGATCAAAGCCGGCTTCACCCAATTTGGATCAAGCAGCCAGGATGGACCCTGAATGCCAAAGAGAGCCAAAGTCTGGTTGATGAGACCTTCTGTCGGTGCAAGCAGATGGATAAACAGCAAGGAGCTTGCAACTACAGGTACGACGGATGGAAGGTAGAACAGAATACGGAAGAACGTAATGCCCTTGAGCTTTTTGTTCAAATAATAAGCGATCCACAGCGAGATCGACATGCCTAGCGGAATGGATATCAGTGCATAGAAGAATGTATTTCCTACCGATTTCCAGAAGATCGGGTCATCTGTCAGCAAGGTTTTGTAGTTGTCGATACCGATAAATTCAGGGGACTGGAACAGGTCCCAGTTCGTAAAGCTCATGTAGATGGAAAACAGAATCGGCCCCAGGGTCAATCCCAGAAATCCGACCAGCCAAGGCGAGATGAAGAGATAAAACCATTTCCCGTCCTTTTTTTTCACGTTAAGCCCTCCCATGACGCAGAGAGCAGATGAAATCCGCCTTGGTGCCGAATTCCATCTGTCCTCCTGTCGATGCTATTTGTACATGATGTTCAAAAGTCGTTTACTTATAGAGTCGTTCCAGTCCACTCTGGATTTCCGTTACTGTATCATCCAGCGATGCTTTGTTGTTGAAGTATACGCCCAGCTTGTCATTAATCAGCTTCATCATTTCATTCCACTGTGGATTGAATGGCTCCGCATAGATTTTCGATTCGCTGAAAGCAGCCATGTTGATCTTTTTGCCACCATATTCCGCATTCAGGAATTCTTCACTGGACAAGCCTGCTTTGGTTGCTGGTGCATCCTGCCCGGCTTTGATCATTGGCATCTGAGCTTCAGGTGTAGTCAGAGCTTCAATAATTTTGAAGGCTTCTTCTTTATGTTTGGAAGCATTCGTAATTGTGAATCCGTTAAAGAATGCATTGGTCTCACCCCAGATAGGAGAGATATCCCAGTTGATGCCTTGTACCTTAGCCAGTGAACCAATGTTCCAGAAGCCCGTAGTCTCCATGGCAATCTTGCCTTGAGCGAAGAGCGGGTCAGCCCCGATGTTGCCCATGTCTGCAATCTCGGTTGGTGTTGGTCCGGCACCATGTGTAAAGGTCAGATCATTCATGAACTGCAGCGCTTTGCGCACTGGCTCTGTGTTGAAGGTTGGCTTGCCATTCTCATCAAACAGGGAGCCGCCATTTTGGTAAATCAGCTGCATCCATTGCGGCCACCAGCTGCCCGGGTAGTAACCCCATTGCACCGTTTTGCCATTCTCCTTCACGGTCAGCTTCTGAGCAGCGGCCATCAGGTCTTCCTGTGTCCATTCTTTGGTTGGGTAAGCTACGCCAGCTTTATCGAACAGGTCTTTGTTATAAAAGAGAACCATCGCTCCTGCCCGGTCCGGCATACCATATTGCTTGCCATCGTATTTCATCAGATTGGCAATATCGTCAGAATAACGCTCAGACATATTCACGTTATTTGCTTTGATCATGTCATCCAGCGGAATAATTTGATTTTTGGCGGCGTACGCCTGATAGTTCTCGGCAATCATCATAATGTCAGGTGCAGTGCCTCCGGCAATCATCGTTTGTACCTTCTGGTCATAATCACCTGCAACAACATTTAGCTTCACGTTGATATCCGGGTACGTCTTTTTCACAATATCAAGCCGTTCCTGATAGATTTTCTTCTCATCTTCCGAGCCCCAGATCGTCATGCTCAGGTCTGTTTTGCCTCCGCCCGAAGCACCCTTGCTTCCGTTACTGCAAGCAGTCAGACCCACAACCGCAACCAACATTAATAACGAAATGAATTTTAAACTTCTTCTCATACGTTACGCCCCCTTGAACTAATGAATGGATGACCGTTTTGTGAAACCCATTTCATGAAATGGGTTTCATTAACCTTAAATATAAAACCCGTTCCATTTATGAAAGGGGTTTCATTGACACCTTCATTATATTTCAGCCTTCAAGGGAATGTCAACGCTTTCTTTTACCACACATACTTCACTTGGCAACAGGTCCCGTGCTCTGACGCACAATCAGCTCAGGCTGCAGAATGATCTGTTTCTTCGGTTTGCCTTGGTTGATGAGGTCATGGAGCACATCTACGGCCTGCTTGCCCAGCTGATACGTATTCTGGGAGATCGTTGTCAGTTCCGGTATAACAGCAGTCGCCAGTGGCGTATCATCGAAGCCAATAATCGAGATGTCCTTCGGAATGGACAGCCCATGCTCAATCGTTGATTTAATCGCACCGATCGCTGTATTGTCGTTAACACAGATTACCGCAGTTGGCGGATTGTCCCGATCCAGCAGCTTGGACATTTCCCGCTTGCCATCTTCGATGGAGAAGCTGCCAAGCAGCTGACGTTCTTTCGGAATTTCAAGTCCATGCTCGCGCAGTTTCTTCTGCACCGCCTTCACCTTGACCATTGTCGTGGACAATTCCTTCAAACCACCAACAAATGCTATCTCCCGGTGCCCAAGCTCAAGCAAATGTTCGGCTGCCATCGCTGCACCTGCTCCCTCGTCTGTATACACACGGTGGAACCCACCCTTGGCAATGTTGCCATTCACAAGCACTATCGGCATATGTCTGCTCATATCCATTAATTCCTGTGCCATGTTATCCGGGCATACTTGCAGGTTAATACGCCCGCCGAGAAAGATAATGCCATCTACCCGTTTCTCTCGAAGAATAGACAGATATTCAGATTCCCGATTATAATCCCCCGCCGTGTTGCACAAAAAGAATGTGTACCCGAGGCCGCGAGCCTCATTCTCTGCCCCCCAGAACACTTCCGGGAAGAAGGGGTTTGTAATATCAGGCAAAATAATTGCAATGGTGCCCGTCTCTTTCTTGATCAGGCTGCGGGCCTGCGCATTGGGCTGAAACTGATGTTTTTCAATAATCGACATAATCTTCTCCCTCGTGCTTGCACGAACAGGGGCCGTGTCATTCAACACCCGGGAGACAGTCGAGACAGATACGTTTGCTTCCTTCGCGATGTCATAAATGGTGATCGATGTCATAGGGTGGAAACCTTCCTTTTCTCTCTATTTTCCTGCTTATCATACCAGATAAGATATGACGATGTAATGCATTTCATCCGCACAGGCTACTATATAGGTTGAACTAAAGAATTTACACAAGCCACTCCGATGACAGAATAACCTTCCAATCGCTGTTATCCCCAGATTTTTTGGATTCCCCTTTCTAAAGGGGAAAATCCGGTGAACAGCGTATGCTTCCGAAGCAGCTTTCTTTCAGAAAGCTTTCAGGCGAACGCTTCGCTTTTTCAGGTTTTTTCTGTCCTCTTCGTTAATGTGTAAAAGAATAGTTCAACTTATATAGCGTGTGAAAATGAACAGTTTGGTGTCGGCATTCACCACTTGTGTGCCGTTGCCCAGTTGAATGAGCGGTGTATCCCAATGGGTATGCCCGCTGAACACAAGCGTCTCCGGCCCGGCCTCCAAGGCCTGCCGGATGAGCGGTTCACCCGCAAGCCCAAGCTCGGCGATGCCCGGGCTCTGGTGCAAAAGCAAGCAATCCGGCTGCTGCTTCAGCAGCTTGCGCACGGATTGCAGGTACTGCTCTGCCGGCAGCCGGTTCGGCTTGTCCGGCCTGCCGATGATGCCGCCAAGCCCCGCGATGCGCAGCCGGGAGGGCTTGGCGGCATGGAGCGCAAGGCCACCCGTTGGGGGGCCGACGCTAATCATGGCAGCTGGGCCATCCATGCAATGGATGCCCTCGCTGTGGTGTAACCGATGAGCGTCTGCGTCATCGGTTAGATCGTGGTTGCCGTGTACGCCGGCAACCCAGCCGAAGGCTGCCCTGAAGGCAAGCCAGACGGGAACCGGATTGCCGCTTGCTCCCCTTTTCCCGCGCAGGGCATACATATCTCCACATAACAGCACACCAACCTTCTGCGGATCAAGCTCAGGCCATTCCACCTCCAGCAGCAGGCGAATATAGTCAGGCAGCACCTCACCCAGGAGCTTGTCCGCAGGCTCTGTGCCAGATGCCGCATCAGACTTCTTCTCCGTTCCAGGTACAATTCCCTGCAAATCCGAGGTCACAATCAGGGCATCCACACCCTCTGGAAAATCAGCCATGGTACCATGATACATCGGGAGGTGTGCCTCGACGATCTCCCCGCCAGGCATCATATTCAGGTAAGCAAAATGTTCAACGGGTTTATCATTCAATGTCAGTATTTCCATATATCAGCTCTCCCCTTCTCCTTTATTTTACCTTCTAATCGGCAGCTGTGGTCCATATATTAAAATGTAAGCGAATTCATTGGGAGACAGAGGAGTGTGACGACGTCATGATCATTCAAGTGAGTCCGCAGGCAAAAGAACGACTTGCCCGGCAGCTGGGCGACCAGCCCGGCTTTTTCAAATTATTTTATGATACAGATGGCTGCGACAGTGACGGAATTGCGGTGCTTTTGATTTTAAACGAGCGGGACAGTGATGACGAGTCTATCGATGCGGCTTCGCTTCCGTTTGTGATTAATAAACAGCAGAAAATCTACTTTGAATCCTGTTTACGTCTGCATTCCACCAACCGCCTCCATTTATTCCAACTGAACAGTAACTCAAAGAGTTACGGTAACAATATAAAGGTTGTTGATCTGAGAGATTCGGCAATGAAATCGGAGTCTAGTGAATGGTTTGTAGGATAATTGCTTTGCCATGTACAGACCTTTAAACCTCCCATATTCGCATTTGTGTGTGAAGGGAGGTTTTTAGCATTTTAATAAGTGAACAAATGAATAATCCTCAGTTTTTCAACGTTAACACCATTCATATCCATATTGAAATGCTTGCTTTGGCTGCGATCGTTTATAAAATTTTAATTATTGGGCGAGCAAATACTGCTTTAGCTGTTTTTTATCTACTTTGTGCACCGAAGTTCTGGGCAGGTTGTTCAGAATATGCAGATGTGTTGGACATTTGTAAAGAGCCAGGTGCAATTCGCAGAACGCTCTTAACTGCTTCAGATCCAAGCTTGTCCCCTCCTGTAACACCACAAAAGCAACCACTCTTTCTCCTTCGTCTGAAAGCTGCTCACCAACTACCGCTGCTTCCATAATTACCTCATGTCTCATGATTACCTGCTCTACTTCAGCACAGAATACATTGGAGCCATTCACAATGACCATATCTTTCAACCGATCCAGCACATAAAGATAACCCTCATCATCGAGACAACCCACATCCCCTGTTCGAACCCAGCCATCCGTCATGACCTCCCTGGTGAGCTCCGGCTGCCGCCAATACCCTGTCATCGTTTGTGCTCCTCTGACTACAATCTCGCCAGATTCACCAGTTACTGCATCTCTTCCATCTGTATGTACAATTCGAACTTCAAAAGCTTGTTCTCCCTGTGCAGCCAAGTCTTGGGGGCGTCCTACAGAGTGAAGCCGATGTGTATCCTCCGCATGTCCTGCAGGAAAAAGACGACTAATAGACATGCCGCATTCTGCCTGGGAGTAATTATTGACAATAACTGCTGCCGGGAATTGCTTCACTGCATCCTGCAAGGTGTCAGGAGCGATAATCGAACCTCCACAGCCAATCACTTTTAAACTTCTCAGGCCTTCACCTGTCCTGGATACCTCATGAGTAAGATCACGAAGCAACTGCCCTACCGTGCTAAGATGTGTAATCTGGTTCTGTTCTACCGCATGAATAATACGCTGCACATCCCCTGGATATTCGTCCATAAACACGAGACATCCCCCAGCCGCCATCGTTGCCCATATCTGAAATTGACCAACCAGATGGGACAAATTGAGCACAAGCACCCGCCGTCCGATATCATACCCAAAACCCGAGGATGGTGTAAGTTGGTTCCAGGCCGCCATTCCACGATGCGAATGCATAACTCCTTTGGGCCTGCCCGTTGTACCCCCTGTGTAGATCAATACAGCTGTATCGGCTGCATCACGTTTGGAGTTTTCATTACGTCGACAGTCGAATTGTTGTTCCATAAGCTTGGGCAGCGACATTTCCGATCCGGAAATCACGGGTTCCTCACATGTGGCAAACCATTTTGGACCAGAACCAAGAAGTTCCATCAGAGCTGCAGCTTTTTCAATATGATGCTCATCATGAATAATGATAGTCGGTTCTGCATCTTGCAGTATTACTGCCAGTTCAGAAACAGTCAGCAATGGAGAAGGAACAAGTGGTATCGCTCCAATGGCAACAGCTGCAAATAATGCAACCACCAGTTCGGGATTCGGGTCACCCAACAGAGCAAACCGGTCGCCTGTACGAAGTCCCTGTGCATAGAATGCATCACTCATCTTCTCAACAAGACTATTGAGCTCTCCATAACTTACTCCATGACCTCGGTGCAATAACGCAGTTGCCTCAGGATATAAACTCGCAGCTAATGGCAAACGTTCAGATAGAAGCATGTATTTCCCCCTTAACATCCAAACCATTATATTCCGACAAGAAAAATATGGAATGAGAAAAGGATAACATATTTCTTACAAATCATCTATACATTCCCTCTAACATGATCTATAACAAAAACTTTCTCTCATTAGGTAACGTTATTAAATATAGATTCATATTGCACTGATTTTATTTTCTCGGGGAAAAGGGGAACGGCAATACAGAGCGCGGCATTTATCATTACGATATGAGAACAAGCGGGATCGAAACTGTTTTTCTGCAAAAAGAAGGCTTTATCAAAAACTTCGTGCTCATAACGGAGCTTATCAAACAATAAGACTTGATACCTAAGCATGGTTAATTCCTCTTATGGTATAGAAAATGAAAAACTCTTCACGCATTATACTGGATGAGAGGTTGATCTCTTGAGTCTCTTCCCAACTTTTATTCGAAACAGTTGACATACATCCATGTATAGAAATACAATAATGTAAAATATTACATTTCATATCTCGATTTACTTACACAGTTCACTTATAAATATAATATTAGGTCATTTCTTATAAACTTTATTCAGTAACCTTATGATCCTCCAGTTAAAATTAATACATATTTAAATAGAATTTAAAGGAGAATTCAAAATGTCAACTACCGTGCTCCCTATTGGAAAACCAATTATAGCACCATGGTCATACAATGGACATATTTTTTCAATTCTTTCTGCAGGAAAGCAGGATTACCTTCCCTGGTTGAATTCCAATTTTTTAACTCTAGAGCTGACACAAGGAATGACCAGAGATGATAAAGTTATTCTATTTAAATATATTTCTTGCCCGTTTATCTCTGATCAGAAAATAAATAGAAAATCAATAAAACATTGGCACAGTGATACTGTTAAATTCTTTAAAGAATGTATAAATTTAAATTATTATATCTATTTATTTGTTGATCAATTTTATGTTTCCTGTTACCACAACTATAAAAAAGAACATATTCCCCATGACCCTATGATATTTGGTTATGATGATTCGAAGAGAGTTTTTTTTATGGCTGACTTTATGGTAGCAAAAGATAATTTTACTCGATATCAAACAACTGAGGTACCTTATGATGAGATAGAACAGGCTTATCTAAACCTGCCAAGTGAATGGGACCACAATAATGGAATTACACTCTTTCAATATTGCGATGATGTGGAAGAAGCATTTAATAAAGAGCTTGTAAAAGTTGAACTTAATGATTATCTTAATTCCCGTTTCTCATTTGAATTTTATCATTCAATAATGCATTCAACGTATGGTAAATCCGTTAATAATAAGTATGGATTAGACATATATAATTCAATAATAAGTAGTATAAATTCATTATAAAAGGTAGAGAAACTAGACTTCAGATGGTTCCATGTTATTGATATTCACAAATCATTAATGGTTGATAAAATTAAATTTATGATAGATAACAGTTATATTTCCGATAAACATTATCAAGACTTTAAGGAAATAAGGCAAAGCTCTCAAACTATTAGGAATCTTATATTGAAAAATCAATTTGAAAAAGTTGATTCATTACCATTAAAAATAATCCCTTTATTAAAGGATCTTCGTGAAAAAGAAAACACATCTATGAAAGAAGTACTAATTGAGTTAGAAGGTTAATCAGGAAAATTAAATTGTTATACTGTTTCCCCCCCCCTAAAAACTAAGCCTAGCCTTGCTATAAACGGTTGTTAATAATAAAAAATAAAAGGCCGGAAGCCCAGCAAAATAAATCTGGGGTAGCTGGCCTTTTTCGAATATTTTGAACCATTTCTCTCTCTCAAGATCGAGAATTTTTTCCCTTTCTTTACAACCTTCTTTGTTCCTAAACGTTATCTTGCTGCTTCTTCAGCCAGCTGTTTGGTCAGAGCATCAATGGTATGCACCAGTTCGGCCAGATGCTCCGTCATTGCAGATTGCTCCTCCATCGTAGCGGTGACTTCTTCAATGGATGCGGATACTTCCTCGCCTGAAGCCGACAAGCTCTGTGCAGTACCGAGCACATCATCTTTGTCCCGTTTAATGGACTCGATCTTGGCCGCAATAGCCTGTACCTGGTTCATCATCTGCTGCATACTACGAGTAACAAATTGTAAGGTTTCCTTCGTTTGTACGACACTGCTTTTATGCTGGTCCGAATCGCTTCGATAGCCTGAACACTCTGATTATTTTGCTCCACATGTCCGATGGTCTGCATTACGATCCGGTTAATGTCTTCGGATTGGGCCGAAAAAGGATGTATTCGCTGTTGAAACAAGTACACCTTCCACTTCTTTGTTCCCGTAATATATTAGAGACGCAGACTGCTGCTTCAGACTAAGCGAGGTAAACAGTCCTTCACTGATTCGATCCGAATTGGCATGAATCTCATCCTTGCTTTTATCCTGGGTAATGCCTTCCGCCACCTTATAACACAGCACCGCCGTTACGGTCAGTATGATACACACAAGAAGACTGATCATTAAGGGTAATTTAATCCGAAAAGACATATTCGCCAGACGCTGCCCTACTTTTGCAAAAAACATAAATACTTCCACCATCCAACCCATTTCATATAAACCAATATAATATTCGAAATTTTAATATCGGTTTATATGAAATTTCACGACAGTGGATGAAGCATTTTAATAAAAAATATTTCGTTTATGTGGATTCGTGGAAGTCAAAGCCATTTCAGATAATTAGCAAAAGTGGACTTTCGGCGTGTCTCCTATCCCACCAATATACACTGCATTCTGGCACCTCCACTATGGCGGATCAACCTTTGCTCTGAAAAACTCATTAAATAATAAAATTCGAAGCTATCACATGAGCAAGAGAATTGACAATTGTTTAGATGTTGCAAAGTTTAGTGAATGCCTTTAAAAAGACAAAAGACGTGCAGGTCGATTGTTGCAACAATCAGAGATTCCAGTACACTCCTACAGATTTGCTTTCTTTAGAGTTTCAAAAGCCCTTGGACGCCTACAATATAGAATCTTGAACAAAAATGAATTTATTGTTATTTTTCACTTTTTCTTGGATTATATTTGTGAATTATTATCTTCAAGATCCATAATCAACTCCTGAACAGCCTTCTTTTCCTTAGTTTCAATCTGACTTATTAAATCAACAATATGTTCAGTATTCTTTTTACTCTCTGAGTACATATATTTTAAGGCTATATTTCTTAGAATTAGACATTGTTTTTTTATATCTGTGTATGTTTCATAATGTAAATTATATTGCGTAATATGATTTAGACTATTTAGATATTCCAGACTTCTTAGCATCATTTCTTTATGATCGTACAGCAGATGTAAGGATCTAATAAGACTGAAAACGTACTCTTTATTCTCTATAATATGTTTAATAAGAAACGGATAAACTCCGATTCCCCAACTATCTGTATCACTACCCGGTTCTTCAATCAACTTATAGTCAACAGAGGACTTTGTCTCATATAAATACTCTTTTAATTGTTTGATTAGATAGTTCAGATCAAGTCTAAATTCTTTTTTATAATCATTAAGCTTCAAAATTTGTACACCTTTAAACCACTCTCCCTCGGAATAAGGACTCAAAAAAGCTTTGTTCACGCTTTCAAAATCAGTTTCTGAGAAGGAGTATGTCGATTTAAAAAAATCAGCTATATAAAAAACGCTTTTTTGTTGATTATATCCATATATGAGCATATCATGTGGTTCATGCCACTTACCATATTGTCGATAGGATGATATATAGTATCGATCAATACTCAAATACAAATAATTCCCCTCATCTATTGCATCAATTATAAATTGTGTTATATCATCGCACCACTTAGCCAAAACCCTTTTCTCGTAATGGTGCATCGTAAACAATCTATAATATTCCCGAAAAACAGGCGTGTAAAATTGTATGTACACTTCTGGACTTTCCCATGCTACTAGTTGGATATGATTGTGAATCAACCACGGGTAATATATCTCTTCGTAATTGCTAAGAATAGCATTTGTGTTAGCAAACGCTGGAAGAGAAGTAATACATGGATACTTTATGGGTAGTACTTTTTTAATTGGCAACTGTGATCTTCCCTTCTATAACTTTAACTATAATGATCTGTTTTTTTACATACTATCCTTTGTGTTTAAAATGTATAATCTCTTCTTTCCCTTGTTGAAATATATGGGTATGAAGACTTTTATTCTATACAAATTTGAGCATAGGACTGTTTTATTCATTGCTAGTAGGCACCTTCACCTCACATTACAATTCATTTTACATGAAATTTCAGAAAATGCTAAAATCACCCACAAGGTATATCAAAACTCTTCCATTTATGTTAAATTAACACGTAACACAAATAAAAAGCTCATTATTTCCACCTAAATTTAGTATAATAGCTTAAGGAGACAAACTAATGAAAACGCTACCTCTTTGTAAGCCTCTAATTTCAAATTATCCTCAACATGCTTTCTATTTATCAATTATTTCAGACAATAAGGCTTGTCAGCCATGGATTTATTCAAATTATACAAATATGTTTTTATCAGAGCTAAAAAATAATGAAATATTCCTTGATTTTTTTGTTCAGACACCTGAGCATCACTTTAATCCGTGGTTTAAAGACTCACAAAGATTACATCGTGACCTTATACTGAGGTCCATTCCCAATCTAATCTCGTTCATTAAAGATCAAATCAACTCAAATTATTACATTTTGACACACGTTGATGAGTACTTCATTCCGAATACGAGTTCATATCAAAACGCTAGGTTCGCTCACGCAGTAATGCTATATGGATATGATGACTCAACTCAAGAGTTTCAAATGTCAGGTTTTCTCTATAATGGTAAATATTCTCAAACCACTATTCCATACGATGAATTTAAGAAAGCGTTTGAGGAATGCGATATCTATGATGATTATCTTAACTTCACTCATTTGCTGAAAATCAATCCAGAATACCACAATGGAAAAATTTACGAATTTTCCCTTTCGTATTTTGCAGAATGTATGGAGAACTATTATACATCATTTAATGAAATGGAGAATTTTCAAAGTTTTTACACGCCAAAGCTTTACTCTGATCGAACATTCGGTCTGGATATCTATAAAAAACTAACAGCTTTTCTAGAATTGAAGCTTTCCAAAAAACTGAATATTGAAACACGGTTTCTGTATACGCTTAAAGAACATAAGAAATTTATGAATCTAAAAATTAATTATATTGAACAAGAAGGACATTATCGTTTCCCTGATGTTTTTAAAGATAACTATCTTCAGGTCGAAAAAGAAACAACCATTATGCTTAATCAATTCTTGAAACACCTAATAACTCAAAAAGAGATTAATATTAATAAATTGATTGATAAACTACACTTTCTATACCAATTGGAAAAAGAAGCACTAGAAACATTACTCGCTGATTTCACCAAACAGGGCATAATCAGAAGTAGGTCTTCCATAAGCCATAGCTGACTAACCTAATCATGCTCATCCATTTACATTTTCCCAAAATGATATCCAGATTCGAATTTGGATATCATTTTGGGATTTTTTTGAAACTTGGGACTGTACACACCTATACAAAATAACTATTTCAACTCTGCAATTCGCTGGCTAATACGAGGAAACAAGCCAAAGGCATTCTCGTAAAACACCTTCTCATGATGCTGCTCCGGCACAAGTCTGCGGACGAATTCAGCATACAGGTCGATCGGTGCCAGCGGCCAATCGGTGCCAAACAGCATCTTCTCGTAATGATCCGAATAAACCAAAGCCCGGCGGAAATGATCCATAAACAGCGGCTCGTTCATAAAGCGTTCGAAGTGAGGCCGATCCCCTACCACAAGGCCGGACAGATCAGCGTACACGTTCGGATTTTTCGCCACGACCTCGGCTGCATCCATTACCCAGGGATCACCCAGGTGACAGACCATAAAATTGACGCCGCGCTGCTGCAAGGCAAGCTCGTCCACCGTCAGGGGGTGCGAATATTTGAGCAGGCCGTTCATCGAGTAGGTGTCTCCCGTATGGATGACCACAGGCAGGTTGTATTTTGCCGCCAGCTCATAGACCGGGGTATAGATTTTGTCATATACATAGTGATGATAGTAACCAGCATACAGCTTGATTCCGGCAACCTCGGGCGATTGAAGTCTGGCTTCAATCCGGTCCAGCTCTTCCTGAGCCTGTTTGCCATCCAGCCGGTTGGGATTGATGCCTACACATTCCATCAGGTAGGATGGAACATGCTCTTCCAGGTCCAGCCCCATCGGGTTAGGCGAGCTGGAATCGGGGAAGGCCCCCTTCGTCTGCTCGCTCACGCCCATGCCAATGCCAAGAATAACGTCATTGCAGTCAAATTCCGCCTTGAGACCAGCCGCACTGTAATCTACCTTGGACAGGTCAATGGCAGTACGGTGAAAGCTGTCGATGTCAGATAAATGAATGTGAATATCAATGATGGGCATCGTTAGTCTCCTCTTCGCTTGTGGTTGTTACAAAATGCAGCTTCAACAGATCGTGCACATCTGCCGTACAGAGCTTGATTGGCCCCATGACAAGATAGGTCGGCTCTGTCCAGACTGTCTCTCCGTCTTTAATCGTAAGCTCATGCGTGACGTTATGCCCTGTTACTACATTGTTGGCAAACGCCCAGGCACTCGGATTGGGGTGACGATTCACTGCATGCAGCATATTCGTACGTGATACCGATCCCGTTCGGAATATATGGTGTAACGGCAGGCCAATATCCACCGTGCCCAGCGGAAAGCGATCCTGGCCCGGCTTCTCGATCCAGCCTTCTGTATACATCTCGGATGGCTTGAAAAACTGTGCTTCAGTAAGAGCATAATTCGCCCGTGTCAGCCCGCTCTGATTGGTCACAGAAAGCAAGGTGCAGAGCACAGGCACGCCAGGCAGCATCAGATAATGCTGGTGTACCGTCATTCCACGATTCGCTTCATGCTTGTCGATGCGAGTCGTGATCTGCATGCCTTTCCACACATTGCCGAATTGATCCTTCTGCTCCGACCACGAAATGTTCGTTTCCTCCAATTGACGACTGAATCCGTTCATGCCGCGAATATCGACAGTCATTCCCCCATACCACGGGTTCCACCAGGAACGAGGAGCAGGCTCTGGATATGAGCTGTCCAGCCATTCCTCTCCCTGCACCTTCAGCGAGTGCACAACACCACAGAAGGCTGGATCAGCCGTGATGGATATCACGCCATTGTTGACGGTATACAATGTTCCGGACGCAGCTGAACCATTTTCAACCGTTTGCTGCACCTCGGACCTTGTTTGCGGGAACCACAGAGCGCTTCGCTCCTGAATCCGGTCTTCTCCCCTATAAACACCGCGCACTTTCCAGCTGCTAATGTGCTCTTGCGGGTGGGCACGTTCAGGAGAGTCAGAACGGTGCTGATCAACCCAACCTGTTGCCGTTCTGTTGTCCTTGGGTGAAAACTCTAGCTTAGCCGAGCTCAACTGTGCTTCCGTGTCCAACTCCATTGTATGAGCCTTTATCTCCGGCTCGTCGCCCTGCTGCACGTACAAATCCCATGTGCCAGCAAGCGAAACCTGCTTTCGTTCGATTAATTCCGCCTGAAGCACATCCGGTGCAAAGGGATTACCATCATTCAACGTCATATCCAGATGACTGTGCAGCACAGGGATCACCGTACTTGGCTGTTTACGGGCAAATGCACGGAAATCCGACCATTTCGCAAACGTGTTCAGCGCAAAGACCGTCTCCTTCGTAGCAGCCGAAGCACCTGCCTCCAGACGTCCAAGCTCATGCTGCAATCCTAGCGTATACTCCGGCTTCAACAGCTTAAGTGAAGGGTCCCAATAGATGCCGCACGCCCCATACTCTTCCTTGCAGAATAGCCAATTCTCTGTAATCTGTGTACTATCCCAGTGGTTTGGATCACCTGCATAATCATCGCCCATATCCACAAAACGCCCCTGATAAGGCAGAATAAGCCGATTACCGAAGAAGCCAAAGTTATTCATGAGGAAAAGCTCCTCTTCCCATGCCGTATCACGAGTATTCACAACCTCACAGGAAAAGGTGGCAATGCCATTAGCGGACAGCTTACCAATGGCTTTCAGCAGCAATCCCGGGAAGCTTTCCAATTCATAGACGGCTTCAAGAACCTGATGATTCCCCTCGGCCACAATCTGTACTTGGTTCGCTTCTTTTCTGGACAGCTCCTCCGAGTACGGTTTTCCCAGCTTCGGATACGTCCACCAGAAGGAATGATGTGACCCCGGATATTCAATCCACATCACGTTATCATGTTTGTTCATATGGAGGGAGTATGCGCCGTTCACCGCGATCCACTGACCATTCGCCTCCCCGCCGTACCTGCCCTCCATTCCCTTCATTAGCACAGACAGTTTTCTTGTAAAAGAAATCTCCGATCCTCCCGCTGGCACAGCGGTGATCTCCACATCCTGTGCATAAATGCCGTAGGTATGCAGTGTAAACGGAACGGGTACAGCACATTTCCCCTTGGCAGGCACCACGAAACGCAGCTTAGGCTCCGTCCAATCCAGAAAATCTCCTGCGGGCAGCTCCAAGGTAAACTGCGTTTCGGCATCCACATTGTTTTCAACGTTCAGCACCAGCTCTGCCGGGATACCCGGATACAGTTCCTTCACGGGTAGAACAGGGGTGATTTGCGCCGGAAACTTGGGATTAATGCCAAGCCGGAACTGAGCCTGTTTACCGTTAATAAGCCAGATGCTGCTAATGGCGGGATGTGTCTTGTTTTTGTTCTGTTCCTCTGTCACCGGATCGAGCTGGAACTCGCCCTCCACCGTGATCGTTTCGCCTGGCTGCACCGTTTGCACAGCATGCAGGGCAAAACGGATATTTTTGTCATCCTGTCCCTTGATCTCGATGTTGAGATCAAGGGCAGATTTATTTTGGATATGATAACGCACGGCATAACTCGAACCAAACACCAGATGATGCTCGTCAACCTCGGTGTGAATGCGGTAATCCGGCGTTTCGAGAGCGGCCAGGCCGCGGCCTGTTTTTTCAAAAGATGCCCGAAGGGCGATGTCTCCTTTTTCCCACGTATAATCAAAGAAATCAAACCCGCGCTCCTCGCGTCCGTCCGGCTCGATCACCAGTTCACGTGTGCTGTCGGCATACCAATCTACAGTTTCAAAATAAGGAGCAAGCGCCTCCATCTGCAATACAGTCGGGATAAAGTTCATCAGGTGTACGCTATCGTCCTTTTTCTCCCAAAAGAATCCGCATTTCTTGTACATCGGCACCGCCTTCGTGTTGCCTCCCCAAGTGAACAGATCCAGGCGCGGCCACCCGGCCTCCACCGTTTTCTCCACAGCCTTCAGGATCAGATTGCGGCCAATCTTGTACCCGTGGTAGTCGGGGCGTACGTTAAGCAGCGGTACATATAGTGCATTCTCGTCAAAACGATAATGAGCAAAGCTGCAAAAACCGACGACCTCTTCATGATGAATCGCCAGAAATTCATGCAGATTGGAGGAGTTCTCCATCTCCTGACGTATGGCTTCCTCTGTCCTCTGCCTTGTACCGCCTCCCCAGCTCTCATTGCTTCGGTTCCACATATCAGCCAGGCTGGCGGCGTAAGAATGGTCGTATTCAACAATATGAATCTGATCGATGATCGTTTGTACGCTCATGTTCTGCTCTCCTTCTCTATATGTATAGGATGGTCTTCGTGAACACTAACTGGCCTTCGTCTGATCGCTGCAGAACGAATCCAGGCCAAATCTATCTATGTTGAGCTGAAATTTTACACAACCCACTCCGAAGACAGAATAACCTTCCAATCGCTGTTATCCCCAGATTTTTTTGAGTTCCCTTTTCTAAAGGGAAAATCCGGTGATAAAGGCGACCGCTCTGCTTCTCCAGGTTTTTTCTGTCTTCTCCGTTAGAGTGTAAATAAATTGTTCAACTTATCTAGCGATAGTCTTATCATACTATATTTGGAAGCATTTTCAGAGTGTTCTATTTCTGCAGATTCATATTGGCTCAAGAACGATTACATATAGAAAAGAAACCTTAGACCATGTTCGTCCGTATCTATGTTGGGACTATGCAAAGCTTATGTATAGGCTAACATATCAAGTGTCTGATAGGAAAAATCAGCTGTTCCTGCGAGTTTTGACAAGCGCTGTTCGCCCTTGTTACTCTGGAGAGAGATGTGTTTATTTATATCAAAAATAGATAGATTTGTGGAGGGAAAGCATGACGGAGTGGATCACACAATTTATACTTTTCTTTAAAGATCTGTCGTATGGCGGGCTTGTTATTGCATTATCATTTGAATTCGTACCTGCTGAACTGGTGCTGCCCATGGCGGGATATTGGGTGTATCTCGGGGATATGAAGCTGTGGCTGGCGATTCTGGCTGGTACGGTTGGAGGTACGCTCGGCCCATTGACGCTGTATGCACTCGGGCGTTACGGCGGCAGACCCATGGTCGAGAAGTACGGCAAATATTTTCTGATCCGCCCCCACCATGTCGAAGCATCCGATACATTTTTTGAAAAATACGGCAGCGGGGTCGCTTTCTACGGACGTTTCGTGCCCGGCATTCGCACCGTCATCTCCATCCCTTGCGGGATGGCAAAGATGAACGTGTTCAAATTCAGTATCTTTACCTTCTTAGCGATGCTGCCCATTACGTCTATATACGTCTATCTTGGATACAAACTGGGCGCACAATGGGAGGAAGTCGGTGAGGTCGTTAAACCATACGTCATCCCGGCAGGCGTGATCTTCATGATTGGATTTGGCATGTACATGCTGTTGAAACGTTGGAAAAAAAGACCGGCTTAGGCAAGTGAATGGCTTGTTGAAGTAAGGGAAGTGACAGATGTAAGTCCAGACGATGTAGAATTGTCTGGACTTTGTTCGTTTATGATGGGCATTTAAGCCAGGATATCCACCTTTACATAACATCTATAATTCTTACCCTAAATTTAGAACGCTTACATTTGAATTATTGACTCATTTTAAATAATATGCAATATTCTTCTTGTAACATGTAAAATAATATCATTAATGGAATCTGCATTCAGCCAAATATCAGAGTGATTTCTAGTTATAAAACAAATTATTGATGAAACTTGATTCTAATTAATAATTGTAATTAACATGTAAGTTTGCTCTGTTATACTTGAATGCAGCAAATTTCCAGGAAGGAGTGTGCCATTAGGAAAGTTTGACTACATATATTTTAGACTCATATTAAGAGAATCTCTGCATCCCCACGCTATGCCCGACTTTACGTATTCATCTAATTCATACCAATGGGAGGATTAAAATTATTATGAGAAAAAGAATTACAAGCATTCTACTAAGTATAATTCTTACAGTTTCCTTTTCCTCTATCTCTTTTGCTACAGAGGATACCTCTATTACCGATGATCAAAATAACGCACAAGTAAATGAAACAAAACAAAGAATAATGGAAATAATGCAACAGTTAAATGAACACCGCGCCACTAAACTTTTACAGGAGACCGACGCCCAACAAACTGGAACTGTGCAAGATAGTTTAAACTTAATTGGTTCTCTAGATCCAATGGAGCTAAAGCTTGAAAAGGAACTTAGAAGCCTGGGAGTGAATATCCTAACCAATGAAGAAGTTAACCAACGCTTCAACGATCCAGATTCGGTTTCACCCCAAGTGTCTGTTCCGCCTACTACAAGTGCTATCAAGTGGTATGAAATCAATTATTCAATTACCCGAAATGGAACGACTTATAATCTTCAAGATCTTTATGCGCAAGGTCTTAATGGTAACTCCAACCTCGCTGTAGGAGCAAATGGAAGCACACTGTACACAAATAAACAAATTCTAGTAAAGAACCTAACTAATATTGCTTCTATGTATGCTCAGAAAGCAGTTGGTGCTATCCCTATCGTTCAGTGGCTACCATATGAACTTCTGTTTAGTAGTAATGACAATGTTACAAATAATAGCTATGTTGTCACTCACAGAAGCTTGTCTACTGTATGTTTTACTTATGTTAAAAAATCAGGTCAAAGTGATTCATATCAAACGTTAGGATGGATCAGTAACATGTTCACTGTTGCATCCAGTCACACGCTTGCTGGTTATAACAACGGTACTCCTTATTCAAAAACAACTGACAAAACTAATACAACTTATGCAGACAGTTATGCAAGTGGATCAAAAGCTGTAGACTACTTCACTGGTGTAAGCTCACAAACACGGTCTTTTGTTTCTTCATACACCTTCTATAATCATGATAAATCCGCGAAATTAACATACTACGTTGTAAACCCAAGCTTTCCCGCTCAAATACAATAATGACTTCAGGGAAGAGGGCATTCCCTCTTCCTTTTTTTGTGTGTTAAAATAAAAAGTGTCATATCTTTTTCCTTTGTTTTAATCCGAAACGACGAGAGGAGTTTGCAAATGATTATAACTATTGCCGTTATTTTTGGTTTACTTGGTTTAATGATGCTGATCGCACCATCTATTTTGTGGATGATAACGGAGAAATGGAAATCCTCGGATACATCCGAGCCATCGTCTCTATACAAACTTTCTGTTCGCGTTGGTGGAATAGCTTGTCTCGGAATCGCAATATACGCAACTTACGGATTATTTTTATAAATTACAAAGAAACTTTATTTAGAACAAATGCACTGGTGATTCATCTGACATAACCCAAAAATTTGAATCACCAGCAAGAATAAATATTTAAAGAATTCTAAATCAGTTCTTGCTTTCTTTTCAAATACACATATAACACCATGCCAGATGCCGCACAAATCACCGCACATAACCCAATGAAGCCGTACCCCGCTTGAAGTCCGCGTAGCAAGCCGAGCTGCGTGGTGGCACCGTACATGTTTTTAACGCCTTCAATCACCCAGCCAATCACATAGTTCCCGATCACACTGCCAACCCCCATGAGCGTCACCGTAAACGTAATCGCCGTGTCACTGCCGTTTGGATATCTGCGCGCGATAAAGGCCATCACCGTTGGGTAGATCATCGCAATACCTGCGCCCGATATTGCAAAGAAGATCGCCAGACTTTCCCCACCTGCAAGCGCCACAAACGTACATACCGCTGAGAAACCAGAGAACAAGATCAGTGACAGTACGAACCCGATTCGATCCGTCAGTGGACCAAGCAGCAAACGTCCCAGCGAGAACGTAAGGAAGAATGCTGACAATAGACCAGAAGCTTTAACCGTGTCCCATGTGTATGCTTTCTCCAGGAAGTTAACGAGCCAACCCCCAACCGCCAGTTCGGATACTACGCCAAAAGAAAGAATAAGCACCATCAGCCACAGGGCCGGATCACGTGTTAACGTCTTGAGTGAGGTTCGATCTTCATGTGCAAGATCATCCCCGGGGAACGTACTGCGCAGTGCCGCAATGATCGGCAACAGGCAGAGCGACAACATGACCAGATACATACCGCGCCAGTCCAACTGATACCCAAACACCGTAAGAGACATGACCCCTGTCGCCAGCAATGGCGCCACCGTTGAACTCAGCCCATAGAAGAAATGGGACAGGTTCATCATCGTGCCTGTATTTTTCACAAAAATCCGTGCCCCGAGAATCGCCAGCGCAATCTCCAGCATCCCGTTGCCGATGTACATGAAGAAGTACGATGACGCAAAGAGCGGATACGTATGCGATACATAGATGAACACGCCCGACAGAATCATCGAGGCAAATGAAATAATGCTGACCGCCTTGATGCCCCATTTGCGAACCAGTATAGCCGTAAACGAGCAGGCGATCAGATATCCCAGAGCGTTCAGGGACAACAAGGTCCCGAGCTGTTTCTCATCCAGATTGAAGTCAAATTGAATGCGTGGAATGGCCGGGCCTTTAATATTTTCCGAGATGCCAAATACGATAAATCCAAGAAAGATCGTTGCCAGCTGCATGGCGTACAGCTTGTTAAATTTTCGTTTGTTGTCTTGTGTACTTGCTTGCTGATTCAAAATAAGTTCCTCCATTGTGTCCATATAAGTTGAAACAAGGGTCATTAACCTGACCACTCCGATGACAGAAGAACCTTCCAATCGCTGTTATCCCCAGATTTTTTTTGAAATCCCTTTTCTAAAGGGAAAATCCGGTGATAAAGGCGACCGCTCTTGCTTCTCCAGGTTTTTTCTGCCCTCTCCGTTACTTGTTTAATGAAATCATTCATTTTATATAAAAGAGTTATTACAATTCATTGATCTGAAGAGAGATCATCCTTCTGATCAACGTTCCGATCCTTTACCACTGCTTCTCAACTACCTGTATACGGTAGGTCAGGCTTTCAAGTGTTACGGCTATCAGCCCGGTAACATATTCGCGCCGGGTGTTGCGGCGAATCGTGAGTTCAGGCATATGCTCTTGTGGAATGTGGTGATCTCGGCAGCCTTGGATCAGGCCATCCCGCATCGCGGGGTCCATCGTGTCGCCCGTCACCACAATGGCTGCCGGGTTAATAATTGCAATGATGGAGACCAGCGTCTGTACGACGAGTTCCTGCAATCCGTCTGTCGTTTGCAGCATGCGCAGCTGCTCTTCCCGTGACACGCCAAACGGCAAAAAGGATACCTCGCCCCCAAATTGCGTATTCCCGGTGAGTGGCCGACCATCGATAATAAAACCTGCCCCCGGAAAATGATTTTCAGGGAACGTTACCACCGCAAAATTTTTCTCTTCCTCAAATTGCTGTTCGTTGTACAATCCGTACACCGTCAGATTCATATCGTTGCCAATGACCACCTCGATGTCTTCATATTGCTCTTTAAGTCTTAACCCCAGCGGCTGATTAGCCAACTCAGGTACGTCACAGATACCGATCACACCATTGTGGGCCACCCCCGGTATCCCGATTCCGATGGCCTGCACATTGTGATGCTGCTCGATCAGTTCAGCAATGAGTTCCTCCACCACCGTGACATTAATTTCATCCAAAAGAAGAGTCTGTTCGTCTGCCATCTCTCCGTTCAGGTTGGCATATGTATGTGTGATCGAGTGAATGCCGCCTTCCGTACGAATAATCAGACACAGCACACTCGCGTAGTCCGCATTAAACTGATATCGACTCGCCGGTCTGCCCCCGCTCGACTCATCCGGGCCGAGATCAATGATCTCCCCCGTTTGGAGTAATTCATTTAGAATTGTTCCGCATGTCGCCACACTGAGTTTGGTCAGGTTTGCAATGGAAGCCTTCGTGCCTATACCCATCGACCGAAGTGTATTTTTTACAATTTCAACGTTAATGCGTTTGACCTGTTGGGTGTTGTGGGATGTGGGTAACATCGTTTGTTGTGTGCCTCCTTTCGTTTGTATGTATATGGGTGATCACGTATTCGAGAAAATATTGGAGGGGAGTTTTTAAAAGTGTTTTAATAATTGAAGTTTAGGGGGATTGGTGTGGAAAGTCAATGCTTATTAGGAACAAGATTGAGCTAACAAAGAAAGAAGAAATAGCTTGTACGTTTCATTATATTTCACATAATTGTTACGAAATGATAAAATTTAGCTTAAGTGTCAAGGAGGTGGATTTATATGAGTTGGTTCTATTGGCCGGAATTTATCATTTTAACTATATGTCTTATCGTAGTCTTATTCGGAATCTACTATGTATTTCGTAAGGTGTCGAGGCTCTCAAAAAGAATTTCTGACTTAGAAAATAAAATGAATACAATAAAGAAACATGATTAGTTAATACTCAGGTTTGCGATGGAATTCTCCATGCCTACGTCCATTGAGATGCTTATATGGGGGAATGATTTGGGAGCGGTTATAAAGATTAAAAGGACAGTCAAGATCATTTCTAGAATGATCCTGTACTGTCCTTTTCGTTCATTCATACAGTTATGTAGACTGGCTCATGTGATGGGCCAAGATGCTTTTCTCCAGCCTGACTTCAAATAACTTGCGGTTCAAATCCTGTTCCATCGCGTGAAGGTGATACGCGGCTTGTTTTACTGTATCCATGTGCAGCGCCCCTGCCCGCTTTGCGATAATGTCCATGGCATCCAGGATAAGTTTGTTACACGTGACCAGTTGATCGACGTAGTCATCTTCTTGCTTTACGAGTTGTGCGTACTGCGAAGCCAGATCTTCGTCGTGGGCACTTGTCATGTCACCACTCCTAAAATTGGTACGCATAAGAGTACCAGATATACAAAAAGTATATGGTACGCTCATGCGTAACGTCAAGACCATATGGAAATTTTAGGAGTGATTTATGATGGCGAAGAAGGTAGTGATCAATATTCACAAACTCACAGAGAAACATAACATCTCACTGCGAGAACTAGCACGTTTGGCCGATATCCGCCATGCCGCACTAAGTGAGTTGCAGTCTGGGAAACGTGAGAATATCAACTTTGCTCATATTGAGCGGATTGCAGAAGCATTGGATATTGATGATATTAGGGAGATTATTGAGATTCGAGATGTATAAATCTAATTAACTGTATACATTCCTATCCGAAATCAATCGTCCTCAGTATAAACCATTGTTTCAATATTTCTTCCAGTACTAAAATTTTCTTTAAGAATTTTTTTAATTTGTGAGTAGGAAAGATTCTTCATATAGATTGCAATGTAAAGGTCCTCTAACCATGAATAGATTATTTTATTTGACCATTCTCTTGCTATTAGTAATATAGATACAATTCCACCTGTTAGATACAAAGAAAATAAAACGGTCTTTTTATATTCAAAGAAAAAGTCACTTAACATAAAACACAATAAATAATAGATCAACACTGATGTTGGAAGTAAATTATAATACACAATAGCAAAAGAGTATTTCTTATTACTCTCCTCTGCTTCATTTGGAACAGGTATCTTGTAATTAGTATAGTTATTAAAAAGTGGAATTAGACAATTTATTAAGGTCATAAAAGCTAATTTGATTACTAGTATATTGGGTAGCGCCAAAAACCAAAGTTTATGACTAAAAAAGAACATAATTACGCTACTAGATATAAGTAGTAAGATCCATAAAATATTAAAAATGAAGGTTGTAATATAAATTGGTTTCATATATTGTCGTTCAAGTTTATTAAGCTCACCATAAATATTCTTTTCAACCAAATTCCTTCTAAAAATCCGATTTATCAAATCAAATCCTAGTACAACAATATTTAAAAAAACTGTACATGAGATTAGTAACACATAATATTGGTCAAATGTTGGTTTAGAGGTGGGAATGGTATTAATAAACCAAATTAAAGAACCAGTAAGAAAAAATACAAGCGTACTCATTTTAAAAGTTGAATTATTCATTTTACTTAAATATGCATTTTTACATTCTTTCACGAAATTTATCAATTCATCTTTTTCTTCTCTCAAAAATACCCCACCTTTATATATACTTGCGGTTAGAGTAACATCATCACTTCGTCGTATTCTGGAGATCCACTTACTAATTGGTTGGTTAGCTTCTTTCTATCTATTGAGATCAATTTGCCATCCTTAATATCAAATGCATCTTTATAATTTTTAAGCAGAATTGAAGAAACATGACGAGAAAACCCCATATTTTGCAAATAGATTGCAACCGTATCTCTAGTCCCATATTCAAGGAAAACATTCCAATTTGTACCTGATTTAGTTTCACCAAGCACTGCTACCAAAAGAGCATGATAGTTATTGAAGTATTTCTCCAACTTATATCTCACAACATTTTCAATATCCGATATCAGGTTATTAATTATTTTATTAATATGTCGCTTACTTTTATTGTATGGCTCAAATACTGGAGTATTGTTCTCATAAAACATTAAATTTCTATTATTCGTTTCCACGCGTGTTGAATATCTAATTTATGTAAATTTATTTTGCTGAAACACCGAACTTAAAAAATGTTCATGTTGCATCACCAGTCGCCATTCGGCGG
>NZ_JACHKG010000036.1:0-48705 GCF_014203995.1 Paenibacillus sp. JGP012 | reverse complement strand
TCGGCTAAGTCTCCGAGTGTCTTGGTCTGTTCTTGGATGAATTTTACCGTTTGTTTCTTAAATTCTTCATTATACCGTTGCCGTTGTTCTCCCATTGGACACACCTCCGTTAGTCTTATTATCCTTCTGTCCGTTAACGGGTGTCCACTTTTTATTCTAGCTCCACAGGAATCGTTAAAAAATAAAAAGTGGCGAATCAGGCCAAATAAGGCTTCTGGGAATCGTTAGAATTCTGCGGAGGTCGGAGGTCGGAGAGTAAGAGGTGAAGAGCGAGAGTAGAAAGGTCGGAGAGCGAAGGACGAAGAGTGAAGGTCGAAAAGTGGAGGCCGGCGAGTAAAGAGTGAAGGGCAGAGATCGGAGGCCGAAAGGCGAGAAGAAAAAGTACAAGTACGAATGGACAACAGCGAAGGGCCCAAGCGTCAGATACTCTCTCATCGTGCAAAATGAAAACAAAAGCAGCTGCCCTTCGCCAATGTCTGACGTGGGACAGCTTCTTTCAGGTGGGTTAGAACCTAACAGTGAGAAATCGAGCGTTCATCGAGCTCTGGTAAGTGATGATCACGATCTAACATCATTACGATTTAGTCAGCCATCATCATTGCTGGAGTGGTGAGCATAACGATATAGCAGGATCACGCTCTAATGGTCATTAAGCGTGTAATCACTAACCCTTAACCGCGCCATGCTCAAGCTTCTTCGGGATTCTCCGCAAGCTCGGCAATGCGTTTCTCAGGGTTCTGCGTATATTCTCCCCCATGGTAGCAGAGGACTTTATTCAGCTTCAAGCCTGTGAGCTTTTTCAGACCGCGCAGCGCTTCGGGCATGTCGGGTGTTGCTGGTGGTGCGGGGCCGACCAGTTCGTCGTCAACGACACGCAGCTCATCGGCAGCAAGCAGGAATTGCTGCTCGCCAAAATACAAACACAGATGACCTGGTGTATGCCCAGGTGTGTGAATGACTTGTGTCCCGCCTTGCAGCGGCAGGATATCTCCATCGGCTAACGTTCTGCTGATGTTAATCTCAGGCAGCTGCATTAGCAGTTGATCGGCAAGCGCCAGGACAGGGGCGGGCAGCATCGCCCGGCGCTCCGGCGTGAATTTGATCAGAGGCTGTGCACCGGTAATATACGGGATTTCATCCGCATGAGCCCAGACCTCCAGACCTGGAATGGCATCCAGCAGGGCGCCCAGATTACCGATATGGTCCATATCCTGATGAGTCAGGATCACACGTTTGATATCGGAGAGAGATACATTCAGGTTTTCGAGTGTAGCCTCCAGCTCGGCAAATTGACCAATCATGCCTGTGTCAACAAGGGTATAGCCGTCTTCGTCACGAAGCAGGACGGGATGGATCGGGTTCTTGCCTGTTGGTGTTGGAATATGCAGCTGTAACACGGTGATGGATGGGATCGGTTGGTTCATATATTTTTCCGGATATGAATCCGGAACACCTCCTTTAATAAATGTAGTATTTTCAAGATAACGACATGAAGGCTTCATTCATCCTTTACACTTTATTACACCAAGCTTCCTCACTTTATTAAATCAAGCCTTCTCTCATTCATTTATGCCAAGCCTTCATACTTGAGATGTTTCCTGTATTTTTTCACCGCATGCAGAATCCATTCAAACGTCTCTTCCTCATTGCTCCCTTCCTTGACGACAGTTACAAACGAAAAGTTTTCGTGAATCAGCCGGTTCCTGGTCTGGAATGCCTGATGAAGTGCGGTGCTGCATTGCTCTTTGCCCACCTTCAGAACGATATGCTGTTTGCCAAGCTCGGCCTCAAGTATTTCCATGTTAGTGCGTGCCCGGTATGCAGGAGTTTTCATGAGCTGGGTCGAATTAAACCTTTTCTGATACGTACGTTTGTAGAGCTGCAGCAGCATCTGCTCCATAATCGAGCATAATTCCACGGTGAGCGAAGCGTATCTTCTGTTTTTTCGTTTACGGACAAGCTCGCTCGCTTGTTCTTCATCCAGCCATTCGACGTGTTCATATATAGCGGAATCGACATGGTTCAGAATATCGTGATATTCCTGTTCGAGCAGATGGATCTCAAGCTTGGCGAGTTTCTTCACGTGTTTGAATTCCTCTTGGGTCAGCATACGACTTGTCCTCCCATGAATACCGAGATGTGAATGGATAACGATCTGATGATAGGTGTAAAAAAAGATGACCTTAATTATGCTCATTAAGGGATCGCGATAACTCTGGTTCATCAAGAAACCGCTATGATGAAAGCTTTTAAATGGATTCTATGATAGTGGTTGCTATAGATCGTCATAGCTCCGGTACATCCATCAAGGGTTTACTATGATGCTGGTTGTTAAAGAGATAACGATAATGAGTTATATAAGTTGAACTATATTTACACGTAAACGGAGAGGACAGAAAAAACCTGAAAAAGCGGAGCTAAAAGCTTTCTGCAAGAAAGCTGCATCGGAAGCATACGCTTCGCCTTTATCACCGGATTTTCCCCTTTGTAAAGGGAATTGAAAAATCTGGGGATAACCGCTACTCTCCAGGTTATTCTGTCATCGGAGTGGATGGTGTAAAATCTTTAGTTCAACTTATATATTAAAGGATCGCTTTATTATCTCATATTTTGGAACAAAATTCCGCACACGCTTTCGGGGCAAAAACAATTCACAGAACCTCCGGTTCAGAAGGGAAGGACCATATGTCTATTCAGACTGCAATTGTTACGGGAGCCAACTCAGGCATGGGTTTGGTAACTACCATCGAGCTTGCAAGGCAGGGATATCATGTCATTATGGCCTGCCGTAGCGAAAAGAGAGGACAGGAGGCGCTTCAGCAGGCTTTGCGCCAGTCTGGCTCTACCCGGATTGAGCTGATGCTCTGTGATCTCGGTTCGCTGGACAGCATACGCCAGTTTGCCCGCAGCTTCAGCGAGCGGCATAATCAGCTCGATGTGCTGGTGAACAATGCAGGTGTAGTGATGATAAAACGCAAGGAGACATCGGATGGATTCGAGCAGAGCATCGGTATTAACCATCTGGGACATTTTCTGCTCACGTTGCTTCTGATTGAACCGCTGAAGGCAGCGAAGCAGGGGCGCATTGTAAATGTCTCGTCTGGTGCGTATAAAGCCGGAAAAATTCATTTTGATGATCCGCATTTCCACAAAGGATATAACCCGATCAAAGGTTACGCCCAGTCCAAGCTCGCTAACGTATATTTTACCCGTTCGCTTGCCCGCAGGCTTGCGGGAACCTCCGTTACAGCCAATTGCCTGCATCCGGGCGCGGTAGGCACCAGCATCGGGGTAGACCGCAACACCGGATTCGGCACTCGCGTTATGGCTTTTGCAAGCAAGCTTCCCTTTTTCCTGACGCCGGAGGAAGGGGCTCGCACAGCGATCTATCTGGCGACAAGTCCGGATGTCGTCGGAGTGACCGGACGTTACTTCTACCGGCAGAAGGAAGAGCGCCTGAAGAACCACGCCCTGGATGAAACGGCTGCTGAACGGTTATGGACGTGGAGTGAAGAGCAGGTCGGATTGAAACCCGAAGAAAGGCTGTAATCTGACCTGGGATGCGTGATAGTATGCCCCTTGTCATTTGAAAGCAGATTATGCACGTCATCTTCAAGTCCCGCCAGCTCACCACAAGTCCCGCAGCACTATACTCAAGTTATCCCTAATCACCACAAGCCCCGCCGTATCATCTCAAGTCATGCCTGGTCACTACAAGCATACCGGTCATCCCACATGACTCACGTCACGCTGCGCTAACAGTCTGCAAGAAGTCTCTTTGTTTAAGCCTTGTGCTTCACAGTCTGCAGAATCTCCTCAATTAAAGCATCAACACGCTTCATGCCTTGATCCCCCTGACCGTAAGCGCGGACAGAGACAGACGAGGCATGTTTCTCTTGTTCCCCGAGCACCAGTGAATACGGTACCTTCTGCAGCTGGGCCTCGCGAATTTTGTATCCGAGCTTTTCACTGCGCAAATCTGTCTCCACACGTATTCCGGACGCCCGCAGCTGGCTTTGCACCTGAAGTGCATAGTCTGCATAATGATCCGATACGGGGATCAGCTTCACTTGCACAGGAGCAAGCCAGAGCGGGAATGCGCCTGCATAATGCTCTGTAAGAATGCCGATAAAACGGTCGATGGAGCCGTAAATAGCCCGGTGGATCACGACCGGACGATGCCGGAGGCTGTCTTCACCGATGTATGTCAGATCGAATTTTTCGGGCATTTGAAAATCAAGCTGGATTGTTCCGCATTGCCAGCTACGCTTGAGCGCATCGAGAATGTGGAAGTCAATCTTGGGACCGTAGAACGCACCGTCGCCCTCGTTAATGCGGTATTCCACACCACGGGCGTCCAGCACGCTCCGCAGCGCCTGCTCCGCCTGATCCCACAATTCTTCCGAGCCCATGGAATCCTCCGGGCGTGTAGACAGCTCTATTTTATAGTCAAATCCGAAAATGTCATACATCCGTCCTATCAGGGAGATGGCCCGGTTGATCTCTTCTTCAATCTGTTCGGGCATCACATAGAGATGGGCATCGTCCTGACAAAAAGTCCGCACACGCATCATGCCATTCAGGGCACCTGAATATTCATGACGGTGAACCTGACCAAATTCCATCATGCGAATGGGTAATTCGCGATAGGAATGCAGTGTGTTTTTGAAAATCAGCATATGTCCCGGGCAGTTCATCGGTTTCAATGCAAAAGTGGCGTCGTCCACGTCCGCAAAATACATGTTGTCCTTGTAGTGCTCCCAGTGACCGGACTGCTCCCACAGACGGTTGTTCATCATGAGCGGAGTGCGGACCTCCTGATATCCTTCCTGCAGCTGCAGCTCTCGTGAGAACTGTTCCAGCTCTGTACGGACAGTCATGCCTTTGGGCAGATAGAAGGGCATGCCGGGTGCTTCTTCCGAGAACATAAACAGCTCCAGCTCTTTGCCAAGCTTGCGGTGATCCCGTTTTTTCGCTTCTTCGAGCAGATGAAGATGCTGCTCCAGCTGGGCTTTATTCGGAAAAGCAGTGCCGTAGATTCGCTGCATCATTTTGTTGTCCGAATTGCCGCGCCAGTATGCACCTGCCACATTCAGCAGCTTAAATGCCTTGATGCGGCCAGTGGAAGGTAGATGAGGGCCGCGGCACAAGTCGAAAAACTCACCCTGCTCATAGATTGACAGTTCAGCATCCTCCGGCAAATCCCTGATGAGCTCCAGCTTGTAAGGATCCTGAACGGCTTCGAATAACTCCAAAGCTTGCGCCCGGCTAACCACCTTGCGGTGAATCGGAAGATTTTCCTGAATGATCCTGTTCATTTCCCGCTCAATTGCTTCGAGGTCGCTGATGGATAAGGACTGCTCCAGATCCACATCGTAATAAAATCCATCCTCGATGACAGGACCGATGCCCAGCTTCACCTGGTCTGCCCCATACAATCGCTTCAGTGCCTGCGCCAGCACATGAGCTGTGCTGTGACGATACCTGTATATACCTTGCTCGCTGTCCAAAGTCACGATGATCAATTCGCAGCTCTGCTCCAGCTTTTCGCTCAGATCAACATGTCGACCATTCACAATACCGCCGATGGCCTGCTTGCCAAGACTTGTGCTGATCGAAGAGGCAACCTCACCTACAGTAATGCCCTGATTATAAGAGCGGATATCTCCGCCTTGCAGCCGTACTTTGATTAACGCTGCTGGTACTTCAGACTGCGGATTGCCCGGGGATACAGTGTTGTTTTCAAATTTTTGTTTGTTCTCTTGACTCATGTGAACCACTCTCCAATATGTGTGATGGAAGCGCAAAAAACACCCGTCCCGGAAAAGGGACGAGTGCGCTTGGCTCGTGGTTCCACCCTAATTTGGTTATGGTGCAGCCATCCTCGGCCAGCCGCCGGGATTAGAAACATCATAACCCTCATTGGAATCCGTTAACGGGGATCAGGCGGTGAACTCTACTGACCGCTTGGACTGAGGTTTCCCGCGAAGGCGCGGTTAGCAGTTAAACGGAGGTTCGAGACCACGGCTGCAGAGGGGTAACTTCGGTCCGTTCGCTGAAGAAGGTCTCACCAATCCCTTCTCTCTCTGGGCAGCACGCAAACGAAATCTTGTCTCTGGTCATTGCCAAATATGAATGGACCATGCGAATCGAATTCTTTAGGAAAAATTCAGATACGGTGATCCAGAAATGTACAACATTCATATTACCATTTGGAACAGGTGTTACTTGAGTGTCGATTATATAGACTGAAAATGGAAAGGTCAAGTGCTAGATTGAATCAGGCAATTATGAATCCCAGATCAGCCGAATAGTGGTTCCTTTCCCTGGTACAGAGCGGACCTCAATGCGTCCTTTCATCGCTTCGATCAGACCCTTGGTGACCGCCATGCCCAGCCCGGACCCAATGTCAGAAGTGCCTGTATCCGTACCCCGATAATATCGTTCAAACAGCTTCCATACCATCTCGGGGCTCATGCCTTGACCATTGTCAGCAAATTCAATCGTGAATTCACCGTCTCGTTCACCTTTAAGCACACGAACAACAAGAGTAGCTTCTGGCGGGTTGTGGAGCAGTGCATTAGCGGTCAGGTTATCTACGATTCGTTCAAAAGAAGGTATGTTCACCAGCCCGTATACAGGCTCGTCAGCAGGTTGAAAAAGAATACGCTTCTCCCCATAGGCGGGATTACGCTCGGCTCGGTACACAAGGTCACGAAGCAGCGCATTTACGTCACTTTGTATGACTTCAGGCTGGTATCCTCCGCTCCGCAGCCGATAGGTCATCGCCAGGTCATTCACAAGCCTGTCCATGTACATCGATTTGTCTATCATGATACCTGCGAACTCCCGGACTTCCTCTGTCGTCCAGCTGTATTTGTCCGTTTCCAGCATATGAGCGTAGCCCTGGATGGAAGAAAGAGGTGTCTTGAGGTCATGCGTGATGCCAGCGATCCATTCCTCTCGAAGAGAATCTGTCTGTTTCCGTTGTTCTTCATTCTGCTTGAGAGTATGGGATAAGGCCTGCATGGAATGAAGCACCTCGCCATACACTTGATATTTACGCTTCCATTTTCCATTGCGACGCTGACTTCGAGGAATTCCCGAGACCCCTGTTGGCTCATCGTAATGTCCTTTCTCCAGAAGCTGCAGCCACTGCAGCATATGCAGCATCGGGGAACCGAAGCGATTGGCGTACCATAATGCCAGCAAAACCAGCAGCACAATGATGGACAAAATCAAGACAATCAATGCCGGCTCCACAATAAAAGCGTAGGGGTTGCTCTTCTCGGTGACGGATGGATCAACCGGTACACTGAGCAGCCAGGTCGTTTCATGTTGTTCGTCATACCACGTTGATACAGAGATGCCAGAACGATTGGGATAACGGACTTTAAGAACGAGATCCTGAATGCTGTACTCGCTAGGCACACCCACAGCCGGCTTATTATAGGAGGTTATCTCCTTCCCGTAGGTATCCAGAACTTGAAGATAGGCATTTGATTTTCGAAAAGCCTGCTGCTCAACTGGCTTTACAGTGAGTTTTCCGTGGTCATACAAGAGCTTTGCACGGACCTGATCCATTAACGATTTGGCAACATTCTTTTCGCCATATAACAATGTGAAATTCTTCCCGTCCTTCTCTCTGATGAGCATGGAGAGTTGGTACGGGAACGCTTTTTCCGCTACCCAATAGGCGATTAATTCACCAGGTTTGTAGGAGCTCGGGACATCAGGCGGGACGTGGTAATCGTCAATTACAGCCCCTTTTTCATCCAGAACCTGCAGCCATCCCTTATTTTTATCCACCTGCTTCAACAGATTGGAATCGTAGCGTATGGTGTTATCCGGCAGGATCTCCGCGGTATTAATAAGCTGATCCAAGCCGTAGTTTACAAAATCATCCACCAAATTTACTTCATTGGTTTTCTGTACAACCCAGAAGGTGACAAGTGAGCCTAACAAAATAATCAGGAGCACAGTACCCGTAAGCATGCCGATAAACCGGGTCATTAATTTGCGGCGAATACTCATGTCTGCACTGCACTTCCAGCTTGAACCAGCTTGTATCCCAGACCGCGCACATTGACGAGAAATACCGGATTGGACGGGTCTGCTTCGATACGTTCCCGAATACGGTGGATGTGCACCATAACGGTGTTATCATCGCTGATGGCTTCGGAGCCCCATACGCGTTCATACAGTTCTGATTTGGTGAAGATTCGGTTAGGATGCTTGCAAAAAAAGAGCAGTAGTTGGAACACGAGTGCCGGACAGGTGACGGCCTTTCCTTCGACACGAAGCTCTCCGGCCAGCTCATGCACCTGAAAACGACCGTAATTATATACCCCTTGTGGTGTATTCGAGGATGACGTTTTTACGTATTCCTGGTTGTTTTGTTGGACGCTTGAAGCTTTGGAAGGCAGATAACGATTCAGCAGCGACTTGATGCGTGCGACCACCTCAAGCGGATTAAATGGTTTGACAACATAATCATCACCGCCAACGGCGAAGCCTGTAAGCTTGTCATAGTCTGTTATTTTGGCGGTCAGAAACAGAATAGGTGCATCCGTAATTTGCCGTAGAAAAGGACAAATGTCCAGGCCGCTTCTGCCTG
This sequence comes from Paenibacillus sp. JGP012, assembly GCF_014203995.1. Classification (NCBI taxonomy): domain Bacteria; kingdom Bacillati; phylum Bacillota; class Bacilli; order Caryophanales; family Paenibacillaceae; genus Paenibacillus; species Paenibacillus sp. JGP012. The sequence goes on along the minus strand of NZ_JACHKG010000036.1, from coordinate 40,088 downwards.
GAAGCATGATATCAAGCACGATGCAATGATACGTTTTATTGCTGCAGGCCTCGAGTGCAGCTTCGCCTGTAGTCACCGTGTCGATATCGAAAAACTGTTCTTTGAGCAGCACGGTTTTGAGCATATGCAGAATCGCTTGTTCATCGTCAACAAGCAGCAGCGAGACGTGATCCATGGTGTTAAACTGCCCCCTTGTATTTCCTTTTCAGTATATTGTTCATATCATATCATTCTTGGGACAGCTTGGAAGAGTTGTTGTCTTAACAGAACCTTAATTATGACGTTTAAAGTCTGGCGATAAATTTAACTAGATGTAAGTGAGGGTTAGACGAAGCATAAGACTCATGATGTAGATTTGACAGAAGAAAGAAAAGATAAATAGAAAGGGTGTTGAATGATGAATAAGAAATGGAAACTGCTGCTCCTGACGGCGACAGCGTTTGCTGTACTCTCTGCTTGTACAAGTAACAAAATTACCTCTGATGAAGCAGTGCAGGCTGAGAAGCAAGCTACAGAACAGGTAAAGGATCAGGATCAAAAGGATAACGGTGACACTACAAGCAAAGAACAAAATGATGGTTCAACAGCTCAACAGGTAACACCAGATAATCTCTTGGATACATTGACGAATGGTTCCAAAGATGCAATTTATAATCAGTTTACTCCTGACATGAAGCAAGCTGTATCCTTAGAGGATTTCAAGGCGTCTGCTGACAGCTTTTTGAAAGGAGTGAAGTCGTGGAAGCAGGTGGTAGATGCTGAGATGAATGGTTTGACGGAACATGCGTGGACAGACGATACAGGAACCAAGGGGATACTCGCCTATTTTACAGAAGATCATCAGATTGCCGGATTAAGCATTACTCTACTGGAATCTCATCCGGATACAGATAACAAGTTAACCAAAACCGAATTTCAGTTCCCGATGAAAGGAGAGATGTATGTCTTCTGGGGAGGTCATAGTGTTCTGGAAAATTATCATTACGAGCATGAAACACAGCGCTATGCACTCGATATTGTTCAGACGAAAGACGGGGCGAGTTATCAGGGAGACGCCAAGGATAATGCCAGCTATTATGCTTTTGGTCAGCCGCTCTATGCTGCTGCGGATGGTACGGTAGTGGAGATCAAAAATGATATCGAGGATAATGTACCTGGCGTGATGAATCCGGAAGAACCGGCGGGGAACTATGTCGTGATTGACCATGGCAATCAGGAATATAGCATTACTGGACATATCAAAAAAGGCAGCGTAGCCGTGAAAAAAGGGGATAAAGTCAAGCAGGGTGATCACATCGGTGATTTGGGTAATTCGGGCAACTCTAGTGAAGCTCATTTGCACTTTCAGGTATCTGATGGTCCAGACCTGTTCACTTCGCGTTCGCTCAATATTCGCTGGGCGGATCAGAGCCAGGAGTTGACGCGGGGGAATACCGTTCAGGGACTGCCGGAGTGATCTGAACAAGGGTTACCATTTTACAGATTCATTGGATGTTGGGATGTCGGGGTATTTTACATGCTGTACGCCAGCTTCCGTTTTCCATTATAATAGCCTTTATCACCGGAGTGGATTGTGTAAAGTCTTTAGTTTGACTTGTATAAGTTGATGGAGGAATCGGAATGGAACTGGAAAAGGTAAAGATCGAATACGCGCGTCTTGAAGACTTGCCCGGTATTGTAGCCATTTATAATTCAACGATCGAAAGCCGCATGGTAACGGCAGATCTGGAGCCGGTGACGGTAGAGCAGCGCCTGCCATGGTTCAATGAGCATACGGCGGATCGTCGTCCATTGTGGGTAATGAAGCTGGATGGGCAGGTGGTGGCATGGGCCAGTCTGAGTTCATTTTATGGGCGACCTGCTTACAATGGCACGGTAGAAGTAAGTGTGTATGTGGATCAGCATTGCCGCGGAATCGGCGCAGGAGGACGTTTGCTGAAGACGGTGTTTGACGCATGTCCTGCACTGGGGGTAACGACGATTCTTGGTTTTGTGTTTGGGCACAATGAGCCGAGTCTGGGGTTATTACGCAAACATGGCTTTGAACAGTGGGGGTTCTATCCCGAGGTGGCTGTGCTGGACGGTGTGAATCGGGATTTGGTCATTCTGGGTAAAAAAATCTGACTGGAGCCGCTTGCGTGCGGCTTCAATGTAAACATAGGAAAACCTCCGTATCCACGATGACGTGGCTTGCGGAGGTTTTGTTCGTTTTATGATATCAGAAGCCAAGCTGCTGCTTGATCTCCAGAATCTGCCCTAGATGGCGCTCCTCATGATAGCTTGTGAAATCAATCCACTGCGCAAGGTCCATCTCGCCGAAAGCCGGGTGAGGGAACGACTTGCTGCGTAGCAGGGCAACATCATGCTCACGTGCAAACTGTTCCAGTGCTTGATGGGACGCAGCCAGATCGTTGCGAATATCCGCAAGTGCCTCAGGGTCAGTTGGTGGCTGCACATGAGGAGGGGCTTCAACGGATCGGCTGCGGTCCAGAGACATTTCATAAGGTTTTTTCTCAATGGACACATTTTGTTCTTTTTCCAATGCAAGACGAGCTTGCTTGGTGATTACATTTTCCATAAGATTCAAGTGCCGCAGCACTTGTATAATGCTCCACTGTTCGGGTGAAGGCTTCTGATTCAATTGATCTTCATCTAATCCAGAGATAGCCTCCCAGATTTGATTGCGTATTTCGTCATTACGTTCAAACATCATTAACATCCTCTCTGTAGGTTTATTACAATAAACATTACGGTTTGTATATGTGCAACGGAACATATGGGATCCTGTTTAATCAGCATAGAACATAGAAGGAGTAAATGCGAACTTCACCTATATTTCCTCTTGTTAGATGAATTTTTGGAGAAAACAAAAAACATACCCTTGAATTGGGTATGCTGAATCGTATACATCGTCGTCTGTAAAACGAAAAAAAGATTGACGGGCACTCCCCGGCAAACTATAATCGGTAACAAGTAACTTGATATGTAAGGAGTCCTGACATGATATGTTAGTAATCGACGAGGTGTATCACCATACAGTATTGCAAATATCATCGTCCGATCTATTGTACCTTATCGAACGGTTGAAGGTCAAAAAAGAAAATGAGATCGACACACTCAAGCAGAAGATTGAACAGTTTGAACAGAAGCGGCGAGCCGAGGAAGTGGCGTACCAGTCCTTGTCGCCTGTACGCAAATGGTTTGCAGGGCGTCCGGCTTCTCACCACCAGGCGGTGGAATATATGGTGCAGGTGAAGGAGCGTTTTCGCAAGATGGAGCAGATTCGCAGACGCATTCGTGAGCTGGATCTGATTGTGGAACGCATTCAACTCGCTGAACAGCATCATCAGGAAGAGATCGAGCTTACACCCGAGACGATTCGCGAAATCAGACAGCTTAGTGAAACGGAGGATGTACAGGCATGACTTTGGAGACGTTAAGCTCCGGGATCGACACCGTCTGGGTTGTACTCAGTGCAGCGATGATCTTGTTGATGGAGGGCGGATTTGCCCTGCTGGAGGCCGGGTTTGTCCGATATAAAAACAGTGTGAACATTATTATGAAGGTGTTTGCCGATATTACAATCGGTACATTATTGTTTTACACCATCGGGTTTGGATTGATGTATGGTTCAGATGCAGGTGGTTTCGTGGGTGTAACAGGATTTTTCCTGAACGGAGATCTTTCCCATCTGGATGTGCCGGTATCGCTGGAGACTTTCTGGCTGTTTCAGGCGGCTTTTACGATTGCGGTGATATCCATTGTGTCCGGGGCGGTAGCCGAAAGGATCAATTTCAGGGCATACCTTTTGTATATTATTCTAATGACAGCGATTATCTATCCGATTGGCGGACACTGGGCATGGGGCGGTGGCTGGCTCAGTCAGCTGGGCATGCAGGATTTTGCAGGATCGGCAGTCATCCATGCTCTGGGCGGCTTCTCTGCGCTGGCCGCAGCGATTATTATCGGGCCGCGCAAAGGCAAATACACACCGCTTGGTGTGAGTGCGATCGCACTGCCGAGCAATCTGCCGCTGGCATCAGTCGGTGCCTTCCTGCTGTGGTTCGGATGGTTTGGCTTTAACGCTGGCAGCACTTTGAGTGCAACTGATGTCAGAATCGGTCACATAGCTATCGTAACGATGCTGTCTGCGGCAGCAGGTGGTGCGGCTACGTTACTATACACCTTGTTCCGCTTTAATCGTTCGGATGCGCCATCTGTCATTAATGGTTCACTTGCGGGATTGGTTGGCATCACGGCTGGATGTGCTTTTGTAGGTGATCTGGCTGCGATATTCATCGGTGCGGTCTCCGGTCTGCTGATGATGGCCGCCACCAGCTGGCTGGATCGCATGCGGATTGATGATCCGGTCGGCGCTTTTCCTGTACATGCCGTCTCGGGAATGTGGGGAACAATCGCAGTAGGGCTGTTCGCTACGGATGGCGGGCTGTTCATGGGCGGCGGCTGGAAGCTGCTTGGCGTTCAGGTGCTGGGGCTGACTGCGCTGGTGCTGTGGGGATTTGCGATGACCTGGTTTGGACTCAAGCTGATTGGCAAGCTTGTTCCTGTCCGTTCCACAGAGGAAGAGGAGGAACTTGGCCTCGATATCAGTTATCACGGGGTGATGGCTGCCCACCAGTCGCATGAGTTTCTGGATGGCGAGGAGCATATGCTTGCGTATCAGGAGAAGTTTCCTGATTCAAATCGATAACATGAGTATATGAAGTGATAGGGGCTGACGGAGTCAGCCTCTTTTTTACACAAGAAAGCAGGGAAAAAAGACAAGGCGGAAGAATATACAGGTGTGAGCGTGAATAAGTCTCAGCATAGGTGTAATGTCAAAAAGGGAGGATCTATATGATTAAGCCGGAACAATGTGAACGTCTGACTAGAAAAGCTCGTAAAACCCTCGAAGAAGAATACGGTCTCGGTGCTGTTGCCGATCTGGTGCTGGATGCTGGACGCTGGGGTATTCGTCTGGATGTATCCACAACGGATCAATATCGCAGAACGGGGAATTCGCGTGTAGGCGGGCATCCTGATCTGCCGGAGGATCTGGACTGGCCGCTGACAGAGAACGGGGTGCCGATGACTTTTCTGGCCCAGCTGAATATGGTGGATCTGACTCCATACACGCCGAATGACGGACGCGGAACGCTGCCGGAGCGGGGCATGCTGTACTTTTTCATTGGCGAGGTGCAAGCTGGCTACCCGATTGAACATCAGGTGATCTATGAACCTTCAACACATCATTTAGTGAGACGCGAGCCTGAAGGGGACACTGCGCTGGGGGGAAAACCGACGGTAGCTCATGCCGTTACGGTATTGCCTAACCTTGAGGTTCCTACATATCCGTATATAGACGCATCGGCATTAAATGAACGACAAGCAGCTCCAGCGATTGAATTCGGGGAAGAGGCTGCTGTTGAAGCTGCCGAGGGCAGTTTGTTTGACCGTTATCTGGAATTTGAATCGGATTGGAATCATCCAAGCCCGCTGAACTGGGGTGGTATGTTTGGTTATCCGGAGGGGCAGCATCCCGATGCAGAGCACCAGGCATTAAGTTATATCGAGCTCGGTGAGGCTTACAATGGCGATGAGCGGGAATGTATGAACAAGCTGACAGCGCACTACGGTGGTGATGAGGAACGGACCTGGGAAGAGCTGTCGGATACATTGCTGCTGTTAAAAATAGATACGCATGATGCCATCGGCTTTCATTGGCTGGACTGCGGTGAGCTTCAATTTTTCGTTCGAGGTGCGGACCTGGAGGCTGGTCAATTTGACCGCACATGCTGCTTGATTTATTCAAGCTGATTGGCCGCGTGTAAAATGTTGAGTCTAACCCATTGTTGTATTCCATATATTAGGTGAATAAATATTCAGAATTTGTAACAAAATGTCCCAAGCTTCCGTCTATATGAAGGAGCAGGGACTTTTTTTATGCAAAAATGTTAGCTGGGGAAGGGAGAAGTTTATATATAAAATGGATTCATTGGCTTGAAATGAGATCATATGTTCTGTATAATGTAATTAAAAGGAAGTGGTGACGTTGATTCAGTCTGCATTTAAACATATCGATACGGCTGTTACATCTTTAATGGAAATCTGTGATCAATTAAGTGAGGAAGATTTAACTATAGCACCGATCGAAGGGAAACGAACGATAGGAGAGCTGCTTTCCCACCTGGCTTTAGTCTGTCGGGCAGACTTGTACATATCCGAAGGTGCGTCCGAGCAAGAAATGACTGATTTTTATAATGAAAATCGTGTGTGTACTCTTCAGCAGATCAAGCATGCGCTTATTGAGAATCGGAACTGTCTGTATCAACGGTATATGCAGTTTACGACAGAAGAATTGCTCCAGGTCACAACATCCTATTGGGGTGCTTCTTACACTCGTTTGGAGTGGCTGCTTGAGATGATGGGGCATATGTATCACCACAGGGGACAGCTCTACACTATGTTGACACTCACCGGCAGAGAGCCTCAGACGGCCATGTTTGTTTGAACGAATACATAACCAAATACATATAAGCTGTGTTGATTAGAATATAGGGTTTGCGAACAAGGCATATACAGCGTCACTAATCCATCGTGGTGATTTTATACATCATACAATGATCAATGGAGGGCTGCAAATGGCGGAATTCAAGCATGACCATCATCCATTTTCAAGTGTCAATTTAATTGAGTTTATGAAAGGCATACCTGAGCTTCAGAACGCGGTACAGGTTGAACGTATCTCAAAAGGATATTCCCTGGATCACAAGTTTAAAGTTGTTACTCCTCATCTGGGGAAGGTGCTGCTTCGGGTTTTTCCTCACAGTGAACTGCAATCCAAGCAAACAGAGGTTCACCTATTGGAACGGTTAAGACAGATGGGAGTTTTGTGCTCTGCACCCCTTGGCATCGGGGAGCTGGATGAGAACAACGGGTATATGATCCTGAGTTATCTGGAGGGCGAGGATGCCTCTGAGGCGCTGCCTCTCCTGAATGAGAAGCAGCAGTGGTCCATCGGCATGCAGGCAGGAGCGCAGCTGAAAAATATTCATAGGCTGCCTGTAGAGAAGCAGGCCGAGTCCTGGTACAGCCGCAAAAGCAGGAAACATCGGCGTTACGTGGACAAATACAGAGAGTGTTCTGTTGTTATGAAGCAGGATCAAGCCATTCTGAGCTTTATTGAGGACCATCTGGACTGCATGAAAGGACGTCCTGATTATTTTCAGCACGATGATTTTCATCCCGCCAATCTCGTCATAAACCAGGGAGAATTGGCCGGTGTGATCGATTTTAATCGTGCAGACCAGGGAGACCCTGTACATGAATTTCTGAAGCTGGGTTTATTTGCGACGGAGACCAGTGTTCCCTATTCGATCGGACAGGTACAGGGGTATTTTGATGGTAATGAACCAAATGAAGAATTCTGGAGAATGTATTCACTGTATATGGCCATGGCTCTGGTATCTTCCGTGGTGTGGATTCAGCACGTAAAGCCGGAAGAGACGGATGAGATGATGATGAAAATTGACCGTGTACGTGAAGATCACGATGATTTTCGCAACTTGATCCCAAGGTGGTATACTGTGAACAGATAAGATGGAATGAACGTTGCATGAAGCCTTGTAACACTTGTGAGACAGAAAGGAACTATGCCGTGGCACAACCAGCATCAATACTGCTTGTCGATGATGAGCAGGATATTATTAAACTGATGGAAATTTATTTTAGCAATGAAGGGTACCGGATTTTGAAAGCAAATGACGGAATACAGGCGCTGAAGCTGCTTGAGACCGAAGTGATTGATCTGATCATTCTGGATGTCATGATGCCGAATATGGACGGGATTGAAGCCTGTATGAAGATTCGGGAGCAGCAGAAGATGCCGATTATTATGCTGTCTGCAAAGAGTACGGATATCGATAAAATCACAGGTCTGAGCATTGGGGCTGATGATTACGTAACCAAGCCGTTCAATCCGCTTGAACTCGTAGCGCGGGCCAAATCTCAGCTTCGCAGGTATCACACATTTAATGATGGCAGAGAGAGCAGGGAGTACGAATGGGTCATTGATGATCTGGTGATCAACACGGATACACATGAAGTATGGGTAGATGAGAAAGCTGTTCATCTGACACCCCGTGAATTCGCTGTGCTGGAACTGCTGGCCCGTCATCAGGGCTCTGTACTGAGCATGGAGCAGATTTATCGGCAGGTCTGGAAGGAAGAGTTTATGGAGTCCAACAACACTGTTATGGTCCATATTCGTAAACTCCGTGAGAAGATTGAGCCAGACAGCAAACATCCCAAATTTATTCAGACCGTGTGGGGTGTCGGATACAAAATGATTAAACCACAGTAATTTGATTTAATTATGCAGTTTGAAAGATACAAGCAGTATGAAAGATACAAACAGGGAGTTTCTTTAATGAATTCGAAACTGATCAACACGGTACGATGGAAGTTTATTTATGCATTTCTGCTGAGCGGTGTGTTAACGGCAGTCATTCTGTATGGAGCATCCAAGCTGGGCGAGTCGATTCTGGAAACTCAGCGTTATCCGAATTATACGATCCCGGGGCAAGCCGTTCGATGGCTGGTAAATCATATTGGCTCCGTTCCGCTGATGATTGCTGTTGGGATCATCAGTTTTGTGCTGTTTTTCTTCCTGTTTACCCGTAAAGTCATGGTTGTGCTGGATGAGATCACGGCTGGAATTCAGGAGGTAGCCAAAGGTGAACTTTCACATCGCATCGAGGTGAAAACTTCCGATGAATTCGGCGTGGTTGCCGCGAGTATTAATCAGATGGCGGAACAGCTGCAGCGATCCTTGCAGGAAGAACGAAGTGCAGTAGCTGCCAAGAATGATCTGATTACAGGCATATCACATGATCTGAGAACACCGCTGACTTCGATCCTTGGCTTTCTGGAATATATCGAGAAGGATCGATATCAGGACGAATTGGAAATGCGATATTACGTCAGCATCGCCTATGAGAAATCTTTGACCTTACGCAAGCTCATTGATGATTTGTTTGAGTATACGCGGGTCAGTGGAGGGAGTCTGCCTTTATCCTTGAAACCGCTGAATCTGAACCCCTTCCTCATGCAGCTTGCCGAAGAGTTTGCTCCCATGCTGGAGGAGGCAGGTATGACTTATACAATGGTTGGGGCCGAGCAGCCCTTATGGATTCAGGCAGCTCCAGGGGAACTGGTGCGAGCTTATGAGAACCTGTTCAGCAATGCCATTCGTTACGGGGCACAGGGCAAGCTGATGGAAATTGGACTTTCACTTGAAGACGGAGAGGCCGTTGTACGTATCAGCAATTACGGAGAACCGATTCCGGCGCAGGACCTGCCACATCTGTTCGAACGTTTCTACCGCGTGGATAAATCACGTTCTCGTGATACTGGAGGTACAGGGCTGGGGTTAGCCATCGCTAAATCAATGATCGAACTGCACCAAGGGAGCATTGCTGCAACCAGTGAACATGGTCGCACCGATTTTGTGACCCGTTTTCCGGCTATTACTCCACCAGCATCGCATGCTGGAGAAGCGGAATAGGTTTTATGGATCCGTTTGGATGAAAATTAAGAATTTGATAAGAAGTTAACAAAGTCCTTTTAAGAAGTATTCGGTATGCTACCTCTATCATTTGCTGGAGCATGAGGGAGGATACCGAATATGGATACAAGAGTAAACACAGTTCGAATGAAATACATATATATCTGCGGAGCAAGTGCGGTTCTGAGCACCGTGCTTCTTTTTGTTAGTTACCAGCTGATGATTTTGGTGTATCGTTTCGTATTCCATGAGGTTGCGTGGATTACTCTACTGGTGCATTGGTGCATTAATGTCATTGGAAAGAAGCCGATACTTTTGGTGGCAGGTGGAGGGTTGTTTGCGTTGTTTTTCTGGATTCGCTCACAGAAAATCGCTGATGATGTTGGACAGCTTGTCCGGGGAACGCAGCAGCTTGCAAATGGACGGATTCCTGAGCCAATCCGAGTGTTGAGCAGCGGTGAACTGCGCCAGTTAAGTGATCAGATCAATGGGATCGCCGCCCTGATGGCAAAGGAAGCCGGGCATCCTCAGGTTTCCCGTGTGAGACCCAAAGAAGCCGAAGCTGTCACTCATGTCCAGCCTCAGGTGGCAAGTAAACGTACGGCCTTGCCTGTTGAGCTTACACTGTACGGCATTCAATCAGCATTGGAGGAGCTGATGAACGGGCCGGGCGGGAAGGATCGCGAAGTGCTGCATTGGGCAAAAATGGCGTATGAACAGACAAACCTGCTCCGGCATGCGCTTGAAATCCCCGACTGGAGCAATCGCAACAAGCAGCAGGAACAAGACTTCACACAAGCTCAAGCTGAGGAAGCAAAATGTTAAGTGCGAAAGTCAAGCGCTGGGTATACCGAACGTATGATGTTGGCGTCATTGCAGCCGTTCTGCTGGTGATGTTATATGTTTACCTTCACACATACGGTAACATGGTAGTCCGTAGTTCATCAAAAGTAGTGCAGGGGGTATCCTCAACGATCATCCTGGACGAAAATGGACGGGAAATAACACGGTTGAAGGTATCAGGTCGAGGCTATTCAGCGTATGCAAGTCTGCAGGACATGCCAGAGATGCTGGTTCAGGCTTTTTTAGCTACGGAAGACCGGCGCTTTTATCGTCATTCTGGTTTGGATGTCATTGGTGTGGGCAGAGCAGTGGTACAAAATATGATACATATGAACTGGAATCAGGGTGGAAGCTCTATAACACAGCAGTTGGCCAGAAATCTGTACCTGAACGGAAACAAAACGATGATCCGCAAAATAAACGAGTTATCTCTCGCAATCGAGCTGGAAAAGAAATTTTCCAAAGATGACATTCTGGAAATGTATCTTAATCAGATTTATATGGGACAGCAGCAGTATGGAGTCAAGGCAGCAGCTTTGCGTTATTTTGGTGTGAAGGATCTGAAGCAGCTCGAACTGTGGCAGATCGCCACGCTGGCGGGCATGCCTAAAGGCCCTTCCATCTACAATCCGATTGATAACGAAAAGCTGTCCAAAGAGCGCCGGAGTGTAGTGCTTTCTTTAATGCATAAACAGGGGATCATTACCAAAAGCCAGATGCAGGAGGCTGCATCTGTCGAATACAAACCTCCACGCTCAGCGTTGCTGAACCTGTCATCAACTCCAGCATCGGATGGGCACGGACCTGCGTACATATCAGCCGTGGATGCAGTAATCCAGGAGGCTGCTCTTCTTACAGGCAAGAGTGAAGCCGAGGTTCGCTCCGCAGGCTGGGTTGTACAAACGGGATTAAACCCAAGCGCGCAGCGGGCCATGGAAGAAACCTTTGCCGAAACCGTCTGGTTTCCGGATGATCGAGAAGATCAGCAGGTACAGGCCAGTATGGTGCTGTTGGATCAGCATAATGGTGAAGTAAAGGCCATGATGGGTGGCCGAAATCCCGCGAAGGGGGATATCAATCGTGCGCTGATTGATGCGAGACAGCCTGGCTCGGTGTTTAAACCTGTTATTGTGTATGGTCCTGCATTGGAATCAAAGAGATTCATACCAAAGAGCATGCTGCCTGACCGGTCGATAAGATATGGCAGTTATCAACCAGACAATGTGGGCGGCAGATATCGAGGAACGGTATCGTTGTCCGAAGCGCTGCAGCAGTCTATTAATTCACCGGCCGTATGGCTGCTGAATCAAATCGGATTGAGCGAAGCCAAAGCGTTTGCCCAGCGACTGGGGATTGAATTACAGGCCGAGGATATGAATCTTTCCATTGCCCTCGGTGGATTGCATCAGGGAATTTCACCAATGAAGCTGGCGCAGGCTTATGCTGTTTTTGCCAATGAAGGCAGGCTGAACAAGGCACATTTTATACGTGAGATCAGAGATGCACGCGGGCGGGTGATCTATGCTCATCGCTCTGAACACAGACAGGTGATATCCAGACGCACGGCTCAGGAGATGACCCATATGCTGCAGCAAGTGGTTAGTCGTGGGACAGGAAAGCGTGCCCAGCTGCCTCAGGAGCAAGTAGCAGGCAAAACGGGTACAACACAGGCGGCCTTCCCGAATGCGCCCAAAGGGGCGAACCGGGATATTTGGTTTGCCGGGTATACGCGAGAGTGGACTGGTGTTGTATGGATGGGGTTTGATTATACGGATGCGCAGCATTATTTGAAGTCAGGAAGTGGGAGCGCAGCGGCCTTGTTCGCGGCGGTGATGAAACGGGCGAAGAGATGATGAGATAGATGAAGTAATGAAGGGAATAAGTGGTACAGCCAACCTGGTTGGTGAATAAGTCCTTTTTATAGCGTTTCATACAGATGTTGAGATATAATAGGTGCTCCTAGATCGTTTATAAGGAGGCTAACATGAACCGTCCAATTGCTGGTTCAAATGAAGAACGGGATGTTTACTCGTATAAAAGTGGAGCACGTACGAAACGTTCGGGTATTTCCGGCCTGGGTGGCTGGTTGATTTTAATCCAGATTAGTCTGTGGGCTTCGCTGGTATTTCTACTCTCGGACCTGTCAAGTGTCACAGTAATTATGGACCCTGCAAGGTGGGAAGGCAGTCGAGGGGTTGATCCGCAAATATATACCGAAGTGATCCGACCGATCTTGTGGTTTGGCTTCATCAGCAGCATCCTTCTGTCTGTACTGGTCATCATAAATCTTGTTCTGTTATATCGGAAGAAACGACTGTTTCCCCGTATGATGATCATACAGTACATTGTAAATGCGATCATCAGTGTAGTTACCTGGATTCTGATTGCGCAGCAGGAGATGGGAAGAGAAGTGCATGTGCTGGATGCACAGCCGGCCTTTCAGGTGATTGTTCGATCCCTGCTTGCGTGCTGCATCTTTATTCCGTATTTTCTCAGATCGGTGCGAGTAAAGAATACGTTTATCCAGTAACTGAAATTATGATGCAGGTCTGAAAATTAAAGAGACCCACTGAAGCAAGCCGAAGCTTGCAGACAGTGGGTTGTTTGTTATTCATTTGGATGCGGATTTGACGCGGCCTGAACGAGACAGGCTGCGAATCATCTGATTCAGTACCTCGGATAATACCAATCCTACGGCAATAGCACCGGATAACATCAGTGCTTTGGCAGCCATCTCCATCGCGGCACTGTAATCGTTCTGAACAAAGCTGCGCATGGCGTTATATGCAAGGCCGCCGGGCACAAGAGGAATGATGCCTGCCACGCTGAAAATGATGACGGGGGCACGAAACATGCGAGAGAACAGCTGGCTGATGACACCTACGGCGACTGTTGCTGCCAGAGTAGCGGGAACAGCATCCGCTGCATATTCAAGCACAATATAGATGATCCAGCCGATCATACCAACAAATCCGCCGTGAAGCAGCATACGTCTGGGGGCATTGAAGATAATGCCAAACGCTGCCGATGCAACAAAACTTGTCAATGCTTGCTCGATAAAATGGAGCATTTCCTGCATACCTCCGTCTTACATCAAAAGTGAAAACACGACGGCAATACCCGTGCCGATAGCAAACGCCGTCAGAAAAGCTTCAGCGCCCTTGGACAAGCCTGACACCAGATGTCCAGCCATCAAGTCGCGTACCGCATTGGTAATCAGCAGTCCGGGTACGAGCGGCATCACGGAACCGATTATAATTTTGTCCCGTTCAAAGCCTGCTCCAATATAAACGAGCAAAAAGGCAAGCATGCCGATGACAAAGGACGCCGTTAGCTCTGCAAAAAATTTAACACGCACCCAGCGGTGAAAGAGAATAACGGCAGCATAACCTGTGCCTCCGCAGATGAGCGCTGGTAGAAAATCACCCCAGCCTCCGCCGAACATGATCGTGAAGCAGGCACTGGATAAGGCAGCAGCGGCCAGCTGAACTGCATACGTGTAACCTGAAGGTTTCCGTTCAATCTCCAGCAGCAGCTCGTGTGCTTCCTGAACCGTAAGCAAGCCTTGTCCGATCCGGCGTGAGACGGCGTTGACTTCAGACACTTTATCCAGATCGGTCGTACGCTCGGATATGCGAATCAACTTCGCTGGCTCGGTGGCATCCACCGAGAAAAAGATGCCTGTAGGCACAACATAGCTTTGTGAATGGGGCAGGCCAAGCGCTGCGGCCATACGCTTCATCGTATCTTCAACACGATAGGTTTCGCCGCCGCTCTGCAGCATGATTTTGCCAGCAAGCAGACAGATGGCAATCACATGAGAGTGCTCCTCTGGTTCAGCAGCATGCTGACTTTGGTTACTGATCTCCGGTTCGGGGTGAACAGGAGAATCGGGTTCATGATGTATGTATTTCAACCGGATCAAGCTCCGTTTCATATAAAATAAGGCATCGACATCATTGTACCACATTTCACACGCTCGTAAGCAATCGCAGGCCACATTGTGCATCGAGCTGCCCGAAGGGGCCTGTGCGGCGCAATAAGGGTACAGCCTGGATTAATGGAGAATGGCCTCAAGTAAACCCCAAAAAGCTTCGTCCTCTTCCTCGTAAGGATGAAGGCGAAGCTTTCTGTATTACATGAGCAGTGTAATCACGAGCAATTCATACAGCACCAGCGGCAGAATGGTTGGACCAAACAAAGCACGCGGTTCAGGATAACCGTGCATCGGTGTCACCTGGAGATACAGAATTCCGCGATCTGCATTAATGATGACACCTTCCCAGACCTGACCGTCGATGTTCTGAACTTGTACTTTCTTGCCGACATGCTGACGAACGGTATGATGCAGCATATTCCGTACACTTTGCACCGATTGCAGCATTGGCTGATTGGCCTGATATACAACGCGGGCGGATGTTGTGGTTGGTGATTCAGACATGATGCACAACCCTTCCTTGAAATAAAATCTTTCTTGCTACAAGGTATGCATCTGCCTAGAAAAGGTGATTACACAAATACCATCCTGAGTGATCCGCTGCCCTTTTCGTAACTGACTTGCCCCATCGCTCCATTAACAAAGGTGATCTGGGGTGGGATATGTCCTAGGTCTACATCATACAGCACAGGCACGTTCAGATCACCAAGAGCACTGGAAAGGGCATCCGTAAATGTAAAATCAGCTGTGTCGGAATACCCGGCGGGCCGACCAATGAGAAAACCGTTCGCCCCGGTAAACCACCCTGCCTGTCTCATCTGCCATAGCCGCCGATAAATATCACTTGCATTCATCTCGCAGCTTTCCAGATACCAGATGCTTCCTTCGTTAGCACAGTGCTGCTGCAGGTAGTTTTCTACAGGTGCAAACGGGGTACCGATAAGACAAGTGATTGTGTCCAAGCAGCCGCCAAGCAGCCGACCAGCGAATCGAACAGAGGAAGCTGAGTTTTCTGCTGCTCCAAGCAGCTTCCAGCACGATGGTGTGTCCAGATTGAAGCCGGGCACTTTCATGTTCCAATCGGATTGACAATGAGTAGAGGATATCTGTGTAATCTCTTCCCCAGCGCTGGTTTGTAACACATCAAGCCAGCGGGCAGACACAGCATCCAGCTGGGCCGACCGAATATCCATAAAATTGGTACCATGCGCTGAAGCCGATCCCGTTAACAGCGTATAAGCAAAGAGGAACGTACTGATATCCGAATAGCCAATAATCCATTTGGGCGGTGATTGCTTTAGCGCATCCCAGTCCAGCAAGGGTAGAATATCCAGCAGAAATTCACCGCCCCATGGCGGGATGACAGCCTTTATGCTGGAATCTAGCATAAAGGCGTTCAGTTCAGCAGCACGCGTATCTTTGGGAGCACTCACACATTTGGCATTGTGGCGAAGTGAAGAGCTTTCCTTGACGTTGAAGCCAAGGAGCTGCACCTGAGCTATACTGTCTTCCAGGTAGTGATGCATGGCTTCTTTTACACCACTGGAGGGTGCGGTTACACCAATCGTATCGCCTTGCAAAAGCGGCTGTGGATATCGGACTGAACGTAGGTTCATGGTATGACCACCTTTCAATTATCAATAGGAATTTCAAGTGAAAATGGTGCTTTTACTCGGTAAGGGTAGGTAGAAATCTGCATCCGAAGCTCACCATGTAATTTTCCGCCATTTTCAATTGTAGATGAAACTGTAGTATGATTCTGGTCTTTCCCGTGTCCGGGACTCCAGCTAGAGCCTGGAACCTGATAAGAATGACCTGAGCTGTCCTTCACTTTACTGAAGGAGAGCACAAAGCTATTTTCCATGCTGTCTGGCACGGAGAAATCAATCGTCAGATCTTTACCTTCGACCTTGCTGCCAAGCATTTGAAGTCCAGGAGGACCACCAGTAATCTCATGGGTTTTCAGGTTGAGGGTGAAATCGAGTTCCTTTTTATCCAGACCTGAGAAGCCCGAACCTTGCAAGGTCAGCTTTTTGGGTTTGGAGAAGTACATGCTCTCGAAATAGATGGAACGTGTATCTTCACCCATGGAAGTGTCCGTTCTCCAAGCCCGTCCTTGTTCATCGACCAGTTGCAGATCGCTGAGACCGAAGATTTTTTTGGTGTTGCTCGAATCAAGCTGTACATCAAGCACTACACGTGTTGGATACATCGTAGCCTGCTTCACCTGAATACGTTGTCCATCGATGACTAACAACTGATGAACAGGTATGACCTTTTTCATTCCTTTGGTCAGATTTTTATCTACAGGCAAGGTTACTTTCCATACACCTGGTTTAGCTGCGTCTCTGGATTTGAATACTACGGTTAACACATCCGGAGGGGACGTTTCGTTGGGAAAGGTGACATCAATATAGTTTTCAT
Source organism: Paenibacillus sp. JGP012 (assembly GCF_014203995.1). Lineage (NCBI taxonomy): Bacteria > Bacillati > Bacillota > Bacilli > Caryophanales > Paenibacillaceae > Paenibacillus > Paenibacillus sp. JGP012. The sequence goes on along the minus strand of NZ_JACHKG010000036.1, from coordinate 23,319 downwards.
ACACTTGATCTTCTGCATCCGAATCGGAATGGAGAGTAGCATACCCAAAACTAACCGGAAGCTGTTTGCCGCTCCCATCGAGCAGATCAATGTCATAATCAAATTTCTCCGTATTTTTCATGCCTTTCATCTTGTAAAAAATAACCATGCGTGACTCGTCCGTAATAATACCCTCCACGGTGACAGAACCCCCATCATGCTCATCGGTGATCCCGACCTTCTGCAACAGGGACTGATCGATAGCCATCATAAGTCCTTTGTCCTGACGGATCAAGCTGACGACACTTTCCATGCCAGGCAGTTGCTCTACAAAGGAGGCAAAAGCAGGAGATACCCGGATACAGCCGGTAAACAGTAGCACAAGTGCAGCCGCCGAGATCGAACTGGTCAGCCAGCGCAGCCTGGTTTTTCGTTTACGGGAGACTTGACGGATGCCAGCTTGTACCGCTTGGATTGCAGCTGCCTCTGGCACACTTATCGCATCATATTCATTCTTGCGTGCCTGAAGTCGTGATTCCAGGTTTTCAAATGCATTATGCTTATCGGTCATGAGGAAAGTTCTCCTTTCGGTTCAAGTTGATCGCGGAGCTTTCCCAGCGCACGGTGCAGTCGTGATTTGACAGTTCCAGCGGGAATGTCGAGGATATCCGCGACTTCGGTGAGTGAGAAACCTTCAAAATAGCTTAAAATAATAATCTGTTTGTATTCCGGCTCCAGTACAGATACAGCAGCGGCCAGATCGGGGTCCTCGGGACGGTCCCAACGGCCTGTTTCCTGAACTGCGGATACGGGACTGAAGCGATGCTTATGTTTCCGTTCGTCAGCACAATAATTGAGAAGAATACGGATCAGCCACGTACCGAAGTAAGAGGGCTCTTTCAGTTTTTTTAGATTACGGTATGCGCGGTAGGTGGATTCCTGTATCGCTTCCAGTGCATCTCCTTCATTATGCAGATAAGCATAGGCGATTCGGTACAGGCGGCTCTGATGCATTTCCATTAAGGCTGCAAAAGCCTCAGCATCCCCTTTTTGTGCGGCGAGGGTAAGTTCGGCAGGGGTCACATGGGGCCTCCTTTCAGGATGTTGTTTCGTATTAGACAGGGAAAGCGACCGAACGGTTCTCGTTTTTTTTTGAAATTCATTCATTCACTGACGATATAAGTTAAACTATTTTTTTACACATTAACGGAGAGGACAGAAAAAACCTGAAAAAGCGAAAGCGTTCGCCTTTATCACCGGATTTTCCGTTTAGAAAGGGGGAATCAAAAAAATCTGGGGATAACAGCGATTGGAAGGTTATTCTGTCATCGGAGTGGCTTGTGTAAATTCTTCAGTTCAACTTATATATAACTTATATAGATTCAAGTTCATTCAATGATACAGCAAAAAAACCGTCATGCTCCAAAGGGCACTGCTGCTCCAATGAGATTCTGACGGTTATAAGTGTAGCCTTAATGAAGGTTATAAGTGTTGCTTTAATGAAGGGCGGGGGCGAAATCTCTTGCAGCTTTACTGCGCATCATGGTTATACGGCTTGCCTGTATATCGCTTTTTCGCTGCTTCCAGTGCCGGGATGGCAAAACTGGCGAGCGGAGCAGGCAGCTCATGCAGCGGGAACCAGCCGATCTCGCCAACTGCACCACCTTCCTCCATATTGCGTGCTTCCCCGCCGATAACTCTGGTGGAATAGAGCATGGATATCCAGTGCTCCTGCTGTTCAGGGCGAATCGTTTCGGCTGTACAAAGCAGTTCGTCGATGGCGATATCCAGATTCACCTCTTCTTTGATCTCACGAATGACTGTTGTCTCAAGCGTTTCATATGCATCTACTTTTCCGCCGGGAATACTCCAGGTGTGCTGCTCGGGTGCGCGATTACGCCATGCAAGCAGCACCTCGCCGCGTTCATTCAGAATTACGGCACCTACACCGATTCGGGGAGAGACATCTGAGTTGCTAGTGGCACCACCCGATCGGATCGAACTTGCAGAATCGGGGAAGGAAGGGGGGGACATTCGAGCATCAGAAAACAAGTTTACATGCTCACCATGTTCATCATGCTCACGGAACCCGGCCGCCGGCCCAAAAGAAATCGGGTATCCGGTCTGAGCGGACCAATCCGCTGCCAGTATGCTCATCGAGATCAGATCATACTGTGTACCGTCTCGCAGCACGGCTGCCCGATGCCTTCCTTCCTCGCGGAATCCGGCCTTCAAGTATGCTCTTCTTGCCGCTTCATTGTACTCGATTACATCTAAAGCAATCCGGTTCAGATTCAATTCATGGAAGGCGTAGCGTAAAATGAGTGCAAGTGCATCACTGCCATATCCTTTGCCGCGATCACGCGCTTCACCGATTCCGATCGCGAGCTGGGCGGAGCGGTTGTTCCATTCAATCCGATAGATCGCAACAAAGCCAAGGAAACGGTTATCTTCAATGGTTCGCAGTGCAAATTCGAAATCCTGACCATTCCGGACCGAAGAGCTTCCTGTTTCATCTGATGTTTGCGGAGTAGCAATATCGGTATCCATGTTGCGCATATATTCATACTGTTCCGTGAAGTGTGCAATCTGCACACGGTCTTCGGGGCACGGTGCAGTAAGTCTGACCTTGGAGCCTTGAAAAGCATTGTAATGACGAGCCATGTAGCACCTCTTTTACGTAATATACATTTTTGCTTTTACCATTATACTACAGCCCGAGCATAATACCGAACATACCCGGTTCTGCAGCAGAACGGGTGAGAGAAGAAGCAGGCAGCAGTTGACAAAGACGTTAAGTCACAAAAAAAACAGCCACAAGGGGCTGTCGCGATAATCCGTCATTTTAAATCATTCAACAAATTTTTCATCTTTTTATAATGTCCGCTGACCCGATCAGCCATGTAGTTATACAAGAGCTGATTCTCGGAGAGTAATGCCATCTCACGGTCAATATCTACGTTATTGTTGTTGTTATTCATCGCTGTTTCATTGTTCTGCATTACACGGTACTGGACGATGGAAGCGTTCGGATTGCTGATCGGAAAATGCTTCTCATGTGTTCGCTGCATCTGAAGCTGTCCTGATTTGCCGTTCTCGATAATTCGTCTCAGCTCATCCTGAAACTCGACCGTTGTGCTTTTGTAATTGGGCGTATCTGCATTCGCAATGTTGTTGGTGATGGCTTGATGTCGTGCGTTTAAAGCCTGTAAAAGAGATTCATTACGTTTGGAAGTCTGGGTTTCGATCATGCTTCGATCCTCCTTCACCGCATGTACAAGCAGTTCTCTCTATTTTAAGAAATTCGCACGCACACTGTCAAGGAGAGCGGTTGATATTTTTTCCATAATAAATCTCGTCCATCTCCAGCTTCAGCCACTCGGTGATCTCCTGCTGTTCGGCTTTGCTGAGCTTGTCCTTGGTATATCCAAACAGGTAATTATCGAGATCAAAATCCTTCAGCTTGCATTTGGTATGGAAAATATTTTCCTGATAGACGTTCACGTCGATCATATCAAAGCCGCTTTTGATCTCATCCGGAATATAATTCTGAATCGAGCTGATCTCATGGTCAATAAACAGCTTGCGTCCGCTTGTATCTCTCGTAAATCCGCGTACCCGATAATCCATTATCATAATGTCTGTGTCAAAGGAATGAATCAGGTAATGCAGCGCTTTGAGCGGTGAAATCTCGCCGCAGGTAGAGACATCAATATCTGCACGAAAGGTGCTGATGCCTTCGCTGGGGTGGAATTCGGGATAAGTGTGCACCGTAATGTGGCTTTTATCCAGCTGCATGACTACATTATCCGGCAGGGGGCCGGGAGATTCGTCGAAGGATTCCTCGGGAACTTCCACGATGGGGCCTTCGGATACCAGCATGGTTACACTTGCACCCTGCGGTACGTAATCCTGCTGTGCTACGTTCAGGACGTGTGCTCCGATGATGTCCGATACATTTTTCAAAATATGTGTCAGCCGATCGGCATTATATTGTTCATCGATATATTCAATGTACGCTTCGCGTTCTTCTTTGGTTTTGGTGTAACAGATATCGTACATATTGAAACTGAGCGACTTGGTGAGATTGTTGAACCCGTGCAGCTGAATGCGCTGCTCTGGCGTTAAAGTCATGGTTGACGTTCCCCTTTGTCCCATACGACATAAAAATCGCAGTTTTAATACTACTTATACCCAACCTTGCCCGAAAAAAAACATGAGTATCCCATTCGTGGCGAGCGGGGGACTCTGCTTGAGTTCAACTTAAAGACGGATTCACACAGTCTAAGAATAAGGTATCACGTTTTTTGATAGCCGAGTGCAGTCCGATAACAAGGTACAGTCCAATAAAACGGAGTCCAGTAAAATGACAAAAAAAACTGCACAGCATTTGCTGTGCAGCATCCATCCAGTGTTAGAAGGGCATATCCTCGTCATAAGCAAATTCACTCATGCGCTCTTCCTCTGCAACAGACTGGATGTCCTCCGAAGTTATCGTGATAATAGGATAATCCTCGTGCTGCTGTTTTTTGATTGCCTTCTCCTTCACAAAACGCGGACTGCCTTCGCCGGCATCCTCATCATAGACAAGCAGCAAACCGTCACTTTTGCGCAGCAGCAGGTCGTCACGAGCGGTGAACTGCCAGGGTCCGATATAAGGCTGTTTGCTGATCGCACCATAATAATCGACCCCGGACAAGATGGAGCGGTAATATTCCTGCTTGTCTTCCTTCCACTGCTCCTCCGGGTTCTGAAAAGCAGTAATGATCGACAGCTTCAGATGCGGATAAGTCTGTTTCAACTCCAGCACAACCTCGCAGGCCCACAGGTCAACGCCATATTGACCGGGCGTAAGCACCCATTCCAGTCCATCCTCTACGAGAGGAGTAAGGCGGGAAGCAATTGCTTTTTTGATGAAGGGAATGCCTTCATGTTTCTGACCAAAAATCTGAAGCTCATGGGCGCGATACCCGGTGATCAACAGGTTTTGCAAACGTGATAACCCCCTTTTCAGACGGACAGAGCTGCGGTGTGGTGAAGCATCATAACTTCCAGTCCGTCTTCGTACGAGCACGTTATTGTGCAGATGTAGTCTCTCCGCGGAATGGATACAGGAAGGGCTTCGGAATATCCGTCTCAAATGTCATTAATTTGCCTGTTGTCGGGTGGTTGAAGGATAACAGGCGTGCATGCAGTCCGAGACGTCCAAGATCTCTTGTACGTGCACCGTATTTGCGATCCCCGGCAATCGGGTGTCCAATATCCTCCATGTGTACCCGAATCTGATTTTTGCGGCCCGTTTCCAGACGAACCTCAAGCAGCGAGAATTCACGGTTTGCTTTCAAACGTTTGTAGTGGGTAACCGCATGTTGCCCATCATTCGGGCGGGAGCTGGAGTACATCTTCAGCGTTTTGGTTTCCTTCAGCCAGGAGGAGATGGTGCCTTCCTCTTGCGTTACCTTGCCTTCAACGAGAGCGACATAGACGCGATCCTGTACGTTCTCTTTCCAATTTTGCTGAAGCTGCTGCTGCACCTCTTCGCTCTTGGCAAACATCATCACACCAGATGTGTCTCGGTCCAGGCGGTGTACGATAAACACCCGGTTCAATGGATTGCTGCGGCGCACATGCGCCATTAGCTGACGATAGGCGGTCAGGTCGTCACTTTTGTCAGCCGCGATGGACAGCAGTCCCGCCTCCTTGCGAATCACAATGATGTCGTCGTCTTCATGCAAAATGTTGATGCCTGTCAGGGAAGGCGCGGCAACCGCTCCTTCTTTGCTGATCGAGACGATCTGTCCGGGCTGCAGCGGCTCATTAAACTTGGTCACGACTTTCTCATCTATGGAGACTTGCCCGCGTCCCAAAATGGACTTGACGGCATTACGTCCGGACTTCAGATGTTGCAACAGGAAATTCAGCAGCTCATCCGGTTCCGTTACTTTGTACTGGCGTGGTGGTTCTTGCTTGCGATAGTAGGCGTTACTCGGGCGTTTGGACGCGCTGGCGTTTTTGGATTTATTACCTCCGGCTTTCTTGGGTGCGGCCGACGATTTCGCAGCCATTGGCTTCTTATTCTCTTCCGTATTGCGTGATGCGGAAGCACCTGTTGATTTTGCAGATGAGAAGTTAGACTTGCTGGAACGTGCTGTGGATGAGCCAGCATATGATTTTCCCTTGGCCGAGGCCGATGTTTTGCCTGTTGGACGTTTGCGTTTATTCATGAATAGTAATCTCCTTCTGAACAGCCTGTACCGCTTGTGTGCATACGATCCGTTCATTTTCGTTATGCAGTTCAATATACCACTAACAGTGCACAAATAAAAATAGGTTCTGGAATCTGGCATTCATCCAATCAAGAGAGAGTGGGGACTCATAGAATAACGTAACCTATAGTATTGGAGGTGTTACTCATGGGTACCTTTCTAGACATGAGAAGTTCAATGAACTCAGCATTTGCAGGACTGCCCGGTGTGTCCATTTCAAATTCCCCGGTACTGTTCGGCATTATTGGATTGCAGACCCAGGGAGTTTCCAATCCGCTTATTACCTTGAATGGTACAATCGGCGTTATCGGTGAACCTGGAGATTCGTTCGTTGTTGAGATCGTACGTGGGAGCGTCTATGCTCCGGCGAACGTGATTTATCGGGCTGAAGGTACTGTAGATGAAAGCGGTGAGGTCGGATTCCATTCGTTTGCGGCAACTGATCTGACCGCCCCTCCTGCCCTGGAGAGTGTGTATTCTTCATTCATTTCGGGGGTCTCCACAGCTACACGAACCGGACCAGAAGTATTCTATGGTATTGCATCTACAAACTAGTTCAGTCAACAAAGAAGTCAAGATAAGGAATCCCGGCTCAAGTGAGTCCGGGATTTTTTTACTATCCAAACATATGAAAGTGATGCCAAGGCAAATCGAGATTGTAGGAATCTGACCGCCGATTAGTTGGCGCGGCCATTCAAGATGATGCTGTTGGCTTTGCCGAAGTCGATGGCGACTTTGCCCGCAAGTGCTGCCGTGCGCTCAGCGAGTATAACGGCGTTGACCCCGCAGGAGAAGAGTGCCACATCGAAGGAATGCTGGTTCGTCTGAATCCATTGCAGCGTTTCCATCATCTGATCATAGTTATCGAAGGGAAGAGCAGCCGCAATGTTCAGATGATAAGGTTCCTGCACGAGCGCGGCTCGAAGTTTCTCGATTTCTCGAGTAACGAGCAGCACTCGTTTACCTGCAAGAATTCTCCAGAAGCGAGGCATCTGGACCATTTCCCGATTCACACAGGCATGGCATGTGAGCGCTGGATAGATGCCGAAATGCGCAAATAACATGTCAGTTAGCGGTCTTTTGAGATAATCCGGAGCATTAATTGTAAGGTCAGCGGGTGGAAGCACACCCACCATACTGGCCCGTTGCAGGGAAGCAGCAACCTCATCCCTGAGCTGCAGATTGGGCAGGCGAACCCCCTTTTGACCCCGATTGGCCTTAATGGCCCAGCGTTCCTGAAGTACCTCTTCCGTGGTCCAGACGACGTCCTGGGACATGACAATATTCTCTCCATCGCCCACCCGGACAAGAGAGAAGGGGCGCTGTTCTTTGAGCGCCGCCTCAAGTTGGTCAAGCACACCATCCATTTCAAGATAGATCGGATTCATGCCTGGATAAGGCCCCCTTTTAAATTCAACTGCTCTATTCTATGATGCAAATCCGAAAATGTTTTGTACGTTCGACCCGGAGGGAGAAACTATGGAGGGATATCAATCTAATTCGTTCAAAATCAGTGCATATGTCCGTACCGCTTCTATTAACATTTCATACTTTATAGAGTCGGCAGGATTCGCAAGCGAGACCCGGTCGGATTATCGGCTTCTAGACCGCCTGAGGTTGTGTTGAGCATGGAAACGACGTTGAAAACTATGAAAATGATCTGTATTCGCTGAAGGAAAATGGCAGAGTTCATGAGGAGGAATATTATGTCCAGGAAAGTGGTTATTGAGATTAATTTCAACAATTATGGGTTCGACCCACAGCGATTGACGAGAGAATGGCTGGAGCGGCGGATGGGCATTTTTCGCACATTTACATTGCACTGCCTTAAAGCTCAGACGAATCAAGATTTCCTGACGGTGGTGAAGTTATCCAAGGAGTCGGGAGAATTAATGCAGGAGATTCTCGCGGAACAGGAGCCGCTGCCTGCCAACATTCGTTTTGGAACCCATATTGAGAGTGTGCGGGCGATTTTGGCATTTGCTGAAGGGGTAGAGCACATCTATATTGCCCGTCTCGATTCGGATGACCTGTATCACCGGACCTTTGTACAGCAGCTATATGACGTGCAGCCACAGCCGCAAACGATGGCCCTGATTAACCAGAACGGCTATCTCTGGGATAGCGTGAACAACGAGATGGCACCTGCGTTTCATCGTTCTCCGCAATTCTATGTCTACCTGTATAAAACAGCGGAGTACGCATCCGGGTATCGGGTGAAGCTGCCGGGCCGAGGTACGCATGGTAATGTCATCGATCTGCCGCATGAGCTGCTGACGCCGCGCAATTACGTCAACATTGTACATTCGAGCAATACGTCAGTCAAAAAGGTACCACCCAAAGACCGGTTAAGCCACGAAGAGATGGCACAGGTATTACGCGAATTCATGATCTGATCAGGGAGGGGTATATGCATGATTAAAGGACAAACGATTCTGGTTACCGGGGGCACAGGTTCCTGGGGTCAAAAGCTGACCGAGGTGTTGCTGGAACAGGACCCGGCAGAGATTCGCCTCCTTTCTCGTAACGAATATGCCCAGATTGCGATGCAGCGTGAATTCAATCATGACCCGCGTCTGCGATTCGTCATTGGGGATATCCGGGATTATCCGGCTGTGGAAGATGCGTGCAAAGGCGTGGATGTGCTCTTCCACCTGGCAGCGTTGAAGCATGTTCCGGTCTGCGAGGACCAGCCGGATGAAGCGTTCAAGACGAATGTGATCGGGACGCAGAACATTATCCGGGCTGCAATTCGCATGAAGGTTCCCAAGGTCATTGACGTGTCCACCGACAAGGCGGTGGATCCGATTAACGTATACGGCATGACTAAAGCGTTAGGTGAAAAAATGATGATTCGTGCCAACTGGCTGAGCGAGAAAAGCCGGTTTGTATGCATCCGCGGTGGCAACGTGCTGGGCACAAGCGGCAGTGTGGTGCCCCTGTTCCGACGCCAGATTGATGAAGGCAAAAGCCTGACCATTACGGACGAAGGCATGACGCGCTTTTTCCTCACCCGCACCGAGGCCATTCATTTATTGCTCAAAGCAGCTGAAGCAGCAGTGGGCGGCGAGACATTTGTGATGAAAATGAAAGCTTGCAACATGACCGAACTGGCTTCTGTCATGCTGGAACAGGCAGGTCGCCCATCTGGCGATTACAAAGTGACAGGTATCCGCCCCGGGGAGAAGCTGCACGAAGTGCTGATCTCGCCATTTGAAGCACCGCGTACACGGAAGTATGATGCGCAATATTATGTCATTTTGCCGGAACATCCCGATCAAGGACTAACGAATCATTATGATCATTTGCCACGTGTGAAATTTGACCAGTATCGCTCTGACAGTGAAATGATGAACAAACCGGCGATTGCTGCGTTTTTGCGTGCAGGAGGATATATCGACTAACGGAAGGGAGGCGGAACGTTTGGAGGTGGAAGAGATGAGTGAGAACAGCCTGTATCCCGAAGAGAAAGGTCAAGAAGAAAAGGAGAAGCAGGCACAGGCTCCAGCAGAGCACCGAGGCCGGAAGCAGCAGCGATTGAAGCAGCTCTACCCGAAGCCACAGAAGACCACGCTTCAATGCATTCATGACCGCTCCCTGAAGGCTGTTGTCATCGGTCTTGGTTACGTGGGTCTGCCCATGGCCGTTGAGATGGCACAGTCCGGTTACCAGGTGCACGGCATTGATATCGATGCAGGCAAAGTGGCAAAGCTCCACGTAGGCCATTCGTATATTATTGGCATTGAAGATGAGGTGCTTCAAACGCTGCTGGAAGCGAATTTGTTGACGGCAGGTACAGATTATGCAGCAGTCGCTGATGCGGATGTCATTGTAATCTGTGTACCGACTCCGTTAACGGATGCACATCAGCCGGATATATCCTATATTTCATCAGCTGTGGGGGGCATGACCCCCTATCTTCAGCTAGGCAGCCTTGTCATTCTGGAGAGCACCACGTATCCGGGCACAACGGAAGAGCATGTGAAGCAGCCTGTAGAGGCAGCGCGCGGCTGGACAGCAGGTGAACATTTCTATGTCTGTTATTCTCCAGAGCGAGTCGATCCGGGCAGTGTGCATTATGGTGTGAAAAATACGCCTAAAATCATCGGCGGTTCGACTCCCGCATGTCTGAGTTATGGTTCACAGTTCTATGGCTCCTTTCTGAACGAAGTCGTGCCGGTTAGCTCGACAACCGTTGCCGAGACAGCCAAACTGTTCGAAAATACATTTCGCAGTGTCAACATTGCACTCGTGAATGAGCTGACTCCAGCCTGTGAACAGATGGGTGTAAACATCTGGGAAGTGCTGGGTGCTGCGGCAACCAAGCCCTTTGGTTATATGCCATTCTATCCTGGCCCCGGTATCGGCGGACACTGTATCCCGATCGATCCGATCTATCTGTCCTGGGCTGCAAGCCGTCAGGGATCGGAGCTGCAATTCATCCAGCTGGCGGATGCAACCAATCGGCAGATGCCAGGGAGAGTGGTGCAACGTGCAGTGGAGCTGCTGGAGCAGGATGGTGTATCTGTGCGGGGAGCGCGCGTTGTACTGGCAGGTATGGCTTATAAAAAAGACATTGACGACCTGCGTGAATCACCTGCGTTGGACGTCTTCCGGCTGCTGAGCGCGGCGGGTGCAGAAGTCGTTTTCACCGATCCGATGGTACCTGTTTTCCGTCAGGATGATGGTTCAATGCTCCAGTCCCGGCCTGCTTCGCCCGAATTATGGACATGGGCTGATCTGGTGATCATCACGACAGACCATTCCGCGTTTGATTACCAGGAGATGGCGGATCATGCACCGCTGATTTTTGATACACGCAACGCCACGGCCGGATGTCGCGGAGACAACATCGTTGTGCTCGGTCAGCCGGTACTGCATGACCGAGGGACAACACAAAGCTTTGGACAGGAGAAGGGTGCTGGAGGGAAAACATTTGAGCAGTCAAAACATGCAGAAAATGTGGAGTGTGTAGAAGATGTGGAACTTGCAGACCATGTAAATCATGTAGAACGTGTGGCACAAGGGATAGAGAAAGAGGGTTTTCAAGATACAGAGCATAAAGCGGCAGGATTGGAAGGTCATAGTAACAGCGGTCAGGTCACGAGAGAGGCAGATTCGGCAGGGGCAGAATTAAAAGGACAGCATGAAAAATATCCGGATACGAAACGCAAGAGCGTTCCCTCGGGTGAAGGTGCAGAAAACGAGAACGGTGAATCGTATGGAAGCCAAGACGCTGCACGGGTGGATCAAGATGTGAAAAATGTGTACGGGAAAACGGGAGATGGCTATGGCGAATCATGATCGGGTAAACGAACGTTACTACGGACAGATCAATTCCGAAGATTCTCATGAAGCGACGAGGACTCGCGTGCACTGGATGTGCCGGGAGACCACAGGCAAACGCATTCTGGATGTGGGGTGCAGTCAGGGAATTACGTCTATTTTACTGGGACGTGAAGGGTTTCGTGTGACAGGTGTGGATTTGGAGGAAGAAAGTATCCGTTATGCGCAAGAGGAACTCGCTAAAGAATCCAAGCCTGTCCGCAACCATGTGGATTTCCGCATGCTGGACATCACGCAATGGAACGCGAGAACAACGTTTGACACCGTACTGCTGGGAGAAGTGCTGGAGCATTTTGCGCATCCGGAGACATTGCTGCTGCAGATTCATCGTCTACTCGTAGAGGAAGGTACACTCATCGTGACCGTTCCCTACGGCTACCATCCTTTCTACGATCATAAACAGACGTTCTATGCGAGTAATCTGGCGATGTGTCTGATCCCGTATTTTGAAGTAATGAAACTGGAAGTACATCATAAATATCTATGTTGTGTGGCGCGTAAACGGCAGAAAATACAGCTCGACGTAAAACCGCCTCTGAACCAGGTGCTGGATTGGATGAAGCTGGATCATACCCATTTTGTCCAGGTAGAGCAGCAGCATCTACGCTCCATGAAACAGCGCAAAAAAGCGCTGGACAGTGCGGTGGAGCAACTGAAACGGTTACGTCGTCAGGGGAATGAGGAAGTATAGTGCCATGAACGTTGGTTGAGAAATGAACCTGTTCGGGATTAAAGGGGATGTATCAAGAGTAAGAAGAAGGGAGCAAGCAGGAGAGCAGCAATGAATGATAGCTGGTGAGTCGATGAGTAAGTAATTGGAGAGCAAGCATGAATAGTAGTTGGTGGGATAGTAAGTAAGTAAGTAAGTAAGTAAGTAACGGAAAGAGCAAAAATGAATGGGAGCTAGTATGGGCAGGTGAGCAAGAAGAAAAAGACACGAGAGAAAGTGAGCAGAAGAGAATGGAAGGTAGTGAGCATACAAGAGAGTAAGTGAAGGAGTTGGCAGGTAAGTAAGCGAGAGACTAAGGGACTACGAGAGCAATTGCATTTTAACGATTCCCAGACACCTTATTTGTACCATTTTGCGTGGTTGAAAATTGTAACGATTCCTAGTGACGCTATTTCATAAAAATCAGGCAAAATGTCCTGAATTTACACATGAAATGTGAGAATAGCGTTTCTCAGAATCGTTACATTTTTAAAATGCCTGAAATGTATGAAATAGCGTCATCTGGAATCGTTAGCCGCTGCAGGGAGGGCTTGAAACGTGATCACCATCAGTTTATGTATGATTGTGAAGAACGAGGAACGCACACTGGCGCGATGTCTGGATTCGGCAGCTGGCATTGCAGACGAGATCATCGTTCTGGATACGGGTTCGTCGGATCGAACGATGGAGATTGCCGCGACGTACACTGACCGGGTATACACGTATGCGTGGAACGAGGACTTTGCCGCGGCGCGGAATGAGTCATTCGCCAGAGCCACCCAGGAATATATTCTGTGGCTCGATGCGGATGATGTGCTGCTGCCCGCGGAACGGGCGAAGCTTGCTGTTTTGAAGCAGCAGCTGCCAGCCGGTGGAGAGACGGCGGGTGTGGTGATGAGCTATACGCTGGCCGAGGGGCCGGAGGGGAGTCCGCTGGTGGCGGACCGCCGGCTTCGCCTGGTCAAGCGGGATGCCGGGTGCCGCTGGCATGGCCGGCTGCACGAGCAGCTGCGCTTCCCGCAAGGCGAGGTCATTACGGCAGATATTGCCGTCACACATCGCCGCGAGGTGGGGAACCATTCGGCGCGAAATGTGCGCATCCTGCGCAAATGGATCGCCGAAGAGGGCATAGCCCAGGGACGCCTGCTATTTTATTATGCAGGCGAATGTTATGACCGCCAGCGCTATGCGGCGGCGGCACGCGGTTACGCGAAGCTGCTGGAGCAGCCTAGCGGTTACCGCGAGGACCGGCTCATTGCCTGCGCAAGGCTGGCGGAATGTTATGAGCGGCTTGGCGAGCCGGGCCGCAAGCTGGGCGCACTGCTGCAGTCGTTCCGGTTCGACCTGCCGCATGCGGATTTCTGCTGCGCGATTGCCGCCTGCTTCCATGAACGGCAGGAGGTGATCTCCGCCATCTACTGGTACATGCAGGCGGTGGATGTGAGCAGCCGCGATCCGGGTATGCGCCCCGTACCAGCGGCCTGCCGGACCTGGCTGCCACATGCCCGGCTCTCGATCTGCTATGCGCATCTGGGCAACTGGGAGCAGTCGCTTCGCCACAACAGCAAAGCCCGTGAATACCTGCCGAATGATCCTGGTTTGGTTGGTAACCGGGAGAAGCTCGAAGCCATGATTCGTAAACAGAGGAAAGAGAGAGAAGGATAATACTCGTAGGAATTAAGATTGAAACAGAAGTTGAAAGAGAGGAAAGTGGTTTAATAGTAAAGTTAATTGTAGCGCTGTGGTCTTTTTACGAATACTTGCAACGATAAGAACCCCGTAATAACGAGAGAAGAGGTTAACGGGGTTCTTATCATTGTTTACGACTCAGGTGTCAAGCATCGTACATACTGCTCTTTTGTGCGCAAGCTGCTGCAAGCCCAGCCCCATCCATCATAAATTTCTTCATTTATATTCAAGGTAACCGTCTCGTTACTATACTCGCTCCAGTTTTCAATGCGGAGAGTATTGTCACTTTCCCATTCGAGGTGATTTCCGCCATGAAACTCTGCGCGATAGATGCTTTTGGCCTCCGAAGAGTCTGTATCCGCTGTTTTCCTCACATTAACCCAGATCGTCACCCCGCCTGCTGCACCGCCGTAGGGAACACCGTATAGTTCGGCAGTGTATTCCCCAGTGGGTGATGACATCGAATTGCTCAGCTCGCCCTGATCTGCACGATCAAATGTGGAAAGGTAGGGCCGAAGCGTAAAGAAGAGCGTCAAAGCCAAGATAGGTAGCCCAAACACGAGAAAAACTATTGAAGCAACAGGATGCTTACGAACCCAAGGTTTGCGTGAAGAATTATTAGACCATGTTGATTTGGATTGGGATTGATCGGAATGTTCCATGGAAACAGTAGTCCTCCCTTGCGGTTTAGAAGCTCGAACAAGAAATGTAGAAGTTGAAAAATAAATAAACAAATGAATAAAGATAGAATTAGAGAATACAAGAAAGATGTGAATTAATACGTGTACAACGATTGTAACTTGATTCTTAAAGCTTCATCGTTATTGTCATTTTCATTCCTGATCATATCATAGTGATTGTTGTAAAGATTACAAATAAGTTAAATTAATCCAAATGATTTGTTATAAAAAGCGGCTGTTTGATTGCGTTCGAAAGGGTCAACCTTTTTTACATTAAAACGCGGTTGCTCATTCGGGGCTGGCCCGTTAAACTAAAGGGAGCGGCGTTTTGCTTGACGGACAAGTCATGAGAACGCCATTTTGTTGTCAAGGATGCGGCGAGCATGTCGTGTTCGCATGTCAGAATCGGATAGAACCAAGCTGGTGCAGGAACACCGGTGACAAGTAAGGAGTCTTTACATGAGTGTGCAAACCCCTTCTTTAGAAGAAGCGCAGGGTCTTCTGCAAAAATATTATGGATACCCCGATTTTCGCGAGGGTCAAAAAAAGATCGTCTCCAGCCTGCTCGAATATGAGGATACGCTGGGCATTATGCCAACCGGGGGCGGGAAGTCGATCTGTTACCAGATTCCCGCTTTGTTATATCCGGGGCTGACACTTGTGGTCTCCCCGTTAATTTCGTTGATGAAAGACCAGGTCGATGCACTGACGACCGCGGGCATTGCCGCCGCTTATATTAATAGTACGTTAAGCGGCAGAGAAGTGAATGAGCGCATCCGCGCGGCGCAGCGCGGTGAGCTGAAGCTGCTCTATGTCGCGCCGGAGCGACTGGAGCTGGATTGGTTCCGCGATGAGATGGGGCAGCTGCCCATCTCCTGCGTTGCTGTGGATGAGGCCCACTGTGTGTCACAGTGGGGCCATGATTTTCGGACAAGCTACCTGGCGGTAGCGCCGTTTGTGGATAGCTTGCCGGAGCGGCCGGTGGTTGCGGCCTTTACGGCGACGGCGACGCCCGAGGTCATGGGTGATATTTTGCGGCTGCTGCGACTGCAGGACCCGCAGACGTATGTGACCGGACTTGGGCGGGATAATCTCGCGTTTAGCGTGCTGCGCGGCGAGAGCAAAAAGGATTTTGTCTTGAACTACGCGCGCGAGCATGCCAGCGAGCCAGGTATTGTATACGCCGCGACCCGGAAGGACGTGGATGATCTGCATCAGCGTCTGCTGCAGGCAGGTTTGCCCGCAGGACGCTATCATGCGGGCATGACGGACGATGAACGGGCCCAGAGCCAGGAGCAGTTTTTGTACGATGATATCCGGGTCATGATTGCGACCAATGCATTCGGAATGGGGATTGACAAGTCGAACGTGCGTTACGTGCTTCACTACAGCATGCCGAAAAACATGGAGGCATACGTTCAGGAAGCCGGGCGTGCAGGGCGGGACGGCGAGCCGAGTCAGTGCATTTTGCTGTTTGGAGCGCAGGATATCATCACCCAGAAGTTTCTGATCGAGCAGAACCCGATGGAGGGTGACCGCAAAGCGAACGACTACCGCAAGCTGCAGCAGATGGTCGATTACTGTTATACGACGCGTTGTCTGCGCAGTGCACAGCTGGATTACTTCGGTGAGGTGCACGAGGACAAGCCGTGCGGCATTTGCAGTTCTTGCACAGACGACCGTGAGCTGGTGGATATGACGATTGATGCACAGAAAATATTCAGCTGCATCCACCGCATGCGTGAACGCTATGGGGTATCGCTAGTGGCCTCGGTGCTTAAAGGCTCTCGTGCCAAAAAAGTGCTGGACTACGGCTTCGATTCCTTGCCAACGTATGGGGTCATGGGCAATCGCACAGAGCGCGAAATTGCCGAGATCATCAACGTTATGGTATCCGAGGGTTACCTGATGCTGTCCGAGGGGCAATATCCGGTAGTACGTTTGCAGCCGCTGGCGGTGGAAGTGCTGAAAGGTCAACGCGAAGTCATGCAGCGTGTCGTACGCAAAACAGCTTCTACAGCCTCCGGTACGAACTACGGCGGACGCCGCGGACGTGATGCGATGCCTTCGGCCGTGAACGAAACGGTGTTCGAACAATTGCGCCTGATCCGCCGTGATCTGGCCGCGAAAGAGCATGTGCCATCCTACATCATCTTCAATGATGCCACCCTGCGCGAGATGAGTGTGGTATGTCCGCAGACGGAACGTGACATGCTGACCATTAAAGGGGTCGGTGAGGTTAAGTACCGCAAGTACGGTCTGCCGTTCCTGGAATTCTTCCAGAAGCAATCGGGTGAAGAAGTGGACACGGACGACGATGCTTTTTATGAATATGAGTGATATATGATAGTGATATGTCATGAGTGATAAGGATAAATGACAAGAGATAAGTGATATCTGATCGCAGACTAAGGACTGAACCTAAATATTAGACCTAAAGACTAGGGCATGCCTGAAAACTCTGAAGGAGGCAGATTTTGCAGAAATTTCGTTCCAAACCAGGAAGTTTTCCGCAGGTGTGCCGGGGCACGTCAAGGGAAACTGACGCAGCAGGGGGCGAAAAGGCGGTAAAAGATGCACTTCAGTAGGTTTCAAGACACGTCCTAGATAAAAGGCTACAGTTTAGGAAAGGGAAATTAGATACAGACAGAGATATGGACAGAACCAGAACCGGAAGCAACAATTAAAAGAAGAAGCACAACAAGAAGCACAACTAGAATTAGAACCAGTAACAGGACCAGACAGAGCCAAGATCAGAATAGAAACGAATTCAAAAATCAGGATATGTATCTCATGAAGTGCGTCTCTGCTGAGTAGACAAAGTGGGTGAAATTGTCTTTCAAAGGGTGGACATTGAGGTAAAGTGTTGGGAACGAATGTCGGCACAGTATATAGTGACTTTGATGGATGGGGATCTATATATTGTGGTTTTGGTCGGGCGGAGAGTGGTATGTGTTTTTAAAAGATGTGTCCAATCTTTGAAAGACAAATTGGGGATTTGTTTGTGAGGTGCGGACGGTTATAGCATAAGGACTGGTTAACTTGTTATGCGAGTGCGTTGGAGCGTGATGCGCGTGCTGACGCGGATGCTGGTGCTGGTTTGAATTTGTGCAAGGGCGGACATAGATAGGGCTCGGACTTGCATTAGAGGTTTGTCTGAACAGCATCCGGGGCAGGATGGCTGTGGAGCTTTACTTTTCCAAAAAAAATATGGTCTGGGTGTCCAGGCAAAGGTTGTGAATCATGAAGGTAATTCTATCGACTTTGAATGCAAAGTATATCCATACCTCGCTCGCGCTGCGGTGTTTGAAGGCGTACAGTGAGAAGGATTTTGATATTGAGCTCGCGGAGTATACGATCAAAGACCCGGTCATGAATATTGTGTCGGATCTGTACCAGCGCGGGGCGGATGTGATTGGGTTTTCGTGTTACATCTGGAACATTGAAGAGACGATCAAGGTGATCGATAATTTAAAAAAGGTTATGCCTGAGGTGAAAATTTTGCTGGGCGGGCCGGAGGTGTCCTACGACACCGAATACTGGATGAACCGGATTCCTAATGTCGATTTTATCGTCATGGGTGAAGGGGAGGAAACGCTGCATCAGCTCTTGACGGAGCTGGAGGGAAGCAAGAAGTTCCATTTTGTCTACGGACTGGCGTATCGCAAAGGGGAAGAGGTCATTCTCATGCCTGCGCGTCCAAAGGCGGATTTGAACGATCTGCCGTCACCGCATCGTTTTGAAGAGGATATCCCTGATCTGGGGAAACGTGTTGTTTATTTCGAGACCAGCCGGGGCTGTCCGTTTAGTTGTCAGTTCTGTCTTTCCAGTATTGAGGTCGGTGTGCGGTATTATGATATCGAGCGGACGAAATCGGACATTCTGTACCTGATCGAGAAGGGTGCGAAGCTGATCAAGTTTGTGGACCGCACGTTTAATATCAAGCGGGATTATGCGATGGAGATGTTTAAATTTTTGATCGAGAATCATCAGGGTACGGTGTTTCAGTTTGAGATCACAGCTGATATCATGCGTCCTGAGGTGCTCGACTATTTGGCAGAGAATGCGCCGCCGGGTATTTTCCGTTTTGAAATCGGGGTACAGTCTACGAATGATCCGACGAATGAACTAGTGAAACGCCGTCAGAACTTTGCCAAGCTGAGCCGTACGGTGAACAAGGTCAAAGCCAGCGGTAAGATCGACCAGCATTTGGATCTGATCGCAGGCTTGCCGGAGGAAGATTATAATACGTTCCGCAAGACGTTTAACGATGTGTTTGCTTTGGGGCCGGAAGAGCTGCAGCTCGGATTCCTCAAAATGCTTCGCGGTACGGGTCTGCGTCTGGATGCAGAGAAGTACAACTATACGTACATGGATCACGCGCCGTATGAGATTCTGGGCAGTGACGTGCTGCCGTTTAGCGACATTGTTCGCCTGAAACGCCTGGAGGATGTGCTGGAGAAATACTGGAATGCACACCGGATGGATCATACGCTCAAGTATTTGATGGAGCAGGAGTTTGATTCGCCGTTTGATTTCTTCCAGGCGTTCGGCGATTACTGGGAAGGCCAGGGCTGGCAGAAGATCGGTCACCAGCTTGAGGATTTGTTTACTCGTCTGCACAGCTTCCTGGAGTCCCGCAACACGCCGCATATGGATATCGTGCTGGGCCTGATGAAGCTCGATTATTTCCTTGGTCACAAGTACAAGCCGCGTAAAATCTGGTGGGACGACGCGCTCCAGAAGGACCAATGGGCGGGTTATATGAAAATGTTGGCTGAACGTCCAGAGGATGTTCGTCTGCCGCGTGTTGCCGGTGCCTCTGGCTCGGCATGGCTGGAAAGCAGCGGCATGAGTGGAGCGGCCGCTGCGGGAACTTCGGCGGCTGCCGGAGAGAACACTGCCGCGGATGCGGCGGGTGTGATCGGCAGCCATGCCGGGGATGCAGCGTCGCTTGCAGCGCGCGACGCTGGGGTTTTGTCCGCCGCGGATGGAGCGGCGGACATGGGGGACGGCAGCGCTTCTCGTGCGCTGCCGATGACCTCGGCCATGACCGCACAGACGGTCATGGGTGCCCGGGCTTTCGCCGATCTGGGACTCGGCGAAAAGGAACTGCAGAAGCACGCCGTACTGGACGTGCTTCCGTTCCGGCTTGAGCGTGTGCTAGCTGGTGCCAGCCCGCTCGCCGCGAAAGGCCAGACGCTGCTGGTTGTGGTATACCAGCAGCATGAAGACCAGCAGGCGCAGTATTACACGCTGCCGCTGGGAGAAGAAGCCGCTGCTATGTAGGTGCAGCGACCATATTTCCGAAAGCATCGGAAGATCATTGGATTCCTTTACGGGATGAAAATGATCTTCCTTTTTTATTTTCCAAATTCAATAGAACTTATATATCTAATGGAGCCAAAGGAGAGTTTTTATGAAAGATAAAGCAGAAAACACCATCATACTAACTAAAGGTTCTGCTGATACATTATATGTGCAAATTCCATATAATACGGTGCATATTCAGCGAATTCGTCAGGTAACAGGGAGAAGGTGGGAGGCTGATGCAAAACGCTGGATCATCCCCTACTCAGAGGTATCTCTTCAGGAGTTTACAAAGCACTTTGATGTGCTAGATGTAGAGATTTCCGCGGAGTTGTGGGTGGAGAGCGACATATTGAGAAACTGGAAGTTAAGTGGAGAGCAAACACAATGGAAAAGAGATGATTTGCAGCAAGCTCTGAAATTAAGAGGATACAGTCGCAAAACGATTAAAGCATACTGTAATCAGATTGAACGTTTTGTGGCCAGTCTTCCTCAGATCAATACAGAGATCAGCGCGTCTCATGTCCAGACATATTGTTTGAATCTGCTCGAGCGTGGAATCTCTCATTCCAGTGTTAATCAGACGATTAGTGCGATCCGATTTTATTGTAAATATGTACTCCATCATCCTGCTGAAATTCAATACATACGCCCCAAAAAGCAGACGAAGCTGCCCAATGTCATGTCCGAAAAAGAAGTTACCCAATTGCTGAAAGCTGTGACTAATCTCAAGCATAAGACGATTCTTTATCTAACCTATTCGGCAGGGCTTCGTGTCGGTGAAGTCGTTCGTCTACGCTATAGCGATCTGGATATTGAGCGTCAGACCATTATCGTAAGGCAGGGAAAAGGTCAAAAGGATCGGAGAACGCTTCTTTCTAATCTTGCTTGGAACATGGTGCAGGAATACATTGCAGCGTATCGACCCGATCGCTGGCTATTTCCGGGAAAAACTTCGGATCGACATCTTACCGAGCGCAGCGTGCAGAAGGTTTTTGAAGAAGCCAGACTAAAGGCCGGTATTGTAAAAAAGTGTAGCACCCATGCTTTGCGGCACTCTTTCGCCACGCATTTGCTGGAAAACGGAACAGACCTGCGCTATATACAAGAGCTTCTTGGTCACACGAGTGCACAAACAACGCAACGATATACGCATGTCAGCACGAAAAATATCCAGCGT
Source organism: Paenibacillus sp. JGP012 (assembly GCF_014203995.1). NCBI lineage: Bacteria > Bacillati > Bacillota > Bacilli > Caryophanales > Paenibacillaceae > Paenibacillus > Paenibacillus sp. JGP012. Next base: position 2,160 of record NZ_JACHKG010000036.1, on the reverse strand, counting down.
ATTCAAAGCCCGTTGGATCGTATTGATATGGGAGATTAAGTAACACAAACTTCTCCCTTTTCCACCAAATTTTTCTTCGCATATATCGCCTCGTAGGTTATCATATATGTAGTTCATATATTACCTTGAATGTGTGGTATTTACGAAGTACATAAATTAGATGTTATGTGAAATACCAGAAATTAGTTATTCGAGAGGGTGAAACGATGCATCAAATGGATCTAACCAAAACCCTTGAAGAGCTTGAAGATAAATATTGGGGAGAACCGAGTTTTGCTTCCTCATTAGTGATTCAAGTGCATAAATTAAGAAAGAAACCTCTTTGCGAATTGAGTGATGAAGATTTAAGACTATTGATCGGGCAACAAATGAGTCTAACTTTTCTTTTACCTCTAGCGTTAGAGAGATTAATAGATAACCCATTAAGATCAGGGGAATTGTATACAGGCGATTTATTTTGTTCGGTTCTCAGAGTAGGGAAAGAATATTGGAAAGAACATAAAGAATTAAAGAACGAAGTGGATGAAGTGATTAGAACATATGAAGAAGCAAGAGAGACATTAGAAGAGCACATAAGAAAATACAGAAACGATCATTTATAAGTAGATTCAAGAAGCCAGGTACTCCACATAACAATATATTCACGCTGCGGCTCCGCTGGAGCCTGGGTCTGCTGGATGGATTTCGGAGAGGGATTTCAGCAGACAACCCCTTCGGGGTTCGTGAATACCGGAACGTTAGACGAAACTAATTAATAGGAGTGAAGATATGGGGAAAATAGGGATTTTCGAGGTGCGACATGCCCTTTTAGAAATAATTAAGGAATTTAAAACCACTAGTTCAGACGATTTCAACGAACTTGCGTACATCTCAGCGACCAATAAAAGTGAATTATATCTTCGGGATAAGTTAGCTATTTATTTTCAAAAGAATTATCCAGAACTGATAGTATCGAGAGAGTATTTACATAAAAGCGGTTTACTTGATGATACGAACGAAAGATATGATATTGCAATTCTTGAGAGGGTAAACAATATAAATGTTGAACCAGTATTGATAATAGAATTAAAAAATTGGTATTGTCATGACGTACCAAGCAAGAAAGTTTGGAATGCAGTAATTAGTGATGAAATGAGAGTAGATCTTTTATCAGAAAAATTGGGCCGGCTGATTGACGTTATTCAAATTATAACGTTCACACATATTACTAATAGAGTAACTGATGATTTACACAATGGAATTATTAAATATCAATCATTTATTAATGACGATGTACAGAAGGGGAAAAAGAAGTATCCTGATGAGATAGATAAGTATTTCAACAATTGGATTCAAAATGATGAAAGAGATTTAGTAAAAATAGAAACAGGACCAGGTAAATATCAGAGAAGAGAAATAAAAAATTATTTTTATGTGATTTCAAAGAAGAATTAGATTCGTCTAACATAATATTCAAGCTGCGGCTCCTTACGGAACCTGGGTCTGCGGGAAGGATTTCGGAGAGGGATTTCAGCAGACAACCCATTTGGGGTTCATGAATACAGGAACGTTAGCTGTAACTGCCCTAAACTTAGACATAATAAATACTATAATTCAAGGAGAATAAAAGATGTGCAAAGAAGAAGAAATAATAGATGCTATATTTCAAAACGCCATTAGATTTTTGAATATAACAATCGAAGAAATAATAAATTCTGACTTTAGTGAAATAAACAACATTGTAAAAACATCAGTGTTGGTACAAATGACAGTGGAGCTCTCTTTAAAGTATGCTGTGGCCTATAACAATGGAGCAATATCTATAAAAAAGATACTAGAAAAAAAAGAAGCCCAAAAAAATATTGAGACAATTTACGAAGAATTTCAAAGGAATTCACTTAGAGTAGTGCCTTTTGACAATCTCAAAAATTATATTAAAAGTATAAGACTATTTAAGTTTAATAAAAATGAAGAAATAGAAAAAATGGAGAAGTTTCAAAAGATAAGAAACAAACTTGTGCACTTTTCTTATAACTTTAGTCCAGAAGAAATCTTAGAAGCTAAAGAAAATTTTATATATATGATTTCACGCGTGTTGAATAACCAATAAAAGGTAGAAAAAGAACCGCAACCTCGGTAAAATGTTTGTACCCCTACAAACTCCGAAAGGTGGCGGTTCCA
>NZ_JACHKG010000035.1:0-49020 GCF_014203995.1 Paenibacillus sp. JGP012 | reverse complement strand
GACGGACACCCTTGCCCTTGGCTAACAGTTCCTACTGCCAAGCCTGTAGCGGACTTTCACCGCCAAGTTATCGCCCGTGCCGGGCGCACTATAAAAAGCCGCACATAGGCGGCTTCTTATATGGTCTGGATCATCAAGCTTCTGGCAATTGTGATTGCCCTTCAAGGCCTTAACGCAGTTTATAACCTTGTGTAACAATTTTATGTCCCGATACCGTCTGAGAAATCTCTTCGAGTGTAACCTTCACCCGCTCAAGCACATCGCTCTCATATGCGGCAGTACACTCAAAACCTGTCTGCACTTGCAGCTCGGCCGGATCAGCAGTTAAGTTAAACCAGCGAGCAATAACATCGCCCGTTTCTTCTGCGATTTTGAAGGTGGAGAAAGCGAGTGTTGAACGTTCGCTGTTCCAGTCAAGCCACTGTTTGCAAGGCGGTAATATCGTTTTGTCTCCGTTCATTCCGTCTACCAGCTGCGCTTCCTTCGCATACGTATGAGCAAGGGCCCCCAGCTGCACCGACGTCCAAGGTATAGGGTACATATAGGCGCTTGCACAAGCACCTGATTTCGCTGCATCTCCTGCAAACGGAATAATCGCATATTCCACCGACTGAGGGCCTTGGCATTGGGCTTCCGGTGTCTCAAATACTCCCCAATCTCCCAGCTCGGACGAAGCTCGAAGCAAAGTGACAGCAATGGTGCTTCCCGAAGAATTCTGCAAAATCTCGTATTCATTCAGTCCTTTGCTCGCAACCATCAGCCCTGTGCTTCCATCCGTCACATATACAAATGCCTGCTGATGCTGCGCATTGCTGGGATTCACCCATTCCTTCGCCGGAGCATTCGGACGTTTGGCGACTTCAAAGATGGAATCGGCATAATGACTATCGGTCACAAGGCCGGACGGGAACAGTGCACGCAGACGATGATCCGTAGCCTGATTATCAAAATCAGTTCTTACCTTGAGCAGATCGCTGCCAGCTTCCAGTATATACGTGGTTGTGATCTTGAGGGGAACCGTCTGCTGAACACGCTGCGCCTTCCGCTCCGTAAACGGAACCATATAGCGCTTCTCCTGCTCGAACAGCTCATCTGCCCCGGCCGGAATGTTCCAGTGCAGTACACTTTCGATAACAGCACGATATGGTGGATACTGCACAAGACGGAGCTCAGCCTTGAGATGTTCCGTTGTAATTGCCTGCTCCCCTTCTGGTTGGCGGTATACATACTCGTTACCGATATCACCCGTATTTTCATAGGCATTCAGTCCATCATATTCCTTGCCGGACCGTTTATCCAGCAATGTGACCGTTCCGTTATCCTCCACGGTGACACGCAGATATTGATTTTCCATCACATTCCCTTGAGCTTGCACTGCGTGCACCGAATGGCTTTCCTGTTCCCTGGCCGGCACCAGACCATAGGTCTGATAACCCAGTGCGGGAACCTGCTTCGCCTGGAAAGTCACCTTGACCTTACGAGCCATATATGGCTGCCGGAAGCGGTCTTTCGGAAGCTCATAACCGAAGTGAACCCCAAGATCCTCAATCTCTGCTTCATATAGATTACCTGCTGAATCGACGACCTGATATGCTGGCAGCGCGGCTTCTTCAAGTTTGCGCGCAAGCGCCTGCGGATTCGGTCCTTCCGGGAAAAAGGCTTTATCTACAACAAGTTCCTGTTCAATGATGCCGTTTCTTGTCCACCCCGCTGTGTTCAAAACGGTGAACAGCACCGCATCCTCTCCCCAGGCTTCGCTCTGCTGCACATTAATGGATTCGCCAATCGCCTGAGCGGTCTGGGACACCAGCTTCTCTGCCAGCTGCCTGCTCTTGGCAAACCGGGTGACCATCTCGCGGTGCACCTCATCTACACTGCAGCCGCAGATGCTGTCATGCGGATGATTCTGCATAAGCATCTTCCAGGCATGGGTGAGCAGATGATGCGGGTATGACTTTACCCCGGCGGCATGAGCTATGGCTGCAAGGGGCTCCGCTACCTTTTCCAATAACGTCTGGCCTTGCTGGTTTAGCTGCTTCAGATATACCCGCGCAGAGGCTGTATTCACCAGTGTTCCCCATCCATCCGTATGCTGACTGCGAAGCTCCCCTTCAATGGTTGCCAGGTTGTCTGGTACGTGCCGGGATACCGCCTCAATGTAATCATCAAAATTGGAATGTATAAATTTCACGTCAGGATACAGCTCGGAAGCGGTACGAAGAGCCGCAGGCAGATCCGTCTGAATCGGCTGGTGATCACATCCGTTCATGAAGAGCAGATGTGGTGTCGAAGCAAACTTCTCGGCATCCTGCAGATTTTTGTCCCAATACACTTTGGCCTGCTCCAGGTCCACAGGAACCTCCATTCCGTTGCAGTACCAGTTCGCAAACAGAATACCGAGCACCTCCGAGCCGTCCGGGGAACGCCAGATCATCTCTGAATACGGGGATTCATACGCTTCTGCATCCACAACAGCGTTGTTGAATCCGGTCGGCTTCACGCCGCGCCCGAAGATTGCATTCTGAATGTCGGCCTGCTGCAAAATCTGGGGAGCCTGTCCCATATTACCGAATGAATCGGGGAAATAACCGGTTTTGGAGATAACCCCGAAAGGTTTGGCATCCCGATGCCCGATAAGCAAATTTCTCAGATTGGCTTCACTGCTCGTCAGAAACTCATCCTGCAGGACATACCACGGTCCAAATTGAATGCGTCCCTCACGAATATAACGATCCAGTCTCTCCTGCTGCTCCGGTCTCACCTGTAAATAATCCTCACGGATAATCGTCTGCCCATCCAGATGGAAATAACGATATTCCGGGTCCTGATCGAGTGTATCCAGCAGCTTGTCCATCAGCTCCACCAGCAACACATGATGATGCTCATAAGGCATATACCATTCCCGATCCCAGTGAGTGTGTGAGATCAGATGTGCTGTTTTTTGGTTTGTCATCTGTGTTTCCTCCTATCCTTTTGTTGCGCCGCCCATGCTGAAGCCTTTGGACATATAACGCTGGGAGAAAATATAAAGCACAACGGAAGGCATCGTATACAGCATCGAGAAAGCGGCAAGTCTGCCGTACTCTACCATGCCGTGGCTGCCGAAGAATTGATAGATCGTAACGGAAGCAGGCAATTTCTCCGGAGTCTGAAGCAGTATATACGGTACAAAAAAGTTACCCCAGCTGCCTGAAAAGGTAAAGATGGCGATCGTTGCAATGCCTGGCAGCATCAATGGAGCGACAATACTGCGCAAGCCTCTCCAGACTGACGCACCGTCAATCCAGGCGGATTCCTCCAGATCAATCGGAACCGAATCCATGAAATTTTTCATCATCCAGATACCATAAGGAAGAGAGGAAGCCGTCAGAAACAGCATCGTCGCCAGGATGGAGTTCTGCATTTTGAAGAATAGAAACATCTGAAATACGGGAACCATCACCGCTGTAATCGGCAGGGCCGTCATAAACAAAATGGATAACAAAAAGCTTTTCTTAAACCGCATCTCGTAACGGGAAAGTGGATAAGCCGCCAGAACAGATACAGCCACCACAAGTACCGCCTGTCCTCCTGACAGAATCAGACCTACACCGAACGAGCGCAGATTGCTTTCATCACCAAGCACATCCTTGAAATTTTGCAGCGTCCAGGTTGCAGGCATTTTGATGCCTTGCTGTGCATTGGGATCAAAGGACGCGAGAATAATCCAGAGCAGCGGCAGCAAGAAGCACAGGCCGAGGAAAACGAGAATGCCGTACTGTATTTTACGTTGCAGACCGTGTTTGACCATCATAAGCACACCTCCTTCATCGTTACACTTTCACTTTCATGGAACGGATATAGAACAGGCTTGCAATAATGCCGATAAACAGCAGCACAAGGGATATCGCCGTTCCGTAGCCAAATTGATAATTTACAAATGCCTGATTATACATAAAGATAGGCAGGGTCTGTGTAGACGTGCCAGGGCCGCCCCCGGTCATTGTATAGATCAGAGTAAAGACTCCCAGCGTCTGCAGCGTAACCAGCATCATATTCGTGACGATAGAGCCTTTCACCATCGGAACGGTGATGTGGCGTATAATCTGAAATCCGGTGGAGCCGTCAATAATCGCGGCCTCTTCGACTTCCTTGGGGATATCATCCAGTGCCGACTGATATACCATCATGGAAAACGCCGTTCCGTGCCAGATGTTGGCGATAATGACACTGACCATCGGGAAGCTGAACAGCCAGGAGATTGGACTCACGCCGAACCAGCCCAGAATCTGATTCAAGGAGCCGTTATCACTGAAAAAAGCGACCATACAGAACGCCACAACAATCTCGGGCGTTACCCAGCCAGCGATAACGATAATGCCGATGATGCGGCGAAACGTTATATTTTTTTCCTTCATTAGCAGGGCAAGAATAAATCCGAGCACGACCTGACCGATGACCGCGGAGAAGATTAGAAATACAAGTGTACGCCACACGCTGATTCGAAAATCCGGGTCCTGAAACATGTTTACAAAGTTCTGGAATCCGACGAATTCCAGGCTTTTGGCTGCTGCACCGGTCAAAGCCATATTAGTAAAAGCAAAACAGATCGTTAATACAATCGGCACGATAAAAAACACCAGCAGCAGTGTAACGGAAGGCATCAGAAACAGAAATGCTCCCGGGGCTTTTCTTTTCATACGTCACTCTCCATTCGAACCGGAAAAAGGGGAGTTGTTCGCTCCCCCTCCGACTATATCGATGTTGTTATCACCCCTATATAAGTTGAACCAACGATATATTTACACATCCACTCCGATGACAGAATAACCTTCCAATCGCTGTTATCCCCGGATTTTTTTGATTCCCTTTTTCAAAGGGGAAAATCCGTTGATAAAGGCGAACACTTCGTTTTTTCAGTTTTTTCTGCCTCTCCGTTATTGTGTAAATGAGTAGTCCAACTTATATAGACATCTACTTTACATCTTTTGCAAGTCATTACTTCTCTTCGATATGTTCCGCACCCACTGCACGTGAGACATTATCCTTAAACTGCTTGATTGCATCTTCTGGCGTCAGTTTGCCCGAAGCGATGCTCTCCACAATGCTCTGCAACTGTGCCGATACCGCTGCATATTGATCGTTCGTTGGGCGGAAGTGAGCCACATTCAACAGCTCCTGTGCTTCCTTCGTGTACGGACGATCCGTATAACCTGCCACCTCTGTTGAATCATTGCGTGAACTCAGACTGCCTTCGGCTACAACACGTGCCGTTGCATTTTCTTTATTCATGAGGAACTCCATAAACTTCCAGGCTGCTTCCTTGTTTTTGGATTGGGCAGGAATAGACCACGCCCAGCCTCCCGACATGGTTGTTGATCCTGGCGCCTGACCATTCTGTGTCGGGAACGGTGCAAATCCGATTTTATCCTCCACATTCGGAATCGGAGCAGCGCCATTCTCCGCCCAAGTTGAACCAGCCCAGCTTCCGTCTACCGCCATCGCCAGCTTGCCTTGCGGAAATTGCTGCTGGAACGCTATGCTTCCTGCTTGTCCGTTAAGCGCCACTTGCATTGTAGGTCCTGTTTTATCCTTATTGAACACTTGATCAATGAATTTGAATGAGTCCAGCAGGCCAGGGCTGTTCACAATCCATTTCTTCGCTGCATCGTCATATAAGGTGTCGGCCGTTCCGTACAGCAGCATTTCGAGCGTCTGCATCGTAACGCCTTCGCCGTTTGCTTTGCCTACAATGAGGTTCAGCGGTGTTACACCAGGAAGCTTCTGCTTGATAGTACGTGCTGCTTCAAGAACCTCATCCCAGTTCGCAGGCTTGAAAGGAACAGGCAGTCCCGCCTGCTGGAACAGCTCTTTGTTATACCAGATGCCGCGTGTATCCGATGTCGCCGGAATACCGTAAACTTTGCCATCTTCCCCGGTGACTCCAGCCTTGAGGTTGTCAATGATCTTGCCGTTCCAGTCGGACCATCCTTTCACCTGCTCGTCCAAAGGCTGCAGATAACCTGCCGCTGCATCCGATTTCAGGATGGAAGTATCCTCGGCAATAACGTCAGGCGCAGTATCCGGCGACTTCATCTGTAATACCATTTTGGAGGTGTAGTCACCTTCGCTTGCAAGCACTGGCGCGATATTGATCTCAATGTCGGGATTGTCCTTCTCAAATTGCTCTACGAGTCCAGACTTGAAAAACTTCGTCAGTGTATCCTCCGACCCGGAGGAACGGAATGACACGGTCACTTGTTGTTTGCCATCGCTGGACGCACCCGTGGAAGAGCTGCCGCTTGAGCATGCAGTTGTCAGAATAAGCAAAGAAGTCATTACAGCTGCCACTGGCATTTTCATCGAAAATTTTCTCATGTCTCGGTCTCCCCTTGCCCGGAATTATCCGAATTCCGAACGATATGATATACTCGCAGGTCCTCTTCTCTCCGCTTTACAACTTCTCTTTTTTCGTCTATACGACATTAATTCATCCAGTTTCTAACGGTTATTTCTTGATGCGGAAGCCGCAGTAATCCATCACAAGCTCGCAGTATAACATATTGGACCAGGAAAACCACGGACGTGTGTACTCATGCGGATCATTCGCCGAGAAGCCTTCATGTGTCAGTCCAGTACCCGCATCTGTCTTCTGAATAAGCTCCAGCATATTCATCTTCTCCTGCATATCCACAGAGGTTAACCCCTGCATGGATAATGCGATATGCCATATATACCCTTCCGGGGTGTGCGGACTTCCTATACCGGAAGCAGCCAAGCCTTCATAGAAATACGGGTTCGCATTGGACAAAATAAACCGGCGTGTATTCTGATAGATCTCGTCATCCTCCGTAACGTAGCCGAGGTAGGGCAGAGACAGGAGACTTGGCACATTGGCATCATCCATCAGGTTGTAATTACCGTTGCCATCCGTTTCATACGCATAGATCATGCCATATTCGGGATGCTCCACAATTCCGTATTTTCGAATACCCTCATCGATCTGTTCCGCAAGCTCCCGAGCTGTTTCAGCCATTTCATTGTCCTGCAGTACCTTCAGCGCAATCTCCTGCACGTATCGCAGTGCCACGACCGCAAACATATTGGATGGAATCAGATAACCATATTCACAACGGTCGTCACTTGGACGGAAGCCCGACCAGGTCATACCCGTATACACAGTCTCTGTCCCGCGGCCCTCTCGGGTCAGCGTGTCCGTCTCCGGTGCGTCCAGACGCTGGAACGTATAGGGAGAACGATTCTCATGATGCTGCTCCACCTGCCATAAAGCCATAATCCGGCATACTGCTTCGCGGAACTTCTCATTAAACTGATCGATTCTGCCCGTGTTTCTCCAGAGCAGGTAACTGAGCTGAATCGGATACGCCAGGGAATCAATCTCATATTTTCGTTCCCAGATCCAGTCATTCATTTCCGTAAGGTCCGTTTGATGTCCGCTGCCGCTCTCTGTTTCGTTAAAAGCGTTTGCATAAGGGTCCAGCAAAATATACCTCAGCTGCCTTTCGACCAGACCCGCAATCATGTCAGACAGCTCCTGATCCTCGGAAGCAGGAATCAGATATGGTCTGACCTGAGCGGCAGAATCCCTGAGCCACATCGCCGGAATGTCCCCGGTAATGACAAAAGTCGTACCATCTTCCTTACGCTGAATCGTTGTTGTTAATGTATTGGTAAAACAGCTTCCGAACATCTCCACAAGTTTGGGATGATCCGGCAGGTGACCTTTTACTTTATTGATCATCTGCTGAATGGAAGGAGAAATGTCCTGTTCTTTTCTCGTTGTCTCCATAGGTCCTCCTTTGTAAAACCAAATAATGAACCGCTTTCATTATCCTAAAACGAATTAAATGTTATGTCAATATATTTATTTATATATCATCATGTTATTTGGTGAGAAACAAGATAAATGGTATGTTAACTTTTGTAAATACAGGTAATCTGAACATATGCATCTTACTCTCCACTGCCAATTCACGAGCATACAAAATCGTGGCCAGCTTGAATCTGTACAACAAAAAGAGACCTTGTCACCAAGGCCTCCCCCTCATATCAATCATGTCATTTCGGTTCAAATACAGCATTTTCCCTTACCTTGCTTGTTGATGTGCCCTTCACCAATGCCGCAGGCAGCACGATGCGCTTCACACCACCCGATTCCTGTCCCTGCATATGCTGCAGCACCATGTCAAACGCCTGTGCTCCCATTTCAAACTGGTTCTGCTTGAGATGCGTAATTCGGCTGTGTCTCTCCGTATGCGGACTGTCAAAGCACAGGATGGACAGCTGCTCCGGCACAAGCATGCCAATCTGCTCCGCGGCCTCCAAAGCAAGCAAAGCAATGTCATACTCAGCTGCAAATACAGCGGTAATCTGCGGGTACTTCCTGAAATGTGCAGCCAGTGCTTGAACATCGCGAACCTTGGCTTCAGGGTCAAATTCACTTGGCAAGGACGACAGAATAGACTCTACCCACAGCTCGCGATTGACCAGCACACCCCGATCATTATGGGCTTCAATAAAACCTTCAATCCGTTCCTCAATCGTCGTAGTATTCACTGGAGGCTGTGTCAGAAAAGCGATGTGCTGATGTCCCAGTTCAAACAAATACGTCGTGCCTTCTCTCGCAGCTCCAACGTTGTCTGTGCTGACCGAAGATGCTGGAATGCCCTTTAAATATCGATCGATCATCACAAACGGAAACTTGCTAACGACCAGCTTCAAAATTTCGTCGCTGAAATACTCCCCCTGCGCAGGGAAAATGATCATACCATCTACACCAAGCTCCAGCAGCTCACGAATGCACTGCTCCTCCTGCTCAGGTATACCAAAGGAACGTCTGAGCACCAGAAAGCTGTCATGCTGCCGCGAAGCCTCCTCCATCCCGTACAACAGCTCCGTACCGTACATATCACTGAAATTGGTGATGACCAGACCGATCAGCAGCTTGCGATTCTGCTCTTTTCCGGTCATCGGTGAAGCACTACGCCCAAGTCCATCCAGGGTTACAGCTGTATCCGCCACAAAAGAACCACGTCCAGGCTGCCGAACAATCAGCTGTTCATTCGCCAGCATCTCCAGCGCTTTCTTCGTCGTAATCCGGCTTACGCCAAACTCGTCACATAACTCTTTTTCCGATGGAACACGATCACCAACTTTATATTGCTGCAGCTGTATTCGTTCTCGCAACGATTCAAAGATCTGTTCATACATCGGCTTGGAAGCCGAGTCTTTCCCCAATACAAGCACCTCCATAAACACCTTAACTGCATAAGTCTTATATCCTAATATATCATGTTATATCATTAAAGTGAAGGAAAGATCAATATTATTGTATGTATGCGTACTTTTATCCTTGGAATAGCTTATTCACTGGAGCTCTATCTAAGTTGAGCTAAAGAATTTACACAGTCCACTCCGATGACAGAATAACCTTCCAATCGCTGTTATCCCCAGATTTTTTCTGTCCTCTCCGTTCACGTGTAAATGAATAGTTCAACTTATATAGAATCGAACATGGAATGCTTATTTCGAAAATGTGTACCAAGGTCAACCTCCTCGTTTGCTGTTCATCTGTGCAGACATTTCCTACGCCCTGTTTGCTATACGTTTTTGGGGCTTGGACAAAAAAGAAACGGCACAGGACTTTTCCCATACCGTGCGGTTCAGATTCATTTTTACTCTGAGTTTTGTGTTTGGGCTAAACTTAATAACATTGCTTTGTTAACATGTATTAAATTCAAGATTGCAGATTGTTTTGGATACTGTGTCTGCTATGTTATTTAGAAATATAGATTCTTTTTGAAAAAGTATATCCGAGATTTCCCCAGAGAAAATATGAAATAACACCAACAATTAAACTAAAAATGTAAAGGTTTGAGTAAAGTGCTATCAAAATAAATATCATGGATAAAGATATTGTTATCGAGCTCAATTTTAGCAAAACTCTATTTGAAGGGAGTCGCGTATTTTTTTTTGTTAATGGTAAAAATGCTGGATATAACCCAACCAAAAATCCAAGAACACAAAGTGGTAACATTGGATTCACAAGCCTTACAAAGCTACTGTTTGGATACTCAGTAGTTAAATATATTTGATAACGTATAGAAAAATGAAGAGCACACAATAGAATAACTAAAAATAATATAATCTTAAAAACATTTATAATAAGATTTGATATTTCCAACACCGCCTTCAAAGCAAATTGTCGACTTAATATACCATATTTTGTTATGGCAACAAAGCATGGGATCTGATTGCCGATGCAAATTATAGCTACATCAAGCTTATTGGTAATTATGCGGGACACATCGAAGTTCGTTTTACTGGAACAGGTAACTGGTATATTCATGATACATATATTGGTGATTCTCATTATTGAGTATACGTAACTGATCAAATAGGCTGTCTCAAAGTCATAAAATGGCTGGGGACAGCCTTTTTCTTTTCCGGCCAAACTAGCGTGATATTTCTTTCAGAGTCAGCGCATGTAACTACGTGCCGTGCTTCAAAGCATGCCAAAATGGAGTATAAAGACACGTCAAAGGCTCTGTGATCCTGCATACTAAATGCAATCTTCCTGTGAAGTTTATTGTCGCAACCGAGATAGCTGACTATTTTAAGCATAGACGTCATAATAGTTTGTATTCGTGACAACTCATCGTTCCAGTCAAAAAACCGGCACCCTGTTTCCAGAGTGCCGGTTTTAGTTTCTACTGCTGATATGCATGTATCACCGATTCAATTTTTCAGCAGCGTGTTTCACATTCCTTTTTGCTCTGAACGTCCACATGTACGCCGATTCGTTCAGGACTCCAAGCTGTCAGCAGGACTTGTATCTGAATTTGTATCCGCTGGTGCTGTCTCCGTCCCGCTCCCCGTTTCTTCTTCTACAGCAGGCGTCCCTTGTCCCGGTTCTACTCCTTGCGGGGCAATAACGAACAAACGCCCTGCTGCCTGAGCCTCGACTTTGTTTCCAGCTTCATCCTGCGCACGAATCACAATGATTCCGCCTTCAAGCACAAGAGATGAAGGTGTTGTATATGTGCCTGAGTACAACCCCGGCTCCGTTTCCACGAGCGGGATTTCTCCCGCAGCTTCCGCGTTCAGATTCAGCGGCAGCTGAATTCGGAATGAAGCTTGCAGTCCGGGCTTGCTTTTGAACGAAACGGTAACACTTTCTCCTGCTGTAATATTTACGTCCTCCGCAGGTGTAATATCTCTCAATTCCGGCGCTTCCGTCTCAACGTATACGGTACGTGTTACCGTTGTTTTATTTCCCGCAAGATCGGTTGCTGTAATGGTGATTACATTCTCGCCCTCATTCACCAATACCCGATGACTGAACTTTTTGTCTCTGTCCACTTGTACGGTCTGGCCATTTACGGTGACCTTATCAAGGTAGGTTTCGACCACACTGCCTGTCACATGAACCACTTCCGTATTGGTCCGACTTCCTTCCGCGGGACTGACAATCGTCAGCTGCGGTTGGGTCTGATCTAGAATAAGGATGACCGGCAGCGACCGATCTGTTGCTTTGCCATCAATGATCGCTTCCGCTGTAATGACATTAACCCCTGCCTTTAATTTCACTCCATATGAGAATTTGCCATTGTTTACAGTTGTGGTTCCTGCGGCATCTTTACCATTATAAAACTTGATCTGCGCCCCGGAAGCAGGAGATGTTCCCGAGATGGTATAAGTGGACTGATTCGTGTACGTATTCACTGGCTGCGTAAGCACCGGGGCATTGACCGGATATTTAACAACCGCACGAATCATGTAATTCCCCTCTTCAGCAGGTGATGCACTCCACGCACCACTTACACGCTGCCAGCTCCGAGCCGCATATTCGCCATCTTCATCCGTAGCCAGACCAGGTGCGCTTGTACCCGCCAAGGTCTGGATATAGACAATGTAGAAGTCACCTGTCACAACAATCGGATCAGGGAACTCCACCGTAGTCCATTGATCATTACGCAGCGCTGTGCCATCGAACGGACCGGCCAGCAATTGGCCAGGTGCTCCGGCTGCTCCTGTTGCATCATACACAGCATATTTGAAGGCTGTACCGCCAGGTACAGGCCATTCTGTATTCCAGAATCGGAACGAGGCTCCTGTAACTTGTGCTGTCTCCATCTCAGGAGTCATGCGAACAGCCCAGGCATTATCAGCAGCATTGAATGCTCTTGCATTCTCGGCTGATCCGTCATCATAAGCAATTTCACCCGGGAAACCGATGAACGGCTTCAAGGCGATATCCTTCTCTGCTGTGCCGTTGCCAGGTACGGTTACAGTAACCTTTTGGCTGTAGTAATCTTTTGCGCGAACGGATAACGTATAATCTCCTTCCAGCAGCTGAAGCGCAAACCGCCCATCTGCTCCAGTACGAACCTCTGCAACGTTGGCATCTTCAATCACAAGCACCGAAGCGTCAGCCACAGGCTGTCCTGTGCGCTCATCCTTCACAATGCCTTTGACTTCCCCATAAGGAATTTCTTCCAGATTAAAGTTGGCCTTGGCCCCGCTGCCATCCGTGATCGTCACCGTTTTCGTTTGCGGATAATACCCGTATGCTTCAGCCTTTAACGTATAATCTCCGGCAACATGTGTGAAGCTGTACTTGCCAGTGGACGAATCGGTTTTCACAGAACGCCCGGTTTCTAACACAGTAACGGTTGCGCTTGCCGGCAGACTCTGCGGCTGTACCGAGCCTGTTCCCGGTTTTTCGACCGATGGCTCCTGAGCCTTGGTTTTGTTGAATTCCGCTTTATCTGTTCGTGTAATTTTGTACCATGGGTTCTCATAGGACGGTTTAGGCTTGTCGGTACCGAGCACAACAGCATCATCCGCTGTCACGGCCTCCGTTGTTGCTCCCAGCACCCGGAAATCATCAATAAACCAGCCTGTTCTCACAACACTGTTATCCGAGGTCAAGCGGAAACGGAATTGAACCTCATGTCCAGTCAATGCACTCAGCTCATAGAAAACAGGCGTCCACTGCTTTCCATTGGTGCTATGGGAGAACTTGCCGAGCTCCGTCCAGGTTGTACCCCCATCTTTCGTTGCTTCGACATAGCCGAAATCATACCCGCTCTCGATCTCGTACCAGTGATTAAACGTCAGCGTTGCGCTGGATACATCGGTCAGATCAATAACTGGTGATACAAGTGAGTAGTTGGAGCCATTCTCATAGGTGTTATCCAGATCGGTCGCCCACACATTAGGCGGGGATACAGCACTCAGAGGGCCGGTTAACGGAACACCCCGCTCCCACTCATCCTTCGTTCCTGCATGTGTCCAGCCATTGTCATCGTTCCCGTCAAACGAGTCGATATAGATGTCCTCAGGCACTTCCACCTGAATGGATACTTCATTGGATTTTTCACTTTCATTGCCGCTATAATCAAGCGCTGCTACGGTGTAATAATACGTTTTATCTGATGCTGTCGTCGTGTCAATATACGTTGTATTTCTCACGACACCTAGCGACTCGGCATAAGAACCTGCCGTTTCAGAACGATAGATCACATAGGACTCCAGATCCTCATCTTCCGAACCTGTCCAGTTCAGCGTAACATTGCCCAGAATATCCGACGTTGCTGTAAGTGCTGAAGGCGCTTCAGGAGCGATATCGTCCAATTCCTGCACCTCAAAGTCATCAATATACCAGCCAGCCTTCTGTACAGAGCCATCGCTCGTCAGATTAAACTGGATAAACACCTGCTGACCGGCGTAAGGACGCAAATCGATATACTGTGTTTTCCACTCACCGCTTGCGCCTGTATAGCTAAGCAGCTCCTCAAAAACAT
Source organism: Paenibacillus sp. JGP012 (assembly GCF_014203995.1). Classification (NCBI taxonomy): domain Bacteria; kingdom Bacillati; phylum Bacillota; class Bacilli; order Caryophanales; family Paenibacillaceae; genus Paenibacillus; species Paenibacillus sp. JGP012. The sequence goes on along the minus strand of NZ_JACHKG010000035.1, from coordinate 35,212 downwards.
AATCACTATCCTCGGAAGCAATATAGACCTTACCGAAGTCGAGATTGTTCTCCAGATCGTACCAATGCTTGAAGGTTAACAAAGCACCTTCAGGACTCTCGGTCAGGTCGATCGGCGGAGGAGTCAAGTAAGCATTGCTATTCGGCAGATACGTGCCCTGCAGATTCGTCGCAATGACCTTTTCCCCGGAATAAGCCGCCCGCGGCCCGCTCACAGGTGCCCCCCATACCCAGGTGCTTCCTGTTCCCCCGGTAGTAAAACCAAGCTGATCCTCTTCGAAGTCCTGCAAATATCCAGGCTGTATACCGTTTGAGACAGCAATACTGTATACTTCGCTTTCAAAACCGTTATTGCCATAATCATTCACGCGAATATAATATTCTACGCCCGCCGGCTCAATCAGAAAAGCAGGAATCGTAGCCGTATAAGTGCCGTCCTTGCTATCTCCCTCAATCCGGTTCATCGGCAGATAAATGTATTGCTTCGTGCCTTTCGTTCTGGCAAAGGCTTCAACCGACACAACCGCAACATTATCTGTGACATGGGCCGTAAGCGGAATATCGAGACCCGTAAATGCGGAGTTAACAGGCGTATGCTGCAGTACCGGCTCCTCCAGATCATCTCCGGCAGTAACCACTCTTCCCGATACGGTACCGATTCCTTCAAGAACCGAACCAACAGCATCCAGCGCGTTGATAATTCCGTATCCGTAACCGTTGTTCGGGGATACCGGATACTGGCTGTCGGTTCGCGGTGTAGCTGTATCCATAATAATCTGCTCCAGCTGATCCACATTAAGCGAGTGGTTCGCTTGAAGCAACAGTGCAGCAAGTGCCGTTGTATGCGGCCCTGCCATGGATGTGCCGTTCCATCCACCTTCATATGTACCTCCCGGCACGGCTGAACGAATGTTCACACCAGGGGCGGATACCTCCGGTTTAATCTCATCATACGGGGATGGACCCAGCAATGAGAAGGAGGCCAGATTCCCGTTAATATCCGTTGCACCTGTAGCAAAGCTCTCAGGATAGTTTGCAGGGTTGGCTACCGAACCGGGCCCGCCCGGATTCGTCAAACGTACGTTGCCCGCAGAGAATTCAGGGAAAATCTGGGCATCACGCCAAGCCTGAACCATGGGACGAAACCATTCATCGAGACCTGCTCCACCGCCCCATGAATTGTTCACAACGTCTGGTGCGAGCTCAGGGTGCAGATTGCCTTCAGCATCGACTGGTGCAATCAGCCACTGACCGCCATCGAGAATAATTGCATCCGTGGTCTCTGGATTGAAAATACGTACCCCGATCCACTTGGCACCGGGTGCAACCCCGATCCGGTTCGTTCCATCCGCTTCAGAACCTACCATTGTTCCCATCGTGTGAGTTCCATGTCCATCTGCATCAGCAGGAAGTGCAGCGCCGCTGTGCGGATCGTACCAGCTTAGCTCAGGATCAACGATATTGCCCGAAGCGTCCAGACCGCGCCACTTGCTGCGCAGCGCCGGATGAGTGTAATCCACCCCGCTGTCCAGATTGGCAACAACGATGCCTGTTCCGTCAATGCCTCGCTCCCACACCGCAGGTGCATTGATGTAGTCAATGTTCCATTCTACATTTTGCGTCTGCTTCTTCACCTTGGAGTCGGCTTCTTTGACCGCAGTGGACTGTGCAGCCGATTCTTTGACATCTGTTTCCTTGACCGCAGGTTCCTTCGCCGGGGATTGTGCCGCACCCTTCGATGAAGCAGCAGCCGAAGTCTGATTCTCAGGCTGCTTGCTGACTTCTGCCTTTTGCAGATAACGCGTTTCATTTGGCAGGATTTTCTCTACCTCCGGCAGCAGCGCAATTTGCTCCATCACTTCTTTGGTACTCGTAACCGCGAGAGAATTCACGATGAAATAGCTTTTATATTCTTTGACTTTGCCTGAATTTACTTCCTTATCGAGATAGTGTTCAATGGAATATTGTGTCCGTGAGGCCGTTTCGCGCAGTGAGCTGACCACGGAATTACGTACAGACAGCTTGGTTGCCGCAGGGGTTTCTTTGGCAATCGAAGCTTTCTGCATCGCTTGTTTGGATACAGCCGCGGTATCCACCTGCTCCTTCATTTTGACAAGGTAGGTGACATATTCGCTGCCCTCGAATTCTTTGGTTAACTTCGCATTCACTTTGGAGGTTGAAACCTCGGCCAGACTGGACTTCATATCCTTGCTGGATGAGCTTCTGTCTTGTGCAGCAACCGGTTGAACAATTGAAAATGCAAGGAGAAGCGACAGTCCCATAGAGACGGGCTTGCGTAATTTTTTTAACTTTATCAAACTTTTCCACTCCCTTTACCCGGTTTTGTCATTTGCTCTAGTACAGCTACCCTTCTCTGTGAATGAACACACAAGATGATTACACAGCAAAATGTCTGAAAATGATGTTCCGCATCTGATGTTGATGTCACATACAGCCTCACCTCCTTTACAATTTCGGTTAAGGAAAATAAGGAACGCTAACACTTTTAATTGTCCAATGGTCAAAAGCAAGTTGCAGAAAACCTATTAAAAAAGACAGCATGCGGATCAAAGCGTCGGAGTCTCTCAGGCTTATGCAAGGTTCGTGAAAGGTGAATGGAGTGCCTGTAAGCATTCTTTTGGAGGATATTCAGGAGCGTTAGCAGAACGCTTGCCAAGAAGTGGTGAGTAAATCCGGGTAAACATAACGGGTTGGTCAGGCGAATACGTCGACAATTACCTATAAAAGTTAATTTTAACTCTAAATTGGATTTTATTGGTATAGTATAGATTTAAAGATTGATATGCACAAGTACTTTCTTGAAAAAAATAGAAAATAAGTCTATATCATGCTTTCAAATACCTATTTTCACCAAGATTGAAGCCCGACACTTTCGCATATGCGAAAGATTTATAAAGCCTTCCCTTTTTTAAGCTATGTCTGAATATCTATTATCTTCGGACCTGTGAAACGAAAAAAAGAACCGGCGCATCCGCCGATCCCCATCATACTCAATACTCCAATATTCACTCTTGCCCTTAATCCAGCTCAATTTTGAACACAACCGGAGCACTGGACTTCACACCCGCTGCAGTAATGGTCAGTGCTTCTTCATTTCTCTCCCAATGCGGCTGCTCCTCATACCCAACAATTTGAACCTGTCGAATGATCCCGTGAAAATGAGCGGAGCCTTCCTTCAGCGCTTTAATATGCACAATGCCATTATCCGGGTAAACCATAACCGTTGCATACAGATAATGGTCTTTTACCGTAAAACGAATATCCTCACTCGTAAAAGCCTTCGTATCTCCATCCGTAAACTGCCCTTCCTTCACCTCTGTCGGTCCTTCGCCATAGGTACGCCAGAACGATGTATCGTAGATTGCTTCGCCGTTGATATCCAGCCATTTACCGATGCTTAGCAAAATATCCTGATCCTTTTCAGGTATCGTTCCATCTGCTTTCGGACCAATATTCAACAGCAGACTTCCATTTTTACTTACGATATCCACGAGATCCCGTATAATCTCTTCAGCTGTTTTATAGTGATTATTTTCGGTATAACACCAGGAATTTCGCGCAACGGCCGTATCGGTTTGCCAAAAATAAGGCTTGAGTTCCGCGAACTGCCCTCGCTCCACATCGGGAACGGCTGTGCCAAACATGAATGCCTCATGCTTGTAATTGATAGCAACGGGAATTCCCCATTCCTCGCCTTTGTTATAATAATACGCCGCAAATTTTTTGAGATATGGCTTGAAGGCAGCATTTTGAATCCACCAGTCAAAGTAAAAAATACTCGGCTGATACTCATCCACCAGCTCGCAGCATCGAATGAGCCAGTCCTCCAGATACTCTTGCGAAGGGGGCGAGCCGTACAAGTCTTGATGATCCGGCTCCGGCATCGCTGGCCAGTAGAAATCGCCACGCTGCATCGGCTCCTGAATGTCAGACTCAATTTCTTTCCCGTGGGACATAAAGAACCAGTGCTCCGCCCGGTGTGAGGATACACAGAAGGTCAATCCCTGCTTCTCATACGCCGCTTTCATCTCTCCAAGCACATCCCGTTTGGGTCCCATTTCATATGTGTTATAGTGAGAGATAGAGCTCTTGTACATCTGGAAACCGTCATGGTGCTCTGCGACAGGCATAACGTATCTTGCACCTGCTTGTTTGAACAGGGTCGCCCATTCATCGGCATCAAACTTTTCTGCCTGAAACATTGGAATAAAGTCCTTATAACCAAAATCGCGATGCTTTCCATACGTTGCAAGATGGTGTTCATAGGCTTTGGACCCTTGTATATACATATTGCGTGAATACCACTCACTATCATAAGCCGGCACGGAATACACACCCCAATGGATGAAAATGCCGAATTTCGCCTTTTGATACCAATCAGGAACGCCAAATTGACGAAGTGAGGTCCAGTTATCCTTGAATTTACCGCTGGCAATGTTGGCCTCAATATGCTGTATATATTCGTTTTTATTCATGTGCTGTTCTCATCCTTCCCTTATTGGCTACATCTGTATTGTAGTGTGACGGGATGGTGATGCGAATGCAGAACATTAACCATTAGATGGACGATAATAACCTTCAGGGAGAGGTGCTCATGCATCATCAAACGCTGCTTGCCAATTACTTATCCAACCTTCAGGTTGAACTGTTTATGGTGAACTACAACCGCTGTGGACCGGACTGGAAAGATCTCGACTATACGCCAGACTATAGCAAGTTATACTGGATTTGCGAGGGTAAAGGCTGGCTCAAGATCGGCGATCAGGAGTACTACCCCAAGCCCGGGCAGCTCTTTCTGATGCCAGAGGGGGTAAAGCAGTCTTATTCCTCGATCAGTGATGAGCCTTTCCTCAAATACTGGTGTCATTTTTCGGCCAAGGTTGGAGGCATTAATCTGTTTCAGATTCTCAGGTTCCCGCATTTTGTAGAGGTGAATCAGCCTGCACAGTTCGAGGACACGTTCAAAAGCGTGCTGGCGTATGCGAATTCAGACGAGGTTTATGCTCATATGATGGCCAAAAGCAAACTGACGGAGCTGCTCTCCTATTACATCATGAGCCTCGATCTGGAGCAGATCACATACTTGAACGTGCCCGTAGTAGAAAAGCTTTCGACCGTGCTCACCTATATCGACACCAATATCGAAGATAACATGTCGGTTCAGGATTTGGCTCAGATGCTGCATATGCATCCGAACTATTTCATTCGTTTTTTCAAACAGCAGGTCGGCATGCCGCCTATACATTACATTACCAGCAAAAAAATAGATAAAGCCAAAGAGATGCTTCGCTGCACCTCGCTGACCATGACTCATATAGCTGATAATCTCGGATTCAGCGATTCTTATTACTTTTCGAGACAGTTCAAGAAACATACCGGGCTGAATCCGACCGAATATCGCAAGCAAATGACTGTTAACACCCCTACATGAAATGAATGAAATAAAATGAATTTATTACACAAAAATATTCCCATTCATTTCAATTATGGATTAAACTGGATATGTACTCACTTTTCAAGAAAGGAGGTTATGGTATGCGTAAAAAAATGCTGCTGCTCCTCGCTGCCATGTTTGTTGTCTCTTCATTCTCCGCCGCCTTGGCTTCGGCTGCATCATCAGACAACGGATATCGTGTGCTCTCTGATCGAGAGACCGGAACCGTTAAACCCAGATGATTACTGCCATGCGAAACCGATAACCATCTTGAGACATACATAACTTAGACAATCGTTACTGCTCTCATTCAAAAATGCACGCAAAACAACCTCCTGTGATCCGTTCAGGAGGTTGTTCAAAACGAACATAACTATTGCCAATCTCTCTTACGAAGATAGGACTCAAAAATGAATGTTCCAAAAGGAAGCAGCCCAGCCGCTACCCCCATGATCCAGCGCGATGCCTTCCAACGTTTGACCAGTCCGAGATGTGCAAGTGCAATAAGATAGAGTGGAAATAAAATACCGTGAATCATACCGAGAACGGCTACAGCTGAAGAGATATCAGCAAAATATTTCAGTGGCATGGCTATACATACGAGCAGCAGCAGTGATACTCCCTCCCATATTCCCGCAATTCTGAACCGGCCTGTAATTGTGTTCATTCGTTTTGTTCTCACCTTTCCGCAGCCTTGTTTGTGATTGTTTGTGAAATATGTAACTTATAACATGACGCTTTACAACGCTGTATTTCAACGCACACAACGTATGTAAGCTCTTTCTAAGTATAAGGCATGACCTTGATTTCGTTTTACTTCAAATTTGAATAATTATTGAACTGACGGATTAAACTTGCGCGAAACCGCTTTGCTTTCGGTCCTCGCTCTTATGTCGTTTTGCGTTCAATCAATCGATAATCCAGCGCTGTCGGCATCAGCTCGAGCTTCTCCTTGCCCAGCACTCTCCATAGATGGTAGAAAGCCTGTTTTGCTTGCTCTGCAATCGGATTATGAATCGTTGTTAATTCCAGTACACGTGACAATTCCGTATCATCAAAACCGACAATAGCAAGCTGCTCCGGAACCCGAATATGCTGTCTGCGCGCCTCGCTCAGAATGCCTATAGCTGCGTAATCATTGGAGCACAGCACGGCCTGCGGCATCTCTCCCTGCTCCATCATGTGACCCAAGGCAGCTTCACCGTCAGAAGAAGTAAACACGGAATACTGATAAGCTTCCCTCCAAACGGGTAAACCCTGGCTGTTCATAAACGCTTCATAAGCTTCACGGCGACTATGTGTATTCAGACTGCCAATTCGACCAAACACATTGGCAATGCGAGTGTAACCCCTGGATACCAGGTGCTCCAGCGCCAGCCTGTACCCTTGCGCCTGATCCATCGCAACCGAGGGAATATCGTCATTCGCCATCCGCTGCCACGATATAATCGGTCCATAGTGCATATAACCCTTCAATTCACGCGGATCATTAACACAGGTTACGATAAGCAGACCATCCACCCGTTTACTCCGCAAATCCTCAAAGGCTTGCATCTCGGTCTGTTTATCACTGCGGGACATGTACACAATGGTTTGAAAACCGTAGTCCATCGCCGTATCCATAAACTGGTTAATAAAGGTTAAACTAAGCTCGTCAATCATCGCTGTAACGATGCCAATCTGCTTGGTCTGTCCGGTAGACAGCGAAACTGCATTGCGATTCGGAATATAATCCAGTTCATTCATAATTTCGGTAATGATACGTCTCGCTTCATCGCTAACATGAGGTGAACGGTTGATTACACGGGATACCGTCGCCCTGGAATAGCCGGAACGCTTCATAATTTCATCAAATTTGGACATGCCGATGCTCCTTTTCTACCTACATACTCCTATAACTAGTATGCCTGAACTGCGCTGCAAAAGTAAAACTTGACGTGTAACCCGTTACAACGTTTAAGCTTTTTCTAACAGGACGAATACACTTTTTTGCGTCCAACAATGATCATTATGAAATGGAGCGATATACATGAGCAAATTATCCGTTCAAACCTATTCATTTCCCGAAAACTTTCTTTGGGGCGGCGCTATTGCTGCCAACCAGGCAGAAGGTGCTTACAATCAAGGAGGTAAAGGTCTGTCGACACAGGACGTAGCCCCCAAAGGTGTTATGGGCCCAATCACGGAAGAACCTACAGCAGATAACATGAAGCTTGTCGGCATTGATCTATATCATCGTTACAAGGAAGATGTGAAGCTGTTCGCGGAGATGGGCTTCAAAGTATTCCGCACATCCATCGCCTGGTCCCGTATTTTCCCGAAAGGTGACGAGTTAGAGCCGAATGAGGAAGGCTTGCAATTTTACGATAATCTGTTTGATGAATGCCTTAAATACGGCATTGAACCTCTTGTTACATTATCTCACTATGAGACACCTCTGCATCTTGCTAAAGAATACGACGGCTGGGTGAACCGGAAGATGATCGGGTTCTATGAGCGCTATGCGACCACCGTTTTTAATCGTTACAAAAACAAAGTGAAATACTGGCTTACGTTTAACGAGATCAACTCCATCCTTGAATTTCCGTTCATGAGCGGCGGGATTTATACCCCTAAGGAGAAGCTGAGCAAGCAGGACCTGTATCAAGCCATCCACCACGAACTGGTGGCAAGTGCATCAGCCGTTAAGCTGTGTCATGAGATTATCCCGAATGCCAAGATCGGATGTATGATTTTAAGTATGCCAACCTACCCATTGACCCCGAACCCTGACGATGTGATCAAGGTTATGGAGTATGAGCACAGCAACTATTTCTTTGGTGATATGCATGTGCGCGGCCGTTACCCTGGATATATGAAACGTTACTTCCGTGAGAACGGCATTGAGATTCATATGGAGGAAGGCGATCAGGAAACACTGCTCAATACAGTGGATTTCATCTCCTTCAGCTATTATATGAGCACGTGTCAGACCGCCGATCCTGCGAAACAGATCGCTGGTGAAGGCAATCTGATCGGTGGTATACCTAACCCGTATTTGCCCGCTAGTGAGTGGGGCTGGCAGATTGACCCGCAAGGACTTCGTTATGTCCTGAACATGTTCTATGACCGTTACCAGAAGCCGCTATTTATCGTAGAAAATGGTCTTGGCGCTGTAGACGAATTGATTACAGGTGCTGACGGCGAAAAAACCGTAGAAGACGACTATCGCATTCAATATCTGAACGACCATCTGGTTCAGGTTGGTGAAGCACTTGAAGACGGTGTAGACATTATGGGTTACACATCATGGGGCTGTATTGATGTCGTAAGTGCCTCCTCCGCTCAATTGAAAAAGCGGTACGGCTTTATCTATGTTGACCGTCATGATGATGGCTCAGGCACATTGGAGCGTTACCGCAAAAAATCCTTCCACTGGTATAAAGAGATTATCGCCAGCAATGGAAAAAGCCTGAAGCGATAAGCTTCAAGGCTAAAGTTAGAGACCTTCTTACGGAAGCGAAGAGTCAGGAAAAGCTGTGATAGCTCATTGTCACAGCAACCTTGACAACGTCTTCCGTTGGAGGGTCTTTTTTTCTACGTTAAATCAATCAGGCCACAGCATGAATATGTTTTTCTTTCATATTGACTGCAACAAGGGCAGAACCAAGTCCAACACACACAAGGATTGAGCCAACCCAGCCCGTATTCATAATGGAGGAGTGATCAATGACAAGCCCGCCGATATAGGTTCCCAGCGCAATCCCCGCATGAGCAATACCTGAGTTGGTGCTAATCAGAATTTCCGAGGTTTCCGGTGACGTCTTGATGATCAGACTGTTCTGCACAGGAGTTACCGTCCAGCTCAGCGCTCCCCATATACTTAACAGCAGCAGAAAAGCAATCAAAGGCAGCCCGGTGCTAAACGGAATTACAGCCATACTGATCATGAATGGAATGAGCACCATCACAATCGCTTTGGCCGGATGCAGACGATCCGATAACATGCCACCCATTCCGCCTCCTGCAACAGCGGCAAGTCCAAACATCATGTAGATCAAGGTAATCGCCGTTGGACTGGCACCTATGGTCGCCTGAAGAAACGGTGTGAAGTACGCATATAATGTCAAATGACCCGCTAGTACAAGCAATGTAGTGATATGAATAGCCAGCATTTTCGGATTCCATAACGCCTTGAGCTGATTTTGAAGGCTCACCGCAGGAGCAGGCTGTACACGATTCATCGCCATACCAATGGCTGCCATCACAAATACAGTCAGAATGGCAATCAGCATAAACACCTCACGCCAGCCGAGTGCATTGCCTACAAAGATGCCAATCGGCACACCAAGAATCAGTGATGCACTTCCCCCCATTGTAATTGTGCCAACCGCACGCCCTTTATACTCGGGCTCCACGATGCGGGAGGCTAACGTTAAAGACAGCACAAAAATCAGTGAGCCTGCTGCAGCTCCCAGCATTCGTCCAGCCATCAACATGTAAAAGTTCACGCTAAAAGCGGAGATCAGGTTACTGATCAGAAACACAAGCAGCGTGTACATATATACTTTTTTACGTTCGAAACGTGCCGTCACATTGAGCAGAATAGGAGCGGACAACGCATAGACCAGTGAAAAGATTGAAATTAAATATCCTGCCTTCGCCAAGGACAAATGCAGATCCGTTGCGATCAGGTCCATAATGCCGCCCAGAATCAGTTCAACCGTGCCGACAACAAAGGCCGCAATTGCCAAAACATATACCTTTTTATTCATTGCTTCGAATCCCCCTAATAAGTTACAACTACGATAGTAACCTATGAAGAAAGAAAGATCAATGTATAATTTCAATCTTTTCAAAATACAAAGAAAAAACTATTCTGCAAGAGAATAGTTTGCTAATAGATTAGTCTGGTGAGCAGGCGTTCAATTTCTTCATCCTGCAGCAGCTGTTCCCCGTATTTTTTTGTAATCTGTGTCAAGGCCACATCATGATAGAAATAATCAGTCATTGCTTTGACAATCGGCTTGGACATCGTTTTGATTGCTTTCCACGATTCATGTTCTACACCGGCAAACAGCAGATACGTGTGATCCACAATCAGCAGTTGTGAGGGCTCAGGGGCATCGAGCAACGGGATCAGTGAATATTTGCGAGTGAGAGAGCTTTCCAGGCCGCCCACAGCAAGCACTTCTACATACACTCCCTGTCTCTCCTTCTGCTCCAGCAGCTTGCGGTATCTCTCCATCCTCTCGTTCCATGCCAGAAAAAGAATCGACGAATCGGCCTCTTCAATCAGCTGCTCGATGTTTGAAGCGATGGAGGACTCGTCTTTTAATGTCCAGATATGTTCATCAGTGAACGTTCGCTTGATTTTATATTGTTTCAGGGCTTCAATATCGTTCTCAAAATCCATCTTGATTTTATGAATGACCGTCTGCAGGTCAACCGCCATATACAATTTCTTCTTTCCATCCATCGTTGTCAGCACAATGCCCTTATCAATTAACCGATTAAGCACTTCATAGATTTTGGCCTTGGGCACATTGGAGGCTGCTACAATCGTTGTTGCATCAAGCGGCTCATCCTGCGCCATAATAGCCTCATAGACCTGACTTTCATATTGGGTAAAACCGAATTTTTGCAGCATATGCAGTTCAAGACGTCCCTTCTGTTTTTTCTGTCCTCTTCGTTCACGTGTAAATGAGTAGTTCAACTTATCTAGTTTAATTTCCTCTGCGTTGGCTGTCCAGTTTGCCAGTGCACTCTAATAAAATGGCGTTCTCATGGTTATATTAGAACTGATTCCCCTACTCGCTTTTTTGGAAAGGAGCATACAACAGATGGAAAGTACACAGGAATTTGTGAAAAAGGTTAATGAAAATGCCGAGAAAGCTCGCCACAACAAAAACAACGGCAAGGGAACACCGGGTGACAAGCTCCCGAACAAGCAGCATTCCACGAACAAATAAACAAAAGACAACTGACATAAAAACGGTGCCTTCTCATAAAAGCGCATCGTTTTTGCCTTTCCTTCAGGGTATAATGGTTTTGTAAAATTGGCAGGATGACTTATAAATGAAACCCTATCGCCCATAAAACGTAATATTTACCTGGTGAAATTCACGAGAAATACATTCTTTATTCTACATTTAAATGAGGGAATACGATGACAAAACAGTTTATGGTGCTTGGTTTGGGACGTTTCGGCGCAAGTTTAACACGAACATTGATTAATAACGGACATGAGGTACTCGCAGTAGACAAAAACGAAACTCTCGTTCAAGAAATGTCTACGGTAGCAACTCATGTCGTTCAGGCTGACTGTACGGACAAATCTGTCCTTCAAGAACTTGGAGCCAGCAATTTTTCACATGCCATCGTGGCCATCGGTGAAGATCTTCAAGCCAGCATTCTAGCTACACTCCTGCTCAAGGAGCTTCATGTACCCAAAGTTACGGCAAAAGCAAAAAACGATAATCATGGCAGTGTGTTAGCCAAAATTGGTGCTGACCAGATTGTATATCCCGAACGCGATATGGCAACCAGGCTAGGTAACCAACTGAGCTCAGATAATATGATTGATTCGATTGAACTATCCCCTGATTACAATTTGGTTGAGTTCAAAGCACCAGCAAGGATGAATCAGAAAACATTACTTGAACTCAATATTCGAGCTAATTATGGTTGTACCGTCATTGCAATAAAAGCGGGAAATAAAATGAACATATCTCCACTTGCAGAAGATAAGGTACATACCGGGGACACGCTCTTGCTAATTGGCAGTAATGAAAACATCCGGGATCTGGAGAGTGATTATGAACGAAACTAACAAAAAAAACGTTGTACCTGCACTCTTGTCCAAAATTGAAACTATGGTGAGTACACTAAAAAACAAGACCAATCCCCCTCAGCTCATTATGATCATTTTTTTCACTCTGATCTGGATTGGCGCCATATTATTAGCACTTCCAATCTCCTCAAAGAGCGGTACATCTATTGGATTACTTGATGCGCTGTTCACTGCAACCTCGGCAATTTGTGTTAATGGATTGGTTGTACTTGATACGGGAAGTGTATTTTCTACGTTTGGTCAAGTGATTATAATGATATTAATTCAAGTGGGCGGCTTGGGCTTTATGACCTTGGGTGTGATGGTTGCCATCATACTCGGTAAACGTATCGGATTAAAGCAGCGACTTCTCATTCAGCAGGCTGCCAACACTTCCTCTGCTCAAGGATTGGTCAAACTGTCACTGTATATCGTGTTGATCGCTTTTGCTTTTGAAGCTCTTTCTACGATAATTTTGACTTTACGATGGCAAGGTGAGCTGGGACTGAGCCAATCGTTGTATTATGCTCTGTTTCACTCGGTATCTGCCTTCAATAATGCGGGTTTTTCCTTATGGTCGGACAGCCTGTCTCCCTTCGTTGGTGACCCGATCGTGAATATAACGATTATTACCCTTTTTATTATAGGAGGGCTGGGTTACATGGTAGTTGTGGACATTTTCCGTAAACGCTCATGGCGAAAGCTATCTTTGCATTCCAAAATAGTTTTAGTGGGAAGTTTTTCGTTGTATTTGATTGGTTTCATCGTTATATTTTCCCTTGAAAATTGGAATCCCTCCACCTTTTCCAATCTGTCATGGGGAGAACGCATCTGGGCCGCTTTGTTTCAAGGCACCGCCCCACGGAGCTCCGGATTTAATACCATTCATATTGGAAGTATGCTGGCAACATCACAGTTTTTTATCATTATTCTCATGTTTATTGGGGCTTCGTCTGGCGGAACAGGCGGAGGAATCAAGATCAATACCTTCGTGGTTCTTGTCTTGGCAACAATCCAAACCTTTCGTGGCGGTGGACAAGTTCATGCTTTTGAACGTAAAATAGCAGGCGAAACCGTTATGCGGGCCCTTGCCGTTGTCATGAGTTCATTGGCATTTGTATTGGGCATTTCCATTCTACTCTCGATAACTGAAGGAATTTTAGAAAATCATTTTCTGGATGTTCTCTTTGAAGCAACTTCTGCTTTCAGTACAACCGGACTCTCGATGGGTCTGACTAGTGAACTGAGTGTTCCAGGCAAACTGATCGTTATCTTCACAATGTTTGCCGGACGATTAGGACCGTTAACGCTAGCTTTTGCGTTAGCACAGAAAAAACACAAGTCCAAAATCGGTTATGCAGAAGACCATGTGCTTATTGGCTAAAACTTCAAACAAGGCTGTGCTGACGCCAGCATGGACTGCTCCTGTGCAGATCTGTGCTGGCGTTTACATTCTCATCTTTTACCTGAGGCTTAGGATCGGGGATAATGAATGACCATGCTTAGTTTACTCGAATCTGCGCCAGGGTTGAAGTAAGCATGCGGCTGATCTGCCTTGAAACGGATCGAATCCCCTTGCCGCAACTTATATTCAGCTTCCCCTACTTTGATCGTTATTTCCCCTTTATATACCGTGATGAATTCCTCAGCTCCTTCGACATGTGGCTCCGCACTCAACGATGCCTTCTCATCCATCTCCATCATGTACATTTCAGAACGTCTTTCCTCCTCAAATGAAAAATGTGGATAAATCCGAATGCGTCCCTCATCCTCTTGCAGGACTTTGATATCCTCCCTCATGAGAACCGTTGTATCGGACTTCGGTTCATCAATTAAGGTCGTGAATGATATCTTCAACCCGTTCGCAATTTTCCATACGGTTGCGATGGACGGATTGGATTCCCCACGCTCAATCTGACCAAGCATTGTTTTGCTTATACCTGACAATTCCGCTACCTTGTCCAGACTAAGTTTTCTTTGTTCCCTGATTAACTTGAAGTTCCGAGCCAAAATCAAATTAATATTTTCCATCAACAGACACCCCCTATTTACTCATTAACACACCACTTGTGCTTTACATAGTACATATTGTACAATTATAGTGCACGAACATTATAACGTACTTTTTGTACACTATAACATACTTTTTCTATTTATCGAAGGAGGACACATGGATATCTTGGCTTTAATAACGTACGCCATTGTAGCTTCGTTTACACCGGGACCCAACAACATCATTTCCATGACACATGCAGGAAACCAGGGATTCAGAAGCACGTTTCCTTTTATTAGCGGTGTTGCTGGCGGATGCTTTCTCATCATGATACTGTGCAGTTATTTCAACCTTGCTCTTTATCAATATATTCCGATGATCACGCCGCTCTTGAATGTATTCGGATTTATTTACATGCTCTATCTGGCCATCATGATCCTGAAGAAAAATACGTCCGCTGAGCGTGAGAGTATGGGCGAGCAAAAACAGCATTTTTCCTTTTGGTCCGGATTCACCCTCCAGTTGATTAATCCCAAAGTCATCCTATACGGGCTTACAGCTTTGTCGGTATTCGTCCTGCCCCATACGCAGGCACAGCAGCAGTTCCTGCTGTACTCAATCCTGCTCACACTGATCGGCATCAGTGCGAATCTAAGCTGGGCTTTGGGTGGACATTTGCTTCAGCCATTTCTGTTAAAATACGAACGTGCTTTTCACATCTGCATGAGTCTGCTGTTAATCTGTACCGCGATTTCTTTGATAAGATAAAGCAAAAGCGTTCACTCCTCTACGTGAGTTGAACGCTTTAACCATATTAATCCTTTGTCTGTCTCCACCAAGGCCCGGTTGTCACCACTTGCTCATTGATTACCACCGTCTCGCCAATTTTGGGAGTAGCTATGCGGACCTGAGCGGTCCGTGCCGCCCGGGTTACTCGCTCTGCCGGTTCATTCCAGGCATGATAAGCAAGCGTAAATGCTCCCCAATGTATCGGAATCAACAACTGACCGCCTACATCCAGATGGGCTTGTACCGTTTCCTCAGGCATCATATGAATATTCGACCAGCGCTTGTCATATTGGCCACATTCCATCAATGTCACATCAAACGGCCCGTACTTGCTTCCGATTTCTTTGAAATGAGGTCCATATCCGCTGTCACCGCTGAAAAATACTTTTGTTCCCTCTCCAATAATAACCCATGAGCACCACAACGTTGAATTCCGGTCCAATAAACCTCTGCCCGAAAAATGACGAGCCGGCATACAGGCAAATGTTAAACCCTTGAAGGTAAATTCATCTCCCCATTGATGCTCTGTAATCTGATCCGCGGGTACGCCCCACTTGATCAACCTTTTGCGCACACCAAGTGGAACGATGAAACGTTTGGTTTTATTTTTCAAACTGCGAATCGAAGCAGCATCAAGATGATCATAATGATCATGGGAGATCACGATGGCATCCAGTATAGGGAAGTCTTCGGGCTGCATCGGCAGCTCGCGACTGAAGCGTCTCGTTCCCACCCAGGATACAGGTGATGGGCGCTCACCCAGCATGGGATCAAAGAGCAAGCGATGTCCCGCAATCTCAAGTAAAAAAGCGGAGTGGCCAAACCATGTCACCTGTGAAAGCTTGGAGAATTCCGACGCCGAAGCTTGCAAATACCGCTCTACGGGTATGCTGCCAGACGGCCTCCGCTCCACATTTTTACGCAAAGAGTCCCGCAATATACTGGTTAATGACTTCATGTCCATACCGGCGGTTGTTGGAATCTGATTCTCATATTTTGTCATATGCAGCCCTTCCGATCTTTATCATATGCAGTCCTTCTGATCTTTGTATTTCACGGCTGGCCGTAAAAATTTTTATTATATTTTCATATTAATTCATCGCGTGGCGATATTCAATTTTGTACAAAGCAGACGTTATTTGAGCAGTTAAGATAGAATTAAGACTCTGTTTTCACTCGTATAAGACTGGGCTTATATGATATAGAAAAACCAAGAGAGAGCGTGAGAGCATCCATGAGCAAAAAATGGCGCAAAAGACTAGTAAAATTTCTGATCGTTGATCTATCCCTGATTATTATTCTGTTAGGTTCCGGTTTGATCTATCAGCAGGTCGGTACATCGAAAGATGAAAAATCATTTACACCCCCTGGCAAGCTGTATGAAATACATGGCAATAAGATGCACCTTTATACAGGTGGAGAAGGCGATGTAACCATTGTTCTTGCCTCAGGCTGGGGAACAGCGAATCCTTATGTAGACTATTACCCCTTATATGAAAAGCTTGCCCCGAATGCAAAGTTTGCTGTATACGACCGCTTCGGATATGGCTATAGTGACAAGACGGATAAAACGCGTGATGTGGATACGGTAGCTGATGAATTACATGAATTGCTGCAGGTTTCCGGGCAGAAGCCACCTTATGTGCTTGTCGCTCACTCCCTTGGCTCATTAGAGACGATTCGATTCGCACAGAAGTATCCCGATCTGGTCAAAGGCATCGTTATGATTGACGGCGGAAGTCCTGAATACTATGAAAATGATCTGGATAACCCGGCAGACACCGTTGGCGGTTTCGGGAATCAATTCAGAATCAAAACGGGCCTGTTCCGATTGAGCATGCAAAGTCAACAAGTGGTTGATGCATCAAACGCCAACCGTAATGAGCTAAAACTTATACCCGCTGATCTGAAAAAGGCTGATAAAACGGCTCTGCTGCTGAACTATGGCAATGCGAATACAATCGATGAGTTACGTGAAGCGAATGCGAATGCTCAAGCTGTTATCGCTAATAAAAAACCACTGCCTTTCCCTCTTACGATTCTGACCGCAGATTATTTTGGCAAGGCAGAACCAGATTGGGTAAAAACACAGACGGAATTCAAGTCCTGGTCCACCCAATTTAAACAAGTCCTTGTCAAAGATACAGAGCACTATATTCATCAGTATCACCCCGACATTGTGGCAGATGAAATTTTGGAGATCGTTAAGAAATAACGGTTTCGGCGGTACATGGAATGACAGCATCATCTGAAAGTATAGTTCCAGACAGTAAGAAAAAAGAGCGATGTTCCCTTGCAAACCAGGGAACATCGCTCTTTTTCAATTATTCAATTTAGTGCATCGAGCTTTGTTGTTTCTCAGCCGAGCCTACCTTTACTCTTTTTACAAATAATGCAATGAGTAAACCAATCAGGGCCAGAATCAGTGCAAAGACAAATGCGTTCTGTACACCTGACGTGAAACCTGCCAGCATATTTTCCGGGCTCTGCGGATTATCCACGCCCTTCAGGTAACGTGCTTGTCCTGCACTCAGAATACTTACGGCAACAGCTGTACCAATCGCACCGGAAACCTGCTGCAACGTATTCATAATTGCTGTACCATGCGGATAGTACTGGCGCGGCAGCTGGTTCAGACCGTTTGTTTGTGCAGGCATCATCACCATTGAAATACCAACCATCATAAAGACATGCATCATAATAATGTTGATCAGCGGAGTTGTAGGCTCAATGGTTGTGTAGAGATACAATACAATGGCCACAACAGACATTCCGATAATAACCAGCCATCTCGGGCCAAACTTGTCAAACAAACGCCCCATGACTGGAGACAAAAATCCATTCAACAAGCTGCCTGGAAGTAAAACCAGTCCTGCAGTAAGTGGTGTAACCGCCATTCCCTGCTGCAAATACATTGGCAAAACCAGCATGGACGACAGAATCATCATCATACAGATAAACACCAGCAGCAGCCCAATTGTAAACATCGGATATTTGAAGGCTCTCAGATCCATCACTGGCTCTTTCATACTCAATTGACGGATGCTGAACAAAAGCAATGCGACAATACCAATGACCAGCGTGGCAATAACGACAGGACTGGTCCATCCCCCGCCCGCTTCTCCATGTCCTCCAGCACTGCTGAAACCATAGACGATCCCACCAAAGCCGAGAGTAGACAAAACGATGGATAACACATCAATCTTGGGCTTGGTGAGCTTGGAAATGTTCGGCAAGAACAACAATCCGCACACCAGAGAGATCAGGAAAAACGGCAAAGAAATCCAGAAAATCCAGTGCCAGCTCAGATTAGCCAGAATCAAACCTGATATACTCGGGCCGCTTGCTGGCGCAAACATAATGACAAGGCCGATCAACCCCATAGCCGCGCCACGTTTCTCAATCGGGAAAATCACTAATATGGTGTTAAACATCAGTGGCAGCAATAGCGCTGTTCCCACTGCTTGTAACACACGGGCTATTAACAGCACTTCAAAGTTAGGTGCAAGTGCCGCAACGAATGTTCCTGCAATGGAGAACACAAGCGAGGTTGTAAACAGCTGTCTGGTCGTAAACCATTGCAGCAGCAAACCCGAAACGGGCACCAGAATACCAAGCACAAGCAGGTATCCTGTAGTTAACCATTGAATAGTCGTTGGGCCAACTTCAAGCAGACCCATCAGTGGTGTCAAAGCGACATTCAGAGCGGTCTCACCGAATAAACCTATGAACCCGCTCAGCAGCATGGCGAACAAAATCGGGAACACCTTATACTGCTGTGTTTCTTGTTGTTTCTCTCCTGTTCCAGCTTTCATGGAAGCTTCCACGATTCCATCCTCCTCATTCTTATCCAACGGTTTCTCTTCTCTTGAGATAATTTACTGTTTCTGTGCAGCAATCTTTGCTACGACTGACAAATAATCAGCGGCCGTCAACAGGGGCTGTTTATCCTGATTGGTCAGACAGATAATCAATGCACCCTCCATCAGAGAAATCACAAGCAATGCTGTCTCACGAGCCTTCTCTTCAGCAATCCCGTCCAACATGAGATGTTTGGCAATAATATCCTGCCACTCGGCAAATACGTTCTGCGAAGCGGTACGTAGCTGTTGACTGATACAGGAAGTTTCTACAGCAGCCCAAAAGCTGAAGGGCATAAATCCCGTATAACCCAAGGCTTCAGCTTCACTCGCCGTATCATAAATGAATTGCCGGATACCTTCTGCAGTCGTCTCATGGGCCGCGAAGGTTTCCTCAAACTTCTGCACGATATGAGCATTAGCTGATTGAATACATTCGAGAGCCAGTTCTTCCTTCCCCTGTGGAAAATAATGATATAACGAACCTTTTGGCGTGTTACTCTCCTTAATGATCTGATTCAGACCGGTCGCATGATATCCTTGTGAAAAAAACAGTCTAGCTGCTGTGCCAACAATAAGCTCTCTGGCATTCGACTTTTCACTCAAAGAAAGCCACTTCCTTCAATAAATTATAACAATCGGTCTATATAATTAAAATCGTTTAACGGCGACATGTCAATGTTTTATTTCAAATTTTACAGAAAAATAACATCCTCTTTTCAAAACGAAGCAACGAAGCTTTGGACTGGTCATTGACTCGTACTATAAAATGCATGTGAATATTACTCCGGTGACACAGAATACACTTACATAAGCAGAGTTTTGTATCCTATTTGCATTTATTTTTAAAAAGGAGGAGATATATTTGGCTGTATTGCTAACAGGCCCGATTGACAACAGCCCTGTTAATGGAATTAGGCCTACGCAGACTGTATCCATCAAGATTGAAAATGAAAACCCTGTAACTGCAGCTACGGTGCTAATACAAGGCTATGTACTGAGCGGAGTACGCACTTTGTATGTGAGTGAACAAATTACCCTTTTGCCGAACGCTGTAGTGACACGCAGTTTTTATGCTGACCTGGACAGTTTCGAGTATGTCATTACCATAACTGAACCTAGCCCTGAAGACGTTCTTGTTTCCTTCTGGGGCAAAAACAGTGACGGAGCACTGATCGCCGCCCATCGGCTTGTTTACTCCGAATGGGCCGGGAGCGAGAACACGGCCGGAACTACAGGCGCGACTGGGGCTACAGGTGCTACGGGAGTGACGGGAACCACAGGTGCAGCGGGAATAACAGGTGCTACCGGTGCGACTGGTGTAACCGGTACAGCTGGTGCAGCAGGTGTTACTGGCGTCACAGGGGTTACGGGCACAACTGGAAATACCGGATTAACTGGCTCCACTGGTCTGACGGGAGCAACGGGTACAACGGGCCCGACTGGCTTTACAGGCACAACAGGTGCTACTGGCAATCCTGGAGTAACTGGTGCGACTGGTCTGACGGGAAATACCGGAGCCACTGGAAATACTGGAGCGACTGGAGACACTGGTCCTTCCGGTGGTCCAGAAGGACCGACAGGCGCGACTGGGGATACTGGAGCTACGGGTGTGACAGGTGCTACGGGCCCGACCGGTATAACCGGAGTAACCGGAGGTATCGGTCCGACTGGAGCCACGGGTCCTGCAGGGGCAACTGGTATTACAGGTACAACAGGAGCCACGGGTGTGACAGGTGTGACAGGCGCAACCGGTATTACAGGCGCTACAGGTACGTTTGAACCTAATCCGTTTAATGTATATGTCTTGCAGGGAGCCGTTGGGGGAAATGGAACACAAGCCAGTCCGTTTGGAACAATTCAGCAAGGTGTAACCGCAGTGTCGCCAACAGGGACAGTTCATGTCCTCGGTGGAACATATCCGATTACATCAAACATTACAATTAATAAGGCCGGAGTAACTCTTAAGGGCTATCCTAGTACCATCATTCTTTTGCAGGCTGCTGTCATCCCGTTTACAATCATCGGAAGTGGAGTAACGGTAGACGGCTTCACAATGACAAGTGACAACCCGTATGCAGTCGAGTTCATTCAGCTGGGCGGTACCAATCATACCGTGAAAAACAATACGATATTCGGCCCTCCTCAAGCGGGCCCGTCTACTGGCTGGGTTGTCAATCGCGGACTGGTAACCCAGATCGGCAATATGACTGGACTCATCGTAAGAAACAATATTTTCTACTCTCTTCGACAGCCAGCTTATTTTAACCCGAATACCACCGGAGAGATTGTTAATAATGTCGTTTATAACACACGTGGGTTTGTCAACGATCAGGCCATTATGGTGTACTCCGGCAACTCCTGGGGAAGCCCAGAGAATGCAGTAGATATCGCTTTGTTGCCGGGAACCATCACAGGTCCTCCGTTTGACCCGATTACTGAGCTTAGCGCGAACAACAGTACAGCAACCATTCAGGATTCCAGATAACAATACATTCAGCATTCCATATTACAATATAAAATAGATGAAAACCGTCAGCATCATTCCCTGGTAAGAATGACCAGCTGACGGTTTCCTTTGCGCTTTTCTTGTGATATTATCTTTGTTTTTGTGATGTTACCTTTATTTTTGTGCCCTTACCCTATAATCCGTGTATCATCACTGGAGTCCCATCTTTCAAAATTCAACTCATTGTTTATGCTGACTGCAGTTAATGCACCTAACGAAGCTGCTGCGATCGCCTGATACATTTCGGATGCAGCATCTCCAGCACTGAAAACACCAGGCACTGACGTTTTGCCTTGTGCATCAACGATGATAGTGCCTGTATCGGTCACCTCACATCCAAGTGCCTTGGGCACATCCGAGCCTGTATGAAGCTTGGGCTGAAAGAAAATCCCTGAACAAGGTATTATGGTGCCATCGTTTAGTTCGACTGTACGAACCATCCCCTCTTCAGATACGATCGAATGAACAGGTGCTTCATATACCTGAATGCCATGACGAGAAAGCTCAAGCATCTGTTCCTCGGGCAAAGTCCCATCCCCATTCGTACACAGCACATAATCCTTCGTCCAACCTGCGATCAATTTGGCCATATGTAACACCTTGTCCGCACTGGCAATTATAACAAGCTTCTGATCCCGCAGTTCCCATCCATCGCAATACGGGCAAACAAATGCGCTTTTCCCATAAACCTCTTGTAAACCGTCAATGCCAAGAGGCAGGTCTCTTTTACCAACAGCAAACAATATTTTTCGGGCATGATAGAGCTTGTTCTCCCCTGTTTTAACTACAAATGCTCCATCCTGCCCGTTAATCTCGATCACTGTATCTGATGTAAACTGCACGGAAGGATATGACTTGATTTCTTCTGCTGCATATGCGCGAAATTGTTGAGGACTAACTCCGTCTCTCGTCAAAAATCCATGAGTCTCCTGAGTAACCCAATTACGGGGTTTCTGATTATCTAAGACAAGTACATGCTTTCGAGCTCGTCCTAGCACGAGTGCGGCGTTCAACCCTGCCGGTCCTCCTCCCACAATAATTACGTCAAATTGACTCTTGGTAGTATTCATCTCAAAACACCCTTTCCGGATATTCAATATCCTTAATTAAATCAAAAAGATAACCTTCTCTCTGCCTCATATTCATGTTGCATCAGAAGGTCTGTGAGATTTCTAATAGCATGAGATCATTCTATTGATGGAAAGTAATGTTCCACCTCCCAAAACAAAACCATTAGAGATATCTTATATCTACAATACAACGTTAATATTGTATTTGCAATATATTTCTTCTATTTCTACAATGAATACATGACAATCTTATGAAAAAATCGCGCGTAGCACAGAATTGTTGTTTTAACAATTAAAAAAGATCTTGTTTTTAAATTGTTCACAATCAATTGACATTATTTTAAATACTAAAACGTTATGCAAAGCACAATATGATTTGGATGATATAATAGGTACATATAATATGAAGTTTAAACAAGTATATATATAGGAAGTGAGTATTTGAAAACATTGAATAATGAGTCACAAACCAATATTAGCCTGGAGTACAACTCGATTCCGAAAATATTTTTCGATACGATCAAAATCGGAATTATCAAGTCCAACTTGATTGCCATGTTTGCAGGTTTAAGCTTAGCTTTATATGTATTTAATGCCTCTGTTCTTGCGAATATCGTTCCGATTGTACTATCATTCCTGGGATCCTCCTTCATTATTGGGGCAGCCGGGGTGTTCAACAACCTGTACGACCGGGACATTGATGCGATTATGGAGCGTACGAAAAAACGACCTACAGTAACCGGACGGGTAGATACCAAGTCAGGCTTGATTCTGGGGATTACCATCACGTTAATCGGGGCTGTCATGCTCTACATTGCTTCACCATCAGCCGCTGTGTTTGGTATTTTGGGATTGCTGCTGTATGTGTTCCCTTATACGATGTGGACGAAGCGTACAACAATCTACAATACCGAGGTTGGCAGTCTGTCTGGTGCAGTTCCACCACTAATCGGTTGGGCAGCTATTTCTCCAGAGCTCGGTCATTTTGAAATCTGGGCACTGGTTGTAACGATGTTATTATGGCAAATGCCTCACTTCTACGGTATCGCCATTCGCCGTTTCGATGAATACAAAGCTGCCGGCGTCCCTATGCTGCCTGTAGTGAAAGGCATTGGACGAACTTATGTACAATCTAACGTATATCTTGTATTGCTGCTGCTTTCCAGCTTCCTGTTCTGGCCAATGAGTCCGTTTATCGCTATTGTAGCTTTTCTGGTGACTCTCGCTTGGCTGATTCTGAGTGTGGCTACCTTTGACCCGAAAGACACGAAGAAGTGGTCCCAGCGCATGTTTATTTTCTCCATCAACCATATTACCATCATCTTCCTTGTAATCATTGCTTACTCTTTGATTGCTCAACTGATGAGATAAGAACAGTACAACGTTTCAAAAGAATAAAACAACCGTACAGATGCATCGCCTGCAATCAGGCGTTATCTGTACGGTTATTTTGTTTGTTTTATAGCTATCCTGCCTTCACTGGCATTTGTTCTCCCTGCCACAACAGCTGCATCTCTTCACTGCTCTCAAGCAGCTCCGCCAGCGTTCCTTCAGCTTCAATTCGTCCATCCTTCATGACGATAATATGATCTGCTTTGCTTAACGCTGCTTTACGATGAGATACTGCAATACAAGTGACGTCCTTCTCCTGAAACAATCCATCCCACACCTGCTGCTCCGTTTCGACATCAAGTGCACTGGACAGATCATCGAAGATAAATAAATCTGCCTCTGTCATTAACATTCGCGCAGTGGCTGACCGCTGAATCTGCCCCCCTGATAACATGACACCTCTTGGTCCCACCGGAGTCTCCAATCCCTGATCCAGCTGCTGAATGTCTTGATTCAGAACCGCGAGACGAATCGCCTTATTCAGCGTCTGCTCTGTATTCCCCTGCTTGCCCTGCACGATATTCTCCCGTAGTGAATCACTGAAAAGCCTTGGAACCTGAGGTGTATATGCGGCTCTTGGCGGCATTAGAAAAGTTGCCGGATCTACCTGCTCTCCATTCCAGACAATCTTGCCGTCTTGCTTGGGCAGTAGTCCGAGCAAGGTTCGAACAAGCGTTGATTTACCCGATCCGATCCGCCCGGTGATCACCAGGAACTGACCGCGTTTCAGCTTGAAATGAATGTCATGAATTCCATTTGCAGATTGTGCATACCGATAACTTAGATGACTCACTTCAAGCTCACGGAACTTCTCGTTCATGTTTCTGTGTTCACTCAGCAGCTCTGGCGGATCTTCATACAGATAGATTTCCCTATTCTCCATAATCTGATCCTCTTCTCCGGGGCGAAATAACGTACGCATACGATCATACGATACCTTTAGCCTTTTATGCTGGAATACCATGTACCCGAACAGTGAAATACTAAAGCCAATGTTGACGAGATAACTGGTGAACAATGCAAAATCACCCACCGTAAAGTGACCTGCCTTCATCTCGGACGCACACATCAGCAGAATTAGCCCGGTACAGATGCTTAACACATGCTGGTTGAGCGATTTCATCCACTGTTTGAACAGATTGTCTCGCAAGGCCGCTTGACGACGTTTTTCATTCAGTTCATTGAAACGTGCTGCAACATGGTCTTCGGCCTGACCCAGCTTGAGTGCCTGTACAGCCCCGAAGGTTTCCGCAATAAAACTGGTAATGCGCCCCGTAGCTTCCCGGTTCACTTGTGCATACTTTCTTGCACGGCTGCCTGACAGATTATTGAGCAGCGTTACGATCGCAAGCGGCAGTACGGCAACCAGCGTAATCTTCCAGTTGATATTTGCCATGATGATAATGGACACAACTGCAAAAACGAGCCGTCCCCAAAAATCCACCCAGGATTCAACATATTCGACCACTTCATCCACATCATCGCGGAAACGGCTCATCGCCTCTCCTGGCGATGCAGGTAAATTTCGCCCAGGCCAGCGCATGATGCCCGCCAGCATATTGGTTCGCAGAATGGCTTGAATGTGATACATGTAGGTTACCCAGGCATAAAACGCGACAAAAAACGTTCCCACCCGGGTAAATCGAAACAGTGCGATTACAATTAGAGGTACCGCAAGCCACATGTAGTCAGCCCGGCCTGTCGCTGTCCGGTCAAAGAACCACTGCATGCAAAGTCCCATGGCAAGCGGTAGCGAATGAAACACACACCACAGCAAACCATTCATCAAAAATAAATAAGGCTTATAACGAAATAAACGTCCTATAAACCCTGTTACATTCATGCCAGTTCCTCCTCTCGGCCCGTCACCAGAAGGCGTGCATAATGAGAGGCCGGATCATTGGCCAGCTCCTGTCTTGCCCCGAATTCCAACAGCTTGCCCTCACCCAGCACCATAATCTTATCCACCTTCTCCAGTGTGGCAAGCCGGTGCGCAATAATAATACCTGTGGATCGCTTCATTAATTCATCAATAGCAGATTGGAGCATACTCTCTGTGGCAGCGTCCAGCCGCGAGGACGGCTCATCCAGAATCACCAGACTAGGCTCTGTGAGAAACACACGGGTTAGAGCGAACAGCTGCGCTTCTCCAGCGGATAAAGAAGCTCCTCCTGCGTTAAGATGTGTATCCAGCCCATCAGGCTGTGCATCAATCCAGTGATGCAGCCCCAACCGTTCTGTCGTTTGTTGAATCATTGCATCGGACACATCTGAATTAAACAAGGTTAGATTGTCACGCAGCGTTCCATCAAACAGCTGTACATCCTGCGTTACCATCCCAACTCTACGATAGAGTGCCTGCATGGACAGTTTGGTAATGTCTGTTCCACCGATGCGAATCGTTCCCTGATCCAGATTGTACAGACGCAGCAATACGCGGCTAAGACTTGATTTACCACTTCCGGTACGGCCGATGATGCCCAGACGCTCTCCCGGCTTTACCTCAAACGTAATATTTTGAAGCACAGGTTTCTCTGCATTGTAATTGAAATGCACTTGATTGAATTCCAGCCCCAGTGGACCTTCAGGAAGCTGTTCTTCTGTCCCCTCCTGAATCTCGCTCCGCATCGACAGCAGCTCTCGGGAACGAAGCATACCTGACTTTGCCTTCTGGAATTCCTGTACCTGATCGCCAAGCAGCTCAATGGGGTCATTCAGCATCTGACTGTATTGATAGATCAGAAACAGGGTGCCCAGGCTGATCATGCCCTGCATGTAGTAGTGCACTCCCAGCAGCAGCACCACAGTAACCGATATAATAAACATGATGACCGTTGTATTCCATGGAACCACTCGCAGCATCCATGCTTTTCGTCCTTTAAGGAAGACCGTACGCATCGTGCGGTAGAAGCGATTCATCACATACGGCACATGTCCGTTGGCCTGTACATCCTCAATACCGGCAATGCGTTCCTCAATCAAGCTGAACAAGGAGGCACTGGCGGCACGCTCATTTTTGGAAGACTCCACTCCGAGATTTCGGATAATAACCATGAACAGAATGGATAACAGGGTAAATACCGTCATAACGATCGCTATTGGCACATTAATGGTGAACATAAAACCCAGAATGCCTGCAAGCAGCACAAAGCTTCCGATAACCTGCACAATAAACATCGAGAAGAAATTCGAGATACTGGTAACGTCACCATCTACACGCTCGATCATCTCGCCAGGTGTTTTTACATTATGAAAACGCATATCCAGTCTGAGACAGTGCTTCAGCAAATCTCCACGCATCCGGTTTGTAGCCCGCCAGGCAACATCATTACCCAAATAACTTACAGCAATGGTAATGAGCTGGTTTGTAACAGCAATCAACAGAAAGAGTCCAGCCAGCTTGATGAGATCACCCAGAATGCCTCCCCCTGCCGCAGTATCAATAAATCGCTGTATGATCTGTGGATTGAGCAGTTGAAGCCCTGTTGACGTAAGCAGCATAATCAGCAGCACGGCCAGCTTTCCTTTGACCGGCTTTAAATATTGCAGAAGCCACGCCATAGAACGTTTCTCAGTTTTGGGCATCGCCCTCACCCCTTAATTTGTTAAGTTCTAAACCTGTACTTTCGTTCGTGCTTTCCCTGCGTTTACTATGATGAATCATGCAGCAGTTTGCTATAATCCATCATGCCTTCTACGTTTACAAATTGTTTACTCTGAGTGACCATCGTACCTTCTCCCTTTCTTTTCATAAAATCAAGTCATGAACAACCGTATTTGCATATAAACGCTCCCTTGTTCCTGCTCCTTTCCATGTGAAGGGTTTGACGGAATGAAAAAAAGCCATAGATGAATGAAGTTCATCTACAGCTTGATATGAATGAAAAGCCAGCCAGAATAGGCATATTCCGACTTCTTCTCTGCATCTCAATATGAATGAGCGTCCAGACAGGATTGCAAAAAGCCGGACTGTCCAAACGTGGTCAACACGCTACCCGAATCATGTCACGATGCTTCTGCATATTCAGTTATCGCGATGCGTACCTGTCGTGGCTGACCAATCATTCGTTATCCCACCCGTTTCACATATTTGTTGTTTATTGTATTCGCTCATTCTTTATACGTCAACATAATTATTAACTGAAATGTTATTTACTTCATCCTCATACTCCGACTTGGACAGGCTCTGCCTGCTGTTTTTCTCTCATGACAAGGCGTTTGTGCGCTATAAGTAAAAAAGGAATGCCCAGTGCCTTAGTCAGCGCAATCGGGATAAATACCGATAGTCCGTTCGCCGCACCAAACTGGCTTAGCAGCAGTCCACCAATGACCGGAGCAGCCACATTTCCGATGTTGTTGAATCCGATCGTGCCAAAATAAGTGCCTTTGAATTCAGGCTTTGCAATCCGGTCAATCAGCATATCCATCATCGTGAACAGCAGCACTTCTCCAACAGTAAACAGAATAACACTCACCATCATCAGTGTGATCCCCTGGGCCATACCAAAGAGCAGCAGGCTCGCGGAAACGAGCAGATTACCCAGAATCAGCGGCACCAGCGGCGGTGCGTTGCGGAATGTGCGCACGAGCGGATACTGAACGACAAGCACTGTAACGGCATTGAGCGAAAGCATATACGAAAATATCAGGCTCCCATTTTCAAAAATGGGGCTTCTCGCCAAATACTGCGCAAGTGTGGAGCTAAAATGACCGTACCCCAGCACGCAAAAGGTAGTACCGATCAGTACGGGCAGAAATACCCGATCCCGCCCCGTTGTCATGAGCGCTTCGCGCAGGCGTGGTGCAGCAACCTCCTGATGTACAGGGAGATTGGCATGATGCAGCCTGAACTGCAGAAACAGGACTAAACCGTACATGATATACACCAGACCTGAGATCACAAAAGGAAACGTTGATTCCGATGAACCGAGCTGAAATCCGATGAGCGGTCCGAACACAACCCCCAAATTAATCGCAGCATATCTCAGATTAAAAACCAGCAGCTTGTTCTGCGGTGATGTAATATCAGATAAAAGTGCTCTTGACGTCGGTTCAAACACTGCTCGGCACAGTCCATTTAACGTATTGGCAACAAAAAATACCCACAGATGTTCTGCTGCCGAGAATATAAAAAATACAGCGGCCCAACTGAATACCGATACCAGCATCACGATTTTACGGCCGATCCGGTCAGATATATATCCCCCATAGAAGCTGACCAAAACTCCGGCGAGCGAGCTTACGGCCACAGTGACACCCGTTTGAGTCGGGGTTGCTTCAAGCACACGGGTTAAATAGATGGACAGAAACGGGATGCTCATCGACGTGACAAGCCGTCCAAACATCGTTCCAATAATAATCGTCCAGGCCAGGGGGTGAATTTGCTTTAAATATGACTTCATCTGCATTTCTCCTATCATGCTGCTTTTCTCTATTTCTTTATCTAACGACGTTAAAAAGGGATGTACTCTCTCCTCCTCATAGGTATAATTGTAAGAATAAAAGGGGGAAGTAAAAGTGTAAACATTCGTTGTCACTTTTCACCTTTATGAAGGAGCCGCGTTTATGGATACGATATATACTCACTTTCTGAGACTAGCTGACGCTGAGCAACTCGTACTGAAGCTGAATGAACCTGTCCGCGTTACGATTGAAATGCTTTCCGATGTCCTGTGTTGCACACCCCGAAATGTCAAGTTCATTCTGCGCAAGCTGGAAGAGCAGCAATTCATTCACTGGCATCCAGGGCGCGGACGAGGTCATCATTCCGAATTAACGCTGCTGCGAAGTTTGAACGAGGCCTTGGAGGTTCATTTCACCGAGCTTCTATGCAAAGGCAAGCTAAAGGAAGCTATTGAGCTGATCGGAAGTGTCAAAATCGATGAAGTCCTGCGGGAAAAACTAATGCTCACACTGCATCAGCAAATGGGCTTCCACAGTCGCTTGGAAACAGGGTCCGAACAGGATATTCTCCGCATGCTGAGATCACGCCAGCTCGGTGATCTGGACCCTGCTTCTGTCTATACAGCATTTGAGACATATTTATTAGGTCAAGTCTGTAGTACGCTGATTACGTATGATGCGGATACAAACACTTTTCTGCCTGCACTCGCACATACCTGGGAATGCAGCAGTGACCATCGGGAATGGGTGTTTTATTTGCGGAAAGGCGTTCGTTTCCATGACGGCCGTGTCATGACATCTCAAGATGTTCAGGCTTCCTTGAACCGCTTGTTTGAGTTAAATTGTTCTTCACTATGGCTGTATCGTGATATCGAGCGTGCAGAAACAGTTGGAGATTATGCTATCCGCTTTGTGCTGAAGCAAACCAATCGCTTTTTCCTGCATTTGTTCAGCTGTATTCGCATGACCGTGCTCCCGGCTGATTATGATTCCAACAAGACAATGGTGGGCACAGGACCATTTCAGATTACAGAGATGAGTGAAGAGGTCATTAAACTAACTGCGTTTGACGGCTACTATGGCATTCGTCCTCATCTGGATCAAGTTCACATCTGGTTTCTTCCTGAGCCCGCTTCTTATGACGGTTATTACGATCTGCCCGGTACCGATCATCTAAGTCTGTCTGGAAGCAGCCCGGAGCAGCCCCATTTGATTGACTATCCTGCTCTCGGATGCCAATACATGCTTTTTAATTTTCATGTGAAGGGCTGTCATCACCATCCTGCCTTTCGGCAAGCGATGCGCATCGTGTATGATTCGGTCACACTGGTGAACGACCTGGGTAAAAATCGAATTACACCTGCCAGCAGTTTCCTGCCCTGGCGAAGTGCGGCTGAGAACTGGAAAGCCAGAGCTCTGGATGAGGCAAGGGCATTACTTCAGCAAAGCGGTTATCAAGGTGAGCCTCTCCTGTTATCTCACAAAAAGAATAAGGACGCCGATGTGGCGGAGTGGCTCCAGAATCGTGCACGTCTGATCGGATTGAATATTGAGTTTGAACCCTTTGATGATTACCTAGATGTCGTGAAGGCTTCCCACGCCCCTTTAATTCTGAGAGAAGAAATACTTGAGGACGATTGGCAGTATGGAATGATCCATTTTTTTAAGAACAATGAAAATTGCTTACATCAATACCTGACTCCAGAGCTTCAATCCATTCTGGATGATGTACTGGCTCCCTTCCCTCAGGTTCCTCACGATAGGCGTACCGAGCTTCTGGAGCAGGCTGAAGCCTTGCTAAGAGAGAATGGCTGGCTGTTAACCGGATGTCATATGAATAAAAAGGCCGAGCTGCATCAGAGCATCTATGGCATGCAAACGTCCGAATTCGGTTTTCTGGATATCTCCAAGTTATGGATTAAAAATCCGTAACATTTATCCCCCAGATATTGAGTCCCCGGCACCCGGAGGACAGAGACTCTAGATGAAAGACATCAAAAACCCTCGCTCCGCTGTAACGGGCGAGGGTTTTGTTTATTTTTTATAATGTATTTCAATATGAGAATATTAACGTTCGCGGCCGACAAGATAATCCAGCAGATGTTTGAGAAAAGGAATCGGCTCCGGCATCCGGCGCAAGGCATCAAATGCCAAGCAGTAGTGTTCCCACATCGCCTTCTGTGCTCCCTGTTCCCCCAGAATCGAAACAAAGGTGGAGTTGTTGTTCCGTTCATCCTGGCCCGCCGGTTTGCCAAGTACTCGTTGATCCCCTGTATGATCCAGAAGGTCATCCCGGATCTGAAAGGCGATTCCAGCGTGGTACGCAAACGTCTTGAGCTCGGCGATCTCCTCGTCCTTCACTTGAGCCAGAATCGCGGGCATCACCAGAGCGGCCTCAAAGGCAATGCCTGTTTTGTAAAAACAGATTGCATTGAGTTCCTCCAGCGTGAGTATTTTCCCTCTTGAACCCAGATCCATGGCCTGCCCCATGCACATGTCCTCTGCTTTGACAGCAGAATATTGAATCAGCTTCAGTACATCTTGTGCATCAAATCGATGTAATGAGGACTGCTCCCGAATAGCTCGCTGGATCAGAAACAGACCCGTCAGCTCCGCAGTCGAGCTGTTATGAAGCTGATGAAGTGTCGAACGTCCTCTTCTAGTGGAAGCATTGTCCTGAGTGGGCAGATCATCAAAAATAAGCGAGGCAGTATGCATGAATTCCATGGACCGTAACAGGGGCATAATGGACGACTCTGGCAGTCCGTACTGCTCCACCCCCATCACCCAGGTCAGAATAGGGCGCAGACGTTTACCGTCACCTTGCAAACTATAATTCGCTGCATCTATTAGCGCAGTCTTCATATCGGGCTCCTCAGCCGATTTGCTGATCTGCAGCTCAACGTTGATTCGTTCACGAACCGTTTGGATGGTCTGCTGGAACGCTTCCTTCTGCTGCTTATCCCTGCTAAGCTGCTGAACCACTTCATCACGTAACAATTTGTCCAGAAAATCTACATCATCCGCTTTACGCACCATCTGCTGCACGATATGGTTGAGTTCCGGCTGTCCTGCTGCAAAAATCCCCATAACCTCATCATATTTTGCCTGTCCCAGCCGTACTCTACTTCGCTTCAGCCCGTTGATGGCACGATCCAGTATCACCTCGCGAGCCTTGGGATTGGACTGGTAGACATCATGAATCAAGTAGGAGATAACAGCCCAGTACAGTTCATACGGATTGATCAGATCAGGACGAAGATCACGGTATTTCAAATAATACGTGTACGGGGTCACCGCTCCAGCCTGCAGATCATCAAACATATCGGCAAAATCATCCGCAAGCTGATTATATATCCCGTAGTGGAAGGTGCGCAGATCAAAGCCTTCATCTTCCGAAGCACTAAGAACGGAACGTACGATGAGCCGGGACGAGGCAGATTTAATGATAATTGGAATGTATAACTCCTCGTTGGTATAGTGCGCATTGGTTATTTTTTTGCCGCGGTCAATCTCTTGGGAATGAAAGAAAACATAGGATTGTTCAAAAAAAGTCTGCTGCATCTCCGCACGCTGGTAGTTTCGAATATACTCGAACGCCTCTCGAAGCTCGGCATGGACATAATGAATCACTTCAAGCTGAGGTCCCTCCCATTCTTCCAGATCAGGCACAATTCCTGTAAGAAGCGCTTTCTGAATCATGGCGGAGTATTGTTTCTTTTGCTGTGCGTTCAGCGCCTGAGAATCGAGAAGATCATCGACAAAAGGATAGGTAAGCCCATAGGAGTATCCAAGTCGAATCGCTGCATCCAATCTCTCAATCCGTTCCTCTCTTGGCGTCTGCTCCGTCAACTCATCATACACGTGCAGGACAACACCAAGAATAATTTTGATCAGTTTTCGCTGTGCTTGTGCTGCATCCAGTTCCTCTGGAATGTTGGCTGCCACATGTTTTAATTTGTCCATCACCCAGATGACCGCTTCTTCAACATGTTCACGCTGCCCCCACCGGTATAGTGCCACAGGACTGATATAATCCGGCTGCTGGTGTTCACTTGCATTTCTCGTAAAATATTTTTGCGTGTCCTGGATCGTACGACGAATATTCTCTTGTGTTTTGGGCGAATCCAACGCCTGGCCCAAATCACGCATATAAATATAGGAGATGCTTCTATCAAGATAATCCTCCAGCTTGCCCGTCACATTTAACCAGTGCATGTATTTCTGAATATCTCTGGAATTCGGTTTTCGTTTGCCAGGCAGCCAGGCTAACCAATTAAATCGCCGGATATGCTTCTTCTGCCACTCCTTGAAATCTTCCGCAAGTGTATCCATATGTGTATTCTTCAGCAGTCGCTGTGAGAGTGTCGTAAAATAATGAGATGCTTTCTGCTCCGCGAGCCGATACGCTTCATCAGCACCAGCGTTAACATTCGCTTTTGCATTCGTACCAGCTTTATCGTCAGTCTCATCCATAAGTAAGTTGTTCATCGGTTGCATCCCTCAACTTCAGTTAAAGTTAAACATGGTCCGGTCATGTTCATATCCTATATACGGGATCACAGCCATTTGGTTACGCTAATTAAAGATGGAGAACCATACTTTAAATGCCGTTATAGCAATGAGCAGCAGCAAAGCATATCGAAGGAAACGCACATTGATCATAGAACTTGCTCTGGAACCAAGCGAAGCACCGATCAGACTTCCAAGCACCGTATAAATAATCGGCTCTACAGGAATGTCTCCAGCAGTAATTTTTCCAATAACACCGCCGGTCGCAGAGATGAACACAATAGCGAGTGATGATGCAATGGTCGTCCGAACCGGGATTTGTAAAACGGTAAGCATAATCGGAATAAGCACAAATGCGCCCCCAGCCCCGACAATCCCTGATACAATGCCAACGGCAAATGAGGTGCTCGCTGCGATGGTTTTATTAAATGACAAAACCTCGTTCGCATCCATGCTGCCCTTGCTGGGAATCAGCATCAGCACAATAGCAATCACAGCAAGAATGCCATAGACCAGGTGTATCATACGTTCGTCCAGCATACCTGAGATAAAAGCGCCAATCAGACTGCCCGCAAGGATACTGCTTCCCATAACCAGCACCAATTCAGAATGAATGACTGCCCCTCCCGCCGTACCTGCCTTGGCTTTCCTGCGAAATGCAAGTACACCAGCAAGTGAAGCAAAGAAAACCTGAAACATGCTGATCGCCGACACCTGATGAGCTGTGAAGGGTTGCAGCCCTGCCATCTCAGGCACGTACAGCAGCAGCGGGAAGTTGATAATCGCTCCCCCAATGCCGAGGAGCCCAGAGAAAAATGAACCGATCAGACCCAGTATAAACATGATGATAAACAGCAGAAGATCCATCGGTTAGACGCTTCCTTTCAGAGGATAGTATAGCGAAATGAATGGTGAAAACATTAGAATAAAACGCCAAAATTGAAGCAGAAAAAAAGTATACATCACTCATTATTTCGGGTATAATACTTAAAACCAAGTAAATTAATCAGAAATGAGTGATTAAGCATGTTCAACGTGTTGAAGACACTTTTCGTCAATACCTGTCCTCGCTGTAACGAAAAATTACAAGCACATCACGATGCGCTATGCTCCGTCAAAACGTGCACTCATTGTCACTACAAAGAAGAAAGCTACGGCTCGCTCGGAGTCCGTATAGTGTATGACAACACCACAAATGGATAAAACGAGACACATAATGATATTGTATCACGAACCGGGAAATTTCGGGATGATTCGACATTTTCAAAAAGGCTTGTGATATATGTCTTGTGATGTATGTATAGAAAAAAGGCACCGGATGCATACGAGGCCACTGAAAAAGTCCATTCCATGTTAAAGGTACAGCTCTCAAGAAAATTGTGGAGACTGTACCTTTTTCGCTTATAATTAAAGTATCAT
>NZ_JACHKG010000034.1:0-58136 GCF_014203995.1 Paenibacillus sp. JGP012 | reverse complement strand
TGCACGCAAGCGGTTGAACCGCCGTATACCGAACGGTACGTACGGTGGTGTGAGAGGTCGGCTACTCAACTAATGGGTAGCCTCCTACTCGATTCGGGCAAAAACGGAAAAATAAGCACGCGGAAGGGGCGCTGGGTTATGAATCACCCGAATTTCAATGAGATGGCCGGACGTTTGATGGTTGCACTGGATTATCCGGGAGTGGAAGAGGCTCAGAAGCTGGTACAGGCCCTTGAGGGCATCCCTTGTTATCTTAAGGTTGGTATGCGGCTGTTCTATGCAGCGGGACCAGATTTCATTCGGCAGCTGAAAGCGAAAGGATACTCCGTGTTTCTCGATGTGAAAATGCATGATATTCCCAACACGGTGCGCGGCGGAGCCGAGAGCATTACACGTCTTGGGGTGGACATGTTTAATGTGCACGCAGCGGGCGGAGCCAGCATGATGCGTGCGGCGTGTGAAGGCGCAGAAGCAGCGCTCGCCGCTGATCCTTCTCTGAAGAAACCCGAGATTATAGCGGTAACACAGCTGACCAGCACCAGTGTAGAGACAATGAATAACGAAATCGGCATTCCCGGGAGTGTAGAGCAAGCCGTGGTTCGTTATGCAGGACTTGCTCAGGAAGCGGGGCTGGATGGTGTAGTGGCCTCACCGCTGGAGGTGCCTGCCATTCGTGCTGCGTGCGGCAGTGATTTTCATACAGTGACCCCAGGCATTCGTCCGGCGGGCAGTGGGCTTGGCGACCAGACACGTGTCCTGACACCAGGTGAAGCCATCAGCAGAGGCAGTCATTACATTGTTGTTGGCAGACCGATTACGGGTGCACCCGACCCGCGTGAAGCAGCAGAAACTATTTTGAAGGAGATGTTGAACGCATGATCGAACTAAGTCAAATTCCAAACCATATTGCTTCCCAGCTGTTAAAAATCAAAGCCGTGGCGCTGCGTCCGCAGCAGCCATTCACATGGACGTCCGGTATCAAATCACCGATCTATTGTGATAATCGCTTGACGATGTCTTATCCAGAGATCCGTAACGACATTGCCGAAGCATTTGCGGCCATCATTCGTGACCAGTATCCGGATGCAGAAGTGATCGCAGGTACTGCAACCGCAGGTATTCCACACGCAGCATGGGTTGCTCAGAAGCTGAACCTGTCCATGGCCTATATTCGTGATAAAGCAAAAGGCCACGGCAAGGAAAACCTGATTGAAGGCTTGATCAGCGAAGGACAGAAAGTGGTTGTGATCGAGGACCTGATCTCTACAGGAGGAAGCTCGATTAAAGCGGCTGAAGCCGTTCGAGCGGCAGGAGCTGAACCACTGGCTGTGCTGGCCATTTTCAGTTATCAGCTGGATAAAGGGGTAAAAGCGTTTGAGGAAGCGGGCATTCCGCTGCAAACCCTGTCGAACTATACGGCGCTTATGGAGGTTGCACTCGCGGAGGGAACGATTCAGGAAAGTGATTTTGCACTGCTTCGATCATGGCGTGAAGATCCTTCTTCATTTGGTAAATAATATCATTCAATGAACAACAAGCTGCCGTCTGGCAAACGGTATCAAAATTGTAATGATTGCCGCAACAGCGGCAAAACGATTGAATATTCAAGTGGCATCCCGCATGTTGGGATGCTTTTTTGTTATGTTCATCAAAATATTAACTTTTTCACGCTGACGTTGTAAAAAGCTTGTAACTTTTAGTAGAGAGCAGTCGTTTATAATTCAGTGTAGTATGGAACAGATTTCTAGTTTTAGGGCGCATGAAGGAAATGCGCGGGATGACAAGAGAGGATGAGCGTGATTGCTGGCATGAAAAAGTTATTCTCAAAAAAAAGACCTGCCAAGAGTCAATCGGGCGATGAACATCAACTGGAGCAGCCTAAGCCGGAGGAGGGAGCAGCAGCGGAAGCATCTTCATACATAATACAACCCGAGCCTTCTGTCGTCGCCGCGGTCTCATCGGATGGTCAAGCTGCTCTGGAGGAGACGGCTGCTGCTGCTGTCGAGGAACCACCTCAGAAGGCTGCAAAAAGGCCAAAGAAGGAGCTTCTCCCTCCGTATGATGGTCCTGTTCTGGAGGTTCGCAACGTTCATCGCAGCTTTCAGACGGGCAGTCGTATCATTCATGTGCTCAAAGGCATTGATATGGAAGTGAAGCCGCAGCAGCTTGTTATGCTCAAAGGACGATCGGGTTCGGGTAAAACGACGCTGCTCAATATGCTTGGCGGGCTTGACCAGCCTTCCAGCGGGGAGATTTTATTTGCCGGACAGCCATTGCAGGATTGGGGAGACCAGCGGCGAACGGCTTTGCGGCGCAAGGAAATCGGGTTTATTTTTCAGGCGTATGCGCTTATGCCCTTGTTATCTGCTTGGGAAAATGTAGAGCTGTCGCTTCGCATGGCGGATGTGCCGCGCTCGGAATGGAAGGAAAGAGTAGGTCACTGCCTCGATCTGGTCGGTTTGACCAAACGGGTGAAACACCGTCCTTTTGAAATGTCCGGGGGGGAACAGCAGCGGGTAGCTATCGCGAAAGCGATTGCACACCGGCCAAGGCTGCTGCTTGCGGACGAACCAACGGCTGAACTGGATTCCAAGATGGGCGCACAGGTAATGACGGTGTTCCGCAATATCATTGAAGTAGAGCAAGTAACGATATGTATGACTACACACGATCCTACAATTTTGGAGGTTGCGGACCATGTTTATGAAATGGCGGACGGCAGATTTCTCAAGTAAAGGTGCCGCTCCGAAGAGGGGGAAACGCGCAGCTCTTATTGTACTTGGTGCAGTATTGGCTGCAACGATGTCAGGCTGCTCATTGCTGCCATCCGAATCGGAGGAAGAGGTGCTTCCACCGATCACACCGCCAACGATCTCCAAGAAGCCGGAATATGAGGTTCGCACGGAGACGCTGGAGAAAAAGGTCAGCGGAAGCGGCAAGATGATGAGTCAGCGCGAAGAGAAGGTATATTTTACGCTGGATGGCATGCATGTCAAAGAGCTGAATGTTAAACCGGGGGACAAAGTGAAGAAAGGGCAGGTGCTCGCTGTACTTGATGTCGCCAGTGTGGAGAAGGAAATTCGCGGCAAGCGGCTTCAGATTCGCAAGTCCGAAGTGCAGATGAAGGAAACGCTGCGCAAAAAAGACGAGATGGACCCGGTGGAGTTCGAGGAAGCAACCATCGCTTTTGAAGAGCTTCGTCAGGAGCTTGTCGATCTGGAGGAACAGCTTGGTCAGTCCGCGTTAACTGCCCCATTTAGCGGAACAATTATTGCGGTTCAAGTTGAGAAGGGAGCTGCGGTCAAAGCCTATGATCCCATCGCAACGATTGCGGATACGTCCAATCTTGTTGTGGCGGCTACGTTTGCGAAGGAGGATCTGGAGAAATTTACGGCAGGTATGAAGGCTGAAGTGGATATTAATGGTGCTGGCAAGGTGGCTGGCAAAATCAAAGTGATGCCTACCGCTGAAGCTTCAAACAATAACAATAACGGCAACGGATCAGGCCAGGGAGGATCACCTCCTCCGAAGGAATCACTTGATCAGTATGTCATTGTTACCCTGGCGAAAATGCCGAAAGGTGTGGAACGCGGCACGCCTTTAACGGTTTCCATCGTAACACAGCGTACCGAGAACGCAATTGTCATTCCTGTATCCGCTCTGCGCTCCATCGGCTCCAGAACCTATGTACAGGTCATTGAGAGTGACGGAAGCAAGCGCGAGGTGGACGTTGAGGTTGGACAGCAGACATCGACCGATGTCGAGATTCTGAAAGGTCTGACAGTGGGTCAGAAGGTTGTGGGACGCTAATGGGGCTGCCATTGCTTCGGCTGCTGTTCCGCAAAATGTGGAACACACGCTGGATGACCTTCAGTACACTAATCGGCTTGATTGTGGCGGTAGCGTTCACCGTCAGTATTCCGATGTATGCCGATGGTGCACTGAAACGGGTTGTCGCGCAGACACTGCAGGATAACAGTGAGGGCTTGCCAGCAGGATCACTGCTGATGAGTTATCAGGCACCTGGGGGTGCAAAGACAGATTTAAGAGGCCTTGATGAGGTTGATCGCTACATTCGCGAGGATGTTCCCCGTGACATCGGCTTTCCATTCCGTACGTATGTGAATACAAGATCCATTCGCAGTACCGAGGTCAGTCCTGAAGATCCAACCAAAGTGGATGCAAGCCGGGTACGGAGCATGACACTGACAGCGATGAGCGGGCTGGATGCACAGGTGAATTACTCTGCCGGCGTAAAACCCGGAAATCAGGTCAAGGACGATATTATCGAGGCCGTGATGCTGGAAGAAGGAATGTACCGGAATGATCTGCATGTTGGCGATATTCTGGAGTATCCGATATACAGTGGTCTTGACATCACACTTCGTATCAAAATTACAGGTTCATTCAAAGCGGACGATGTAAACAGTCCTTACTGGGTACAAGGGTTCGATGGCATGATGAACGGGCTTTATGTGAATGATACGGTTTTTAATAACGTATTACTCAAGGAAAAGGGCATTCCGCTTCAAAACTCGCGTTGGTATTATGCCTTTGACCTGAAAGACATTCAAACCAGCCAGCTGTCTGGTCTCAGTGCTATGCTGGAAAGGCTGGATATTGATCTGTATCAACGGTTGAAGGATACCAAAGTGGATATTACGTTCGGTGATCTGCTCAAGCAGTTCCGCAGTCAGAGTCTGCAGCTGCAGACGATGCTGTTTACCTTGGCTGCGCCGATGATTGCAATGGTCTTTTATTTTATCGCAATGAATGCAAGACAATCGCTGCAAAAGCAGGAGAGTGACATTGCGGTGCTTCGCAGCCGCGGAGCCTCGGCTCGTCAAATTTTCTCGCTGTATCTGCTGGAAGGCATCTTCCTGGGGGCTATAGCGCTGGTGGTTGGACCGTTTCTTGGGTGGTTCATGGCAAAAAGCATTGGCTCTGCAAGCGGCTTCTTGTCTTTTGTTGATCGAAAATCCATTCCGATCGGTGTATCCAAGGAAGCGGTGCTGCTCGGGGTAGCAGCTGTACTCGTTGCCATCATTGCATCTCTGATTCCAGCAGTCACTTATGCTCGGGCGACGATTGTATCCGCGAAACGGCGTCAGGCTCGTACAGACCGTGCGCCGCTGTGGCAGCGCTGGTTCCTCGATGTCGGGCTGCTGGGATTGGCGGGATACGGCTATTATTTGTTCTATGAACGTCAGATGCTAACGTTCCAGACAGGAATGACCACGGATCAGTTACAGGTGCAGCCGTTTCTATTCTTCGTACCTGCGCTTGCCATCTTTGCACTGGGATTGTTTTTCCTGCGTTTGTTCCCTTGGATTCTGAAGCTGATTCAATTCATCGGACGCAAGCTGCTTCCAGTCCCGCTGTATCTGACATTGACGCAGTTGTCCCGTTCCTCTTCATCCTACTACCCGCTGATGATTCTGCTGGTGCTGACACTCGGACTTGGGGTGTATAACTCGGCTGCGGCCCGCACCATTGATTTGAATTCGACAGAGCGTACACTGTACCGTTACGGTTCGGATGTTATTATGCAAACGGTATGGGAAGGAACGCCGGAGATTAAGCCTGGAGGTTCTGGACAGGGCGGAGGATCAGGTGGCGGTCAGCAAGGCGGAGGCGGCAGTGGTGGTGGAGCAAACGGCGGTGCAGGAGGAGGAAATGGTGGTGGCGGAGCGCCGGGCGGCGGTGCTGGTGGCGGTTCGTCACAGCCAACCAAAATTATTTACTCCGAGCCTCCGTTTGAAGTGTTCCGCAAGCTTCACGGTGTAGAGCATGCTGCGCGTGTACTGCAAACGAAGGGGAACATCATTGTTTCGGGTAAATCTGGCGGTCAGGGGATGTTAGTCGGTATTGATAATGTTGATTTTGCCCAGGTAGCCTGGTTCCGAAACGATCTGTTCCCTGCCCATCCGTACAAGTATCTGGATTTACTCGGAAAGTATGAAGGGGCTGTGCTCATCTCTTCGAAATTTGCAGACAAATTCAAGCTTAAAACCGGAGATATGGTATCTATGGGTATTCAAGGTCAAGCGATCGAATTTGTTGTGTTTGGTATCATTCCATACTGGCCTTCACAATACCCGGATCAGATGCCGTTCTTCGTGGCCAATCTGGATTATATATATGATCAGGTGCCTTTAATCCCATATGAGGTATGGTTGAAAATGAAACCGGACGCCAAGGTGGCTCCATTAATGGAGAAACTTGCGGCAGAAGGGATTGAGCTGTCATCTGTTCGTGATGTACGAACAGAACTGGTTACTCAGGGAAAACATCCTTCAAGGGGGGGGGTGTTTGGTATCTTGAGTCTGGGCTTCCTGGTATCAGTAATTATCTCGTTAATCGGGTACGTGCTCTACTGGTTCTTTAACCTTTCAGGACGGGTGGTGCAGTTCGGTGTACTGCGAGCCATGGGGCTGTCGAGGGCACAGCTTAGCGGCATGCTGCTGCTGGAGCAGGTGTTCACGGCGGGTCTTTCGATCTTGCTGGGAATTGGTATTGGTCAGGTTTCAAGCAGGCTCTTCCTGCCATTCCTGCAAACGACAGATAATGTGTCCGCCCAGGTTCCGCCATTCCGCATCGTCTTTGAACAGCAGGATATGCTTCAGCTCTACGGCGTAACCGTGGTCATGCTGATTATCGGAGCGTCCATGCTGCTCTGGCAGATTCGCAGGCTGAGAGTCCATCAGGCGGTCAAAATGGGAGAGGAGAGGTAGACGTGATCCAATGCGAGGGACTTGTCAAAATTTTTAAATCCAGCGATGTGGAAGTCGTTGCCCTTCAAGGCCTTAACTTGACTGTCAATCAAGGAGAGATGATGGCCATTATCGGCAACAGTGGCAGCGGCAAATCAACCCTGCTTAACATTCTGGGCGGTCTGGATCGTCCTACTGCCGGTACAGCCGTTGTGGGGGACTGGGATCTGCTGAAAATGACGGATGCTCAATTAGTGGAGTATAAGCGGCACACGGTCGGATTCATCTGGCAGAACAATGGGCGCAACCTGTTGCCCTATCTCACAGCGCTGGAGAATGTAGAGACACCGATGATTCTGGGAGGCAAGCGTGATCGTGCGTATGCGATGCAGCTGCTGGAATGGGTTGGTCTGAAGGATCGGATGCATAACAAGCTGCATCAGTTGTCAGGAGGGGAGCAGCAGCGTGTAGCCATTGCCATTTCCTTGTCCAATCGGCCCAAAATTCTGCTGGCGGACGAACCGACAGGCTCGGTGGATTCCGAGACGTGTGACACGATCATGAATATTTTCCGCAAAATGAACAAGGAACTCGGGGTAACGATTGTTATCGTTACCCATGATTTGACACTGGCGGGCAAAGTGGACCGCATTGTTGCAATTCGGGACGGCCTGACAAGCACTGAGTTTGTGAAGCGGAATCCGAATCTTGACGATGAACAGGGCCTGTCTGAGGCAGGGGCACCTGACGTTCATGAAGCCTTTGTCATTATTGATCGTGCAGGGCGGCTTCAGGTCCCTAAAGAGTATCTGGAAGCTTTGTCGATTGATAGCCGGGCGACATTGGAGTTTGATGGTGAACGAATTGTCATTACACCGCCAAGATAATAATGAGGGGGAAATTGTGAGATGAAGAACAGGTTGTGGGGGAAACGTGTGCTTGCCATCATGGCGACAGCAACGTTGGCATTACCTTTAATTGCGGGATGTACAGCTAGTGAGAATAAGGATAATGAACAGCGTGTGCTGCGTGTAGCTACACTGTGGGGAGGACAGGATGACAGCTATTTCCGTCAG
Organism: Paenibacillus sp. JGP012; assembly: GCF_014203995.1. Classification (NCBI taxonomy): domain Bacteria; kingdom Bacillati; phylum Bacillota; class Bacilli; order Caryophanales; family Paenibacillaceae; genus Paenibacillus; species Paenibacillus sp. JGP012. Next base: position 50,347 of record NZ_JACHKG010000034.1, on the reverse strand, counting down.
CAATTCACAGATGCTTTTGAGCTTACACATAGCAATGTTACGGTAGAGATCGTACCGGCTGTCGATCAGGGCAGCATGTACGGATATGGGAATTCGGAAGAGCAGCCAGAAGTCCCGGATACGCTCGAAAGCTTGAAAAAAATTATGACTGGAGATAATCCGGTTGATGTTGTCATTGCCGATACCTCTACAGTAAAAGCACTAATTCAGGAAAATATGGTTAAACAGCTTGATCCATTGATGCAGGAAGACAAGTTTGATACGAGTGATATTGTGCCAAGTGTGCTTGAGGGGATCAAGGATCTGGGTGACCAGAACATCTATGCACTGACACCTACATTCTCTTCCTCGGCGTTGTATTACAACAAAGGGTTGTTTGAAAAAGCAGGTGTTGAACCGCCAACGGATAATATGACGTGGGATGATATCTTTAATCTGGCCAGACGTCTTACAAAAGGGGAAGGGAAAGATCATGTCTTCGGATTGGCATTTTCCACCTATCAAGGCGGATCTTCGTATTACTCCATGGCGCAGTATTACAACGCACTGCAGTTGAAGATGTTTGACGATAAGGCAGAAAAGATGACGGTGGACTCTCCGCAGTGGGAGAAGGTATGGAGCACGATCAGCAAGCTGGCGCTTGATAAAGTGATCCCGAAAGGTGACGAGCAGCAGGATCAACAGACAGATGGGCGCTACAATCCTATGCAGGGCGACTTGTTCCTGAGTGGGAAGACGGCGATGGCGATCGGCGATTACAGCTATATTAATCAACTGATTGATGCAAACAAAAATGCTGATAAAATGAAGGATTTCACCAAGGTGGAATGGGACGTCGTAACACCGCCGGTTCATCCGGAAGCGCCTGAAATTGGCGGCAACATTTACTTGAGTAATTTGATGGCAATCAACAGCTCGGCGCAGAATCCGGATGATGCCTGGGAACTGATCAAGTATATGAACAGTGAGGATTGGGCGAAGATCAAGGCACGCAGCAGCTACGAGATGGTATCCCGGAAGAGCTTTATCAAGCCGAAAGATGGTCTGGACTATAATATTCAGGCATTCTACACGTTGAAGCCGGTACCGCCTACCAATACCAACCTCGACAAGCTGTATCAAAAGATGCCTAACTTATGGCAGGTAAGTGATAAAGGTATGGAATACTTTAATCAGGTTTTAGAAAACAAAAAGACACCAAAAGAAGCACTTGCAGAATGGGCAGCGAAAGGCAACGAAATGCTTGAAAAGTTGAAGAAGGATCCTAAAGCGACATTCCAATAAGTTATATTTTCTCACGTTCGTATCCAGGGAAAACATATATGTAGCGTGAATTCTTAATTTTAAATGGCCGCTGGAGATTTATTAATCTCTGGCGGCTATTTTTACGAAAAAGGGGCATTCTACAATTAACAGCAAGATATGATGCCATTAGAAAGGACGAGCAGCATGAGATGGGTATATTTTGGCAAGCTGTACACAACTAAATTTCAGGCAGGCTGCCTGGCAAAAAGACTGGAGCAGGATGGCTGGATATATGGTCATAACGAGCCTGAAGAAGTCGAAGTATACCGTTCACGCAAAGGCCGTTATGGTGTGCGATTTATTCCCTGAGATTACCCCTTGACTTATAATGTATTAATGGTGTATATTAATTAAGTCGCTGTTTATTATTTCTAACGACGCGGGGTGGAGCAGCCCGGTAGCTCGTCGGGCTCATAACCCGAAGGCCGCAGGTTCAAATCCTGCCCCCGCAATATAGCTTTACTGGATGATTCACAGCCGTCATCTGCACTGTTATATATTATTTTGTCTAGGGCCCTTAGCTCAGTTGGTTAGAGCGGTCGGCTCATAACCGATTGGTCACAGGTTCGAGTCCTGTAGGGCCCATATTTCAAAACTCTTGCGATGCAAGGGTTTTTTTCTGTTTTCATAGTGACAATTTCGTAGGTTATAAGGGATCTGGTGTGCATTTCAAGTTAACACAAGCCACTCCGATGACAGAATAACCTTCCAATCGCTGTTATCACCAGATTTTTTCGATTCCCCTTTCTAAAGGAGGAAAATCCGGTGATAAAGGCGACCGCTCCGCTTTTTCAGGTTTTTTCTGTCCTCTCCGTTCACGTGTATATGAATGGTTTAACTTATATAGTCATCTGACTTTTTTTCTTCAAGGGTAAGTATGTCCATGTCACAATACAATTCTCACATATACTATCGTATCCCGACACATAGGAGGTAGATTTCATGACTCAGTTAATAGATGCGAGAACCTCGCAGAATGCAAGCTTGGCCAACTCGATCGCCATCCCGATCCTTGTCATCAATACACCACAGTTGTTTGGTCAGATCGGTTTGGTTACTACAGCGGGCATTGGAGCAAACCCGCGGGTGCAGTTTAAAGGCACGGTGTCTTTACAGCTTCCTTTGGCACTTGTAGGTGTAACCATTACGGTAGTTCGAGGAACATTATCGACAGACCCTGTCATTTACTCTGCTACATCTACATTTAACTTAAGTGTCTTGGCACCACAGGTTATTACGTTCTCTGCCGACGATTTCAACCCACCCATTACACCTCAATTAACGTACACTGCATTTGTCAGTACAAACTTGCTTGGTACGATTCGTGTAGGTCCTGAGAACTTTGACGGTGTCCTGTATTCTGACTAAGATTGAATTGGCTGTCAAGAGATCTGAGTCTGCTTATCTATTAAGCAGGCTTTTTTTGTATTTTAGATAACGTGAATGTGCTTTTTCTTCCGGGGGAATATTAATAGGCAGTACTAAAAAGGAAGTATGATATAATGATATTTTTGTATCGGATGATATTGGTGATATTTGGAATACATAAATAGAAAGCAGGTTAATACAAGTGAAGATAGAAAAAGAAAGTCAGTATTTCCGGTTCAGTGAAGCACCGATCTGGGAGTGGCAGAGAGCGTACTACGAACAAAAGGGTTTGCAGGCCTGGGAGGGCAACCAGGTCCCGCAGTATATTACGAGCAATCCGTTCGTTGCAACGGCGTATGAGGAGATGATTTTTGCGTTTTTGCAGGATTTGGCTGCCAGAGGTGTACAGCACGAGACGATCACCATTGTTGAGCTTGGAGCAGGAGCGGGACGTTTAGCCCATCACATATTATACAAGCTATGTGCGCTGAAGGAACTTGCTGGGATTGAGCTGCCAGCTTTTCGGTATGTCATGACAGACCTGGCTATGGAAAATGTAATGGGATGGAGAGAGCATCCCTCCATGCAGGCTTATATATCCCAGGGGCTGCTGGATTTTGCATGCTTTGATGCGATGCAGGACAAGGAATTGAATTTGGTTGTGTCGGGAGTGACCATAAGGCAGGGGGATTTGCAGCAGCCGCTGCTGCTCATTGCCAATTATTTTTTTGACAGTATTCCGCAGGAGTTGATCTATATTGGTGAGGGGCAGGTATTTGAATGTGATCTGCTTGTGGAGCTCCCGCAAGATGTAAATACACAAGAACCTGCCGAGATGCTGGAACAGATGTCATTACATTATACCTATCGTGCTGCACCCGAGTATAGTTCGAACAGCGCTCCATACTCCGAACTGATCGCCCTGTACCGGGCTGAACTGGAGGATTCGCACATTCTGCTTCCGACTGCGGGTCTGAGCTGTCTCGAACGTCTGGGCAAGCTGTCCCGGTCAGGTTACATGCTGATAACGGCAGATAAGGGGGATCATCGGCTGGATTACTGGAAATATGCGGAGCCTCCTGAATTTGCGCTGCATGGCAGCTTCTCGCTTTCAGCCAATTACCATGCAATCCAATATGTGCTTGAACAGGAAGGCGCTGAGGCCTATTTTACGGCACATCATTATAGAGACCTGAACATTGGTATGATTTTGATGCTGGAGAAACCGATCAGTTATGTGAACACAAGGCTGGCCTACCATCGCTTTGTTGAGCGATTCGGTCCAGATGATTTTTTCAGTCTCAAGGAGTGGATCGACCCCAATGTGCATCAGATGGAGCTGAAGCAGCTGCTGCCCTTCTGGCGTTTGGGCGGGTACGATGCCGAATTTCTGATGCATGCTCATCCTCGTATTAAATATCTGCTGCCAGATGCAAGTGATGAGGAAATGTCAGACCTTCAATCGGGTATCAGGCAGATGTGGTCCGCTTATTACAATTTGGGGCATCAGGCACAGCTTGCATTGATAACGAGCCAGTTGTTTATGGAGATGTTTATGTATGAAGATGCAAAGCCTTTTCTGGAGAAATCACTCACAGCTACCTCCGATGAACATCTGACAACACATTTATATGAACTGGCTGTGTGTTGTTATGAGCTTGAACTGGAGCAGGAAGCGCTCAGCTATGCTCGTCGTGTGGTTGAGTTGGACCCGAACCATCAGGATGCTGCAGCCCTTTTGCGTAGTCTGGAGTGACGCTCACTCCAGATCCAGCCTGTTCAATTGATTCCATAAAAATGAAACTTTCCTTCAAGTGTTGACGTATAATTAACAGAAGTTTACTTTTTAGAAGAAGGAGGGCGCGCGATGAAAAAAGGTTTTTCCATTTTGTTTTTTCCTTTGTTATGGCTTTTAGGGGCATTTAGCATTCTCAGCGTTAATAGCGACGGCATGAAAAATCTTATATTACTTGGAAAAGATGTTGCGCGGGAACCTGGCTATGATGGGCAAGCGATCTATGATCAGATTGAACGTAGAAATGGTTAGTTTTACATAGTTTAATGAAGACATGAGCCGAGCCGTGTCATACCTGAACGTTTGAGGTGTGATTCGGCTTTTGTTATGAAAATCAGAGCACTTGTCTTGTGGCAGAAGGCTCTTAATGCAGACATCAGGCAGACATGATGTGGATTTCGGACAGAGAACATGTACAACCCCAAAGGATTGGGCGACTAGACTTGGACATCCGCCCGGTCACTGCCAGAAAAACCGCATATGTTATGGCATACCTTGAAATTCAAAGGAGGCCAATCAAATGAGTCATGTTGGATATGGTTACGGTTGTGGATATGGAGCGTGGACTTCGACTAGCGCTATCCTCGTTCTCTTCATTTTGCTCGTAATCATCACGAAATCTTTCTGGCTGTAATCTAGCGGTTGGGTGTGGCAGCATCAGCTCCATCAAAACATTGGTGGGGCTTTGCTCTCGTTCATAGGGCCATATATGGTATGAATGACATTTGACAACTGAAAACAATGTACTTAAAATCACATAAGAGACTATTATAGAGATTGAAGGGATCGCAATGCCGTTTATTCGTTTTAAAGGATTCACAGGTCATGAGCTGGAGGAGGTTGTACCTCAGATTACCGAGCAAATGGCTCTGATCACTCAACTTCCACAGGAAAGAATGAAAGCAGAGCGTCATGATGTACAAGCCCTGACACCTTCTCCGGCATCCATCGAGATTTTGATGTTTCAGCGTGACCAGGAAATACATGATCGGATCGCATCATGCATGCAGTCTATCCTTGAGAAAGCGGACATGCCGGATGTTCACATTTTTTTCAATATATTATCGCCGAATTTGTATTATAAGCAGGGCAAGCCATTGACGGATTATCGCTTGGATTAGAGTGTGGAGACAGCAGTAGACGAGCCCGTTAGCCGTGCTCGTCTTTTTTATTTGTGATGTGCGTGCCTGGGGCTGAGTTTTAGTGAAAATTGAGAGGGGTTGCGAATCAGGCGCTGAACGGTACCTATGAGCGCCAGTGCAGCAAGGGATAGGCTTACCGCAATCCAAAGTGCCAGTGGGATACTAGCATACAGGATCGTAATTGCGGTCATAATCAGCCCGATGCCTGTTACAGTATAGTTTGCAAATGAGATCAGATTGTTGGTTTTGTCCAAGTCCTCTCCTTCAATGAGTCGTGGCTGAAGAGCCTGCAGAAGCAAGCTTTCCCAGCGAAACACAACCGAGAGTGAAATGAAGCTTATATATAATAAAGCGGCATATTCTGTCAGGTGAGACGATGCAAAGGCAGCTCCAATGAGTAGCAGTGCTTTGATCAAGGGCATTGCAAGCATTAGTCCTGGTGATGCGAAGTGTTTGGTCAGCCAATGGAAAGTTAGCCTGGCTGCTGTATGACCGAGTGCATAAATACATAGAAGCAATACAGCATAAATAACGGATTCTGTTTGTTTATAGGTCAGGCAGGTCAGCGTAGTAATGGAGATAACCTGGATGAGTGAGAGCAGCGTGCTCGCAGCCCAGAATGGATAAAATGCAATATTCATAACGTAATGTCCTTTCTGAAACGATACTTATATATTACGGCGCTTATTCAAATCTCACCACAAATAAAGTTATCATTTTCCCGTCAGTGCAGGGCAAAGACCAGCTACCCGAGAGACAGCTGGTCTTTTTCTTGCAGTTATTTATCGGTTCATGCCCTTGCAAGAGTAAATGCGATTAACAGCATAAACAGACTGGACATTCGGACCATAAGCATGTAAGATTTGCTAGGTTCGCTCTCACCTTGAACGAGCCAGCCATATCGCAGGTACCAGCCAAACTTGGGGAAGCACAGATTGATTATGCATAACACCATAAAGATAAAAAAGAGAGTTTTCATCACCGATCTTCCTTCCTCATTAACCATTAACGGCCCCGCCTTGAGGTCTGGCGTTAGGAAATGCAGATAATCAGTACAAGCACGATGATGACACATCATAAATGGATATCTGTATAATCTGATAAAAGGCAGGAGATTGTCAACAGTTGTGCACGGTATAATTAAGAACTATTACCCAAGAACTACAATGAATGAATAACTGTGTTACAATAATATAGATTGTATTATATCAACACATACCATCTAAAGGATGTGAGACGGAGGAGCAGACATGAGTCTATATAGTCAAGTCCCAATGCAATGGGAATTTATCATCTCAAAATTAAAATCCTCCGTTACGGTAGTTGATGCTACCACACCTGAGTTTCCGCTCATGTATGTTAATGAACATTTTACCTCGTTAACTGGATATACGTACGCAGAGTCAATCGGCCGAAATTGCCGATTTTTACAGGGAGCAGATACCGACCCCGAGACGGTTACACGAATTCGGGAAGCATTAGCGAAGAAACAATCCATTAAGGTGGAGATATTAAACTATACCAAAAGCGGTCAGAAGTTTTGGAACGAGCTGAATATTGATCCTATTTTCAATGAATCCGGAGATTGCCTGTATTTTGTGGGGATTCAATATGATATTACGGAACGCAAATTTGCGGAACAACAGTTGAAGTTTGCCGCTTCTACGGCTGAGAAAACGAGCAGAGGGCAGCTGGAATTCATCGGTAAGCTTAACCATGAGCTTCGTACACCGCTGAACGGTATTATGGGCATGATTGAGCTTGTTGGCATGGGCGATATCACTGAGGAGCAGCAGGAATATTTGGAGCTGGCCCGTCAATCCGGGGAAGCACTCCTGAATATCGTAAATAATAGTCTGGATATGGCGAAGCTGGGGAGAGGCAAAATGGGAATGGAGCATATTGAATTTCAGCCTCTCAAGCTGATTCAGCAAATTGTGAAGACCCATGAGCCAGCGGCTGTTAATAAACAAATCCGGTTGTTCTGCCATGCGGATCTGAGCATGCCTGATGTGCTCTGGGGTGATCCGCTGAGACTTCGGCAGGTACTGGATAATCTGCTGAGCAATGCGGTTAAATTCACGGAAAAGGGTGAAGTACAGCTGCAAGTGGATGTGAAGCAGCATTCACAGGAGGAAACGATGCTCACATTCTCGGTTCGGGACACAGGCATCGGAATACCTTCGAATCAGATAGATCAACTGTTTGATGCCTTCACTCAATCCGATATATCCCATGCGAGAAGGTTTGGCGGAAGTGGTCTGGGATTAACCATTTGCAAAGAGCTATTAGAGCTGATGAACGGCAGCATTACAGTGCATAGCGTGGAAGGAAAAGGAACGGAGTTCCATGTAATGGTCCCGTTCCTAAGCAGACAGAGTATTACTAATGCAGGATAGGAAAAATTGCATAACATTAGGCAGCCGGAGCAATCCGGCTGTTTTTTTATATGGATATTATTGTTCTGCGAACTGACGTTCTGTTATAATGCTAGTGTGTTATACGGGGGAGGAACATCATGAGTAAAAGACGCAGCAGCAGAAAAGGCAGTAGAGGAAACCGTCGATTCATCAAACAAATGCTGACATTAGCAGGTATGGTATTGATTGCATTATATGCCTGGGCAGGTGGAGAGTGGCCGCAGCAATTCCCTTCTCCATTCAATGCTACCGACAAGGGTGTTGATCATACGATTACTTTTCCTGCAGATCGTTATCCCGAGACAGCGAACCATATTCGCAAGGCGATCGAGGCGGGGCATTCGGATGTTTGCACGATTGACCGAAAGGGCGCTGAAGGGAACAGAGAGCTCTCGCTCCGAGGTGTGCCGGTGAAAAAAGGCAAGGATCGGGATGAGTGGCCTATGGCGATGTGTGCCGAAGGGGGAACGGGAGCAGATATCCAGTATATTACACCCAAAGATAATCGCGGTGCAGGCTCTTGGGTAGGCAATCAGTTAAGTACATATCCGGACGGTACGCGTGTCAGATTTGTTGTGAAGTAGTATTGTTGAATAAACAATAACCATAAGAAAAGAAAAACCAGACGTCTATCGTCTGGTTTTTTGAATATAGGCGTGCTGTTATATAAGTTGAACCAAAGATTTTGCACAGTCCACTCCGATGACAGAATAACTGGAGAGTAGCAGTTATCCCCAGATTTTTTCGATTCCCTTTTCCAAAGGGAAAAATCCGGTGATAAAGGTGAAGCTTATGCTTCCGATGTAGCTTTCTTGCGGTAAGCTTTTAGCTATTGAAGTGTGCTGAGGTTCTCTAGGAGCGTGGTTCGACAGCTGGGCGACCCAGATGTTATACAAGCTGCATAGTACCCAGATGGTGAGAACGAAGGGTCAACAGGCGAGTCACCTGTTCAACTTCATCAAATGGAATCCACACATTGCCCTGTACAGTGCGCAAGGAGAGAATGGAACTGTCCGCTGTGCGTTCCGGGAAGCCGGTTACGGTCTGCCCGCTCGTATTACGGACCATAACCTGTTGTTTGCGTCGAATGGCAATTTCTACCTCTTTTTTCATATGTCATTACTCCTGATTAATAAGATATTTATTGCAAGGTTAAAGTTTTCAATGGTTAATTTGTCTTCTTTATATAGTCTATCAGAACTAGGTATGGATTTCCAGTAAAGAAATAATTCAGTCGTTCTAGGTGAATTGACTTAGCAAAGACGTTTAGCGTTACTGAACATCGTCTTCGGGGTTATATGTAGATAAGAAAGAGGAGGGGAACGGGATGACAAAATTGCTGGTAGGGCTTGCTCATACAGAGCAGGAGGCTATTATTTTATTAAATAATCTTAGAAGAGAAGGCATTGAGGAGAAGCATTTGGGTGCTGTAGCGAAGGAGCAGCTTGATCTTGAGATGATTAGTGAGCAAACAGGGCTGCCGAAACCACTCAAGGGTGCTGGAACGAATGGCGCATTTGGAGCGCTCAAGGGCATATTGGCTGGATTGGGGAAACGCATGCATCAGACGGCATCCATCGGAACAGCGGTACGACGATTGGCGGGCAATGAGATTGGCAATGAGACAGATGATCTGGTCTTAACGCTAACGGGTGCAGGCATCACGGAAGAGGATGCCCGTTATTATGAGGAATGGCTGCTGCAAGGTCATATTCTGATCTTTGTAGAGTGCAGCGAGGAACAGGCAGAGCATGTAAAAACAATTTTGCATTTTTAGTTTAATTTAAGGCTGATTTTAGGTTTCTTTAATGTTGGGGAGGTATTCTTATATCACACCTCCCTTAATATAGATGGTTTACCGGAAGTCCGGGACCGCAACTCGGACTTTCTAGGCACTGTAAGCTGACGCTTGCAGTGCCTGTTTCATTTTTTTAGGAAAAAGGGTTGCATTATTAATTTATTCATGATAAGATATTTCTTGTCGCCAAGAAAATATTACATATGCCGGGGTGGCGGAATTGGCAGACGCACAGGACTTAAAATCCTGCGGTAGGTGACTACCGTACCGGTTCGATCCCGGTCCTCGGCATCTTAAAAGAGAAGGAAACTCCTTGATACATAAGGGGTTTTCTTTTTTTATGTCTTCAAATGAAAAATGGGATTCACAGGTATTAAGTGTCTTTTTTATTTCTGGGGGCAGATTGGGGACGAACTTTAGGATTGGATACATCGAGGTGTGCTGTATCTATTCTCTTGGAACAAAAAAGGAACCATACTTATCTCTCATCTTTCGCTGAGCATCAATACCCTCTTCATAAGAAGAAGCTGAGACAATAAAAAATAATTTTTTATTCTGTCCCCAATCGCTCGCTATATTAACATGTTCGAAAGTGTCATCAAACCAGATCATACTTGAAGTTAAAAACTCCCCTGGTGTTGAAGGTTTATGATAAACAAGATTTCCCATATTGATGCCATTCTTTCTATCAAGTATATAGGTATCGAGGGTTTCATTCTTTTTGGTAAAATCTAAGTTATCAATCGTTACTGAACCTTTAAATACATGTTGTTGAAACAAAGGTCGGTACAGTGTTCCTGATACTTTTATTGTAGTACCCTCCACTGAAGAAGGGTCATTCTCATAGAAACTTACAGCTGGGGATATTATGTTTATCTCTTTGGGGAATTTATAGAAGTATAAAAAAAGTGCTGTTACAATTCCTAAAATAACGATCACAGATATTGTTACTTTAAATACTTTGGACTTCATAAAGACACCTTCTACTCTCGTAAAATTTAATAAGATTTGTGCGGAGTGATAATTCACATTTCGTCACAAATCTTTTTTATGCTACGGTACTAAAACAGTAGTGCTGGGGTAGAAGGAGTTTTTACAGGAATTGCTTTAACTGTTTTATCTCCAACTTCTCACAATTTAGTGACTTTAACAAGTGCATTTAAAATAGAAAATAAAAAAATTTCGCAATAAAAATTATTAAAATAATACTTCCCTAATTTTTCCCTCCACCCCGCATAGCTCATAAACACAACCCTTGCATAATACATATCAGAAAGTGGATTCGGCTGTCTCTTTATGAAGTAAGATCACAATGGTGTATACTATCCATAGGAAGATATTCCCTTTCACCCTGCCTGCGGATTGAGTTCCAATACAATATTACACATCTTTGGAGTGCCTGTGTAATTTTCACATGTGAACGAGTATCCAGTCATCAACCTATACAACAATTTAATGGACGGAGGACTCTATTTATGTTGAAACAGCTTAAACCCTACAAGGTGTTACAGGAGCGCAGAATCGAAGAACTGCAATCGGATGCGTACCTGCTGGAACATGAGAAATCCGGTGCTCACATTGTACTGCTATCCAACAGCGACGATAACAAGGTGTTCAGCATTGGCTTTCGCACACCTCCCGAGGATGATACCGGGGTAGCCCATATTCTGGAGCACTCCGTGCTCTGCGGGTCGAAGAAGTTCCCGGCCAAAGATTCCTTTGTGGAGCTGCTGAAGGGGTCCCTGAATACATTTTTGAATGCGATGACGTATCCTGACAAAACGATCTATCCGGTGGCCAGCCGCAATGATCACGATTTCCATAACTTGATGGATGTGTATCTGGATGCGGTGTTAAATACGAACATCTATGAGAATGAAAAAATATTTCTGCAAGAGGGCTGGAATTACAATCTCACTTCCGCGAATGATGAGCTGACGTACAACGGCGTTGTATATAACGAGATGAAGGGTGCCTTTTCTTCGCCAGAACGGTTGGTGAGACGTGAAGTGCTGAACTCCCTTTTCCCGGATACAACGTATTCCTGTGAGTCAGGGGGATTCCCGGAGGCGATTCTGGACCTGACCTATGAAGGGCTGCTCGATTTCCACAAACGATACTATCATCCGTCCAACAGCTACATCTACCTGTACGGTGACATGGACATGGAAGAGAAGCTGCAATGGCTGGATGAAAATTACCTGAGCAGCTATGATCGGATCGAGATTGACTCGGAGATCAAGCTGCAACCTGCCTTCCCGGCGCGGGTGGATGCGGTGAAGTCGTACTCTGCGGGAAGCACGGAATCCGAAGTGGACAACAGCTTTTTGACCTATAATGCGGTGATTGGCACAAGTCTGGACAAGGAACTGAACATCTCGTTTCAAATTTTGCTATACGCGCTGCTCAACGCACCTGGGGCTGTGCTGAAGCAGGCACTACTGGATAAAGGCATCGCGAAGGATGTTTATGGCTCTTATGATGACAGTTTATATCAGCCCGTGTTCACGGTCGGACTCAAGAAGAGCAATCTATCAAGCAAGGATGAATTCCTCGGAACGATCAAGGAAGTGCTGGAGCGAGTGGTTAAGGAAGGTTTTGACCCGAAAGCGCTGCTTGCCGGTATTAATTCGTACGAGTTCAATCACCGGGAAGCGGACTTTGGCCGTATGCCCAAAGGGCTGATCTACGGATTTTCCTCCCTGCAAAGCTGGCTGTATGACAAGGAGGCGCCTTTCACCCATTTGGAGGCAAATGATGTATTTGCAGAGCTTCGCACGAAAATGAAGCAAGGTTATTTTGAACAACTGATCGAGAAATATCTTTTACAAAACACACATACCTCGTTTGTGGCACTGACGCCGGACAAAGGCTTGAATGCGCGTAAGGAAGAGGCGCTGAAGGCTCGTCTGAAATCGGTGCAGGCCGGACTTAGCCCGGAAGAAGTGCAGGAGATGATTAAACGTACGGAGGCACTCGCGGAGTACCAGAATACCCCTTCGACCAAGGAACAGCAGCAGGTGATTCCAACGTTGTCGATTGAGGATATTGATACGAAGGCATCCAGGCTCTACCAAACGGTGAACAATGTTGATGGCACAACCATTCTGCATCACAATCTGTATACGAACGGTATCGGTTATTTGAGGCTGCTGTTTGATATCAAGGACGTACCGCGCCGCCTGCTGCCTTATGCGGGTTTGTTGAAAAATGTACTGGGATACGTGGATACACAGAACTACTCCTTCAATGAGTTGTCGAATGAGATTCACATCCATTCCGGCGGCATCAACAGCGGGCTTGGCACGTATGCGAACGCACATCAACATGAAGACTTCAAGGCGACATATGAATTTAACGCCAAAGTGCTGTATGACAAACTTGGATTTGCCTTTGATATGATCAAGGAGATCGTGCTTACGTCCCGTTTTGACAATACGAAGCGACTTTTCGAGATCATCTCTCAAGTCAAAGGCAACTTGCAGCGCAACCTGATCAACAGTGGTCACTCTGCGGGGATTGCAAGATCGTCCTCGAAGCATTCGGCCGTTGCTGATTTCAGAGAAGCGGTTAGCGGGATTGCGTACTATCAATGGCTTGAGGATCTGCAGGCGAATTTTGATGCGAAAAAAGAACAGCTGTCCGCCAGCCTGCAAGAGCTGATGGGTTACATTTTCAGACCGGAAAATCTGCTGGTCAGCTACACTGCGGATGATCAAGGATACGAAGGCCTGGAGCAGCAGGTCTCCGGCCTGAAAGCCATGCTGTTCACACAAGAAGTAGCGAAGGAAGCCTTTACGTTCACGCCTGCCACACATAACGAAGGGTTCCGCTCTCCATCCGAGGTCCAGTATGTGGTGCAAACCGGGAATTATATCGACAAAGGGTTTGCCTATACCGGCTCGCTCCGTGTATTACAGGGGATCTTGTCCCTCGATTATCTGTGGAACAACATTCGCGCCAAAGGCGGCGCTTACGGCTGCATGTCCGGGTTTAGACGGAATGGTGACAGCTACCTGGCCTCCTACCGTGATCCGAATCTGGATAAAACGTATAAGGTATACGAGGGAATCCCGCAGTATCTGAACGATTTCCGTGCTGATGAACGGGAGATGACACGGTATATCATTGGTGCGATTCAGGATCTGGATACGCCTAGAACGCCTTACAGTGAAGGGGCCTTCTCGCTGGAATGTTATCTGTCCAATGTGACGGAAGCTGATCTGCAGCGGGAGCGGGATGAGGTGCTACGTACGAAGGAGAGCGACATTAACGGCTTTGCCGGACTTGTCTCTGCGATTCTGGAGCAACAGCACCGTTGTGTTATTGGCAACGAGCATAAGATTGAGGAGCAGAAGCAGCAGTTTGACGAAACGCTGGATCTGATCAAACACTAGGCGGTACGGCTACAGTGTGTTCATAAACACACTCAAACTTTAACGCAGAGAACAGAGATTTACATGGAAAAGAGAAACGCTTGCTGAAAGCTCTCTGTAAGAAAGCTGCCTCGGCGTGCTGCGTTTGAACATCCTTAAGCTTACATCAAAGACACCTGCTTGGGCTGGAATGAACAGCTTCGGCAGGTGTTTTTGGCTTGTCGTCGTTTCATTCCTGCTTCAGGTGATTTGCCAGACTCAGGTTACGGCAAGCATATTGTAAATTTTGAGTGTACGCAGATCCTCTTTGGAAATTTTCAGCTCATTATAGAGCTCCGGCGTTTCTGGCAGCGGGGTGCGGGAGAAGAGCATTTTCAGCGCAATCGGCATGAAGGGCCTGAACGAGACACCGGCCATCAGCCCCCATTTTTTCTCCGACTCCTGAAACGATGCCAAAATATTAATATACAGATTTTCGAGCGGTGTAGCCTGGTTTTTCAGAATCAGGGTGGTGAGCGTGTCATAATGCTCCGTATGCCCCCAGTACATATTTTCACATTCCTGATAATTCTCAAAATCCTTCACATTCATATACATCACCGTGCGATAGCGATTGGCATCCGATTGAGCCATCATGTCAATGACGCAGCGAATGAGGCTATTGTTTCGACCGTCGTAGAAGTAAGAGTAGAAGCGGGTCGAATTTTTGAAAAAGCTGGACTGCACTGTATTCATCAGCGGTGAGGCATGTCTCGGTTCTTTATAAAGCAGCTGTTCCACCTGGATGTTCAGCGCGTCCGCAATCTGGTGCAATGTCACCAGGTCCAGTGTAATATCCCCGCTCTCATATTTGGAAAGCGTACCCTTGCTTTTGAAAATCTGGTCTGCCAGCTGCTGTATGGTGAGCCCGCGCCATTTGCGGAAGTTCTTTATTTTTTTGCCAACCTCTTGATTGATGTTGTTCATCGTGGGCAGCTCCTTCGTAGAGGTGATGTTTCCTGAGAATAGATGAAAAAGATGAAAAACTTTCGTAAAAGCAAATACCTATAAGAAATATATCACTTTTACAGTGAAAAGACTATTCTGAGGAAACATCGAAAGTATTTTGTTTCTTTAGAGTAGATTCTCTTGCATTTGATGCAACTTCGGCGACATGGAACAATAGGGGCAGAAGCAGTGAACCGAGAGTGACCAAAAGTGACCAAAAGTGACCAAAAGACAATCAGAGGAGTTAATCACCATGACGAAGATGAATCAGACGAATCAGACCAACAACATTACGGAGAGTGTCAAGCGCTATAATTTTGACGAGATTATTGATCGCACCGGAACCAACGCCATGAATACGGACGGTTTTCGCCAATATATTTTCAATGCAACAAGTGAGATGACCTTTCCGTTCAAAGACGAAGAGATGATCCGCATGTGGATTGCCGATATGGATTTTGCGACCCCGCCCGAGATTCTGGATGCGGTGAAGCAGCGGCTGGATCGCCGGATTATGGGATACTCACAGATTTTTGATCCAGCATATTACGAAGCGGTTGCGAGCTGGATGAAGCGTTATTATGATTGGTCCTTCCCGAAGGAGCATCTGGAGACGTCGAATGGCATTATTCCTGCGCTCTATGAACTGGTAGAATATATCTGCCAGCCGGACGAGAAGGTGTTAATCTTGACGCCTTCCTATGGATTTTTCAAGTCGGCAGCGGATCATAACCGGCTCGAACTGGTGTGCTCGGACATGATCAATGAGCGAGGGCAATATACGATTGATTTTAAGGATTTTGAAGCAAAGGCGAGGGACGAGAAGGTTCGTGTATGTATTTTCTGTAACCCGCATAATCCGTCTGGACGCATCTGGAGCAAGGAAGAGTTGGAGAGGGTGGGTGAGATCTGTCTGAGCAATGATGTCTGGATCATTTCAGATGAGATTCATTGTGATCTGCTGCGCACGGGAAAAACACATACCCCGCTTGCAAAGCTGTTCCCGGCTACCGACCGTATCATTACCTGCATGTCTCCGAGCAAAACGTTTAACATGGCGGGGCTGATGTTCTCGAATGTCATCATTCCGAACAAAGGTCTTCGGGATATTTGGCAAGCACGTCATTACGGTTTCAAAAACCCGCTGAGTATCGCGGCCACTCAGGCAGCGTATGAGCATGGTGATGCATGGCTGCGTCAGCTGAAGCTATATCTGGACGACAATTTTGCGTATGTTGACGAATATGTGAAGCAGCATCTGCCACTTGCCGTGTTTCACATTCCGGATGCCACGTATCTGGCCTGGATTGATATTACGCCTTATGCGCCGAAGGATGTAAGTCTGCCTCTGTTTTTTGCGGAGCAGGCAGGTGTGCTGCTGGAGGATGGCGGGATGTTTGTGGCGAATGGGGAAGGATATATCCGTTTGAATCTGGCTTGCCCCCGTTCGATCCTGAAAGAGGGCTTGAGCCGAATCAGTCGTGTACTGGTGAAGCAGCAGGAGGATATGTTGTCTGTGACCGTATAGTAGAGCAGACGGTGTCCCTCACCCTTGCAATCTAGATTTTCTGAAAATAATAACGATGAACATCTAGGGCGGAGCAGTGTACATGACTGTTTCGCCCTTTCAGACGTTCACATTCCTCAATCCCCGCTTCTGGTCTGACGTCCGCGGTTATGTTAAAATGGTGGATAGTCTATGAGCCGCAGATTGGTCGGTTCTTGCAGGGAAGAGCCCATCCAGACGGGCTGTACGGGTATACATTCATCAGGGGAAGGGAGTCTATACAATATGTTTGGAAATGATTGGGATGAGGTACTACAGCAGGAGACGCAGGCTGACTATTTTAACAACATCCGTTATGCGCTTGCTGCCGAGTACAAAACACAGACGGTTTATCCACCCAAGGAGGATTTGTTCTCAGCGTTGAAGCTGACTCCGTATCACAAGGTCAAAGCTGTAATCATTGGCCAAGACCCTTATCACGGTGCAGGACAAGCGCACGGATTAAGCTTTTCGGTCAGACCGGGAGTGCGGGTTCCGCCTTCATTGAAAAATATATACAAAGAACTTCAGGATGATCTGGGGGTGCCTGTCCCCAAGCATGGTTCACTTATTCATTGGGCAGAGCAAGGTGTGCTGCTGCTGAATGCTGTACTGACCGTGCGGGAAGGTCAGCCTAACTCACATCAGGGATTGGGCTGGCAGACGTTCACGGATGCGGTTATTCGTGAGCTGAATGAACGTACAGAGCCAATGGTGTACATGCTCTGGGGAAGTCATGCGCAGAAAAAGGGTGCTTTTATCAATAGAGACAAACATCTGGTGCTGGAATCAACACATCCGAGTCCGCTGGCGGCACATCGCGGTTTTCTGGGCAGCAGACCTTTTTCCAAAGCCAATGATTTTCTCGTCTCCCAAGGTATTAAACCGATTGATTGGACAATACCTGAAAACTAGATAGAGTGGAGGCGAGCACATTGCGACATTGGATTGGACGAAAAGTAGCAGTATATCGGGCAACAGGAATTCGCGAGCCTCTGAAGGGAACGCTGATGGAGTGGGATGAAGAAGCGGAATGTGTTCGAATCGGACCGAAACGGATCAAGGTATCGTTCGACAATATTGCAATGATCAGACCTCTCCCTGACGAAAGCCTGCCTCTGAAGAAGGCGCGTTCGGAAGTGCACAAGATCGGTTATGTCATGAAGAAGGCAGTCCAGTTCGAGAATGCGATCTATTTCAAGTCGCAGATTATGATCTGGCGGCGAGCCAAAATTGTAGCGTTATGCACAACGATTGTGCGGCATGATGAGGATCAGGTGGAACTGGAAGACGGACGATTGCTTCGCAAGGACAAGCATATGTTTGTAGTGCGTTCACGGCGCGGCATACGGTAGTTCGACTTGATATTTAATATAGTTTTCATACTGCGATCATATGGCATTAATGTTTCAACCTTATAGTAGGTAACAACAACCCCTTCTAAATTAATGTGTATGGATTTGGGAGCCCGGCCGGCTGCAAACGGTCGGGTGTTTTTTTGATTTTTTTTCCATGAAGGGGCAGGATTGGACGCGAATAGTCTCTGGCAAAGATTTGAGTTTTGATGTAATTTGAGCTGGATGCAGCTGCTTCGTATTTTCGTTCTGTTCATGTCTTGTAACATAGCAATGACATTTATGTTATATACTAATGAGATATAGAAGTTGAACAATTATCTACACCATCTCTTTGGTTCAACTTGGATAGATCATAAGAAGGAGTGAAACCGATTGAAACGGATATGTGTTTTTGCAGGTTCTAATCCGGGAAATCACCCTGACTACACCCGGCATGCTGCGAGGTTGGGTAGACAGATTGCTGACAGTGGGTATGCACTCGTCTATGGCGGCTCTTGCATGGGATTGATGGGTGCCGTGGCAGATGCTGCTCTTGCTGCAGGTGGAGAAGTGATAGGTGTTATGCCCACAGGTTTGTTCAGAGGTGAAGTAGTCCATAGCGGGCTGACTCAACTGATTGAGGTGGGTACGATGCATGAACGCAAAGCAACGATGGCCCAGCTGTCCGATGGTTTCATTGCCCTGCCGGGAGGAATGGGCACGTTTGAAGAATTGTTTGAGGTGCTTTGCTGGGCACAGATCGGCATCCATCGCAAACCTGTCGGTCTGTTGAACGTTAACGGATATTACGAACCACTGATGAAATTGGTCGAGCACAGCGTACATGAAGGTTTCTCCAATACATCGCATCTCAGTCTGTGGAGTCTGGAGTCTGATCCGGCTGAGCTGCTTGCGCAGATGGCGGCCTACATTCCCAAGGAGTTAACCCAGAAATGGTCTCAGCTGAGCGAAACATAATATCGCAAAAGCTTTTATGATTCATCCCCTGCTTCCAGAGAAAAACTTCTTCACTTGCCCAATCAAAAAGCGCTTGCGGACATAGTCTATAGTGTACTTTGATGAAGAGGGGAGTGTCACTCATGAGCGAACTCAAAGGTACAGGTTACGGGTACTGCGGAGGTTTCGGCGGTGGAGCATGGACATCTACAGGCGCCATTCTGGTATTGTTTATCCTGCTGGTTATCATTTCCAGCATGTTCGTACTGTAATTCAGACCATTCCTTGACGGATGAGGGCTGCCTGGGAGCAGCGCCCGGACAATATGGCCTTTCCAAAGAGACGTCGGTGACTGCCGGCGTTTCCGGGGAACGGTTTTTTGGTTTTAGGAAAATAACCCGGCTGCCATGAACGAGACAAAGTCGGGTTATACCGTAATTTCTGTAGTACCACTGCTAGGCAAAATCAGTGTTTTCCAGGCAATGTATACTCCAATCGCTGAAGCAATCAGTGCAAGAATGGCTGCAACTAAGGCCAACTGATCCAGTGTGTTTTGTTTAGGACCGTCGACAGAGGACTGATTACTCGTTCGGTCAGGTATAGCGAGTCCTCGAACGGAAGCTCGCGGACTCACTTGTCGTGATCCAGGATGTCCGAGTGGGTTGGATTTGGTCCTTGGTCCTGTTCCGTTCTTTACTGAATGGCGCGGTGAAGACTTCTGAGAGGAGAGAATTCTGGCAGATCCCGAGTGCTTCCTGGTTAGTGGTTTCAAAGGGGCAACCTCCTTACAGCGGAGCGCAGTTGTCTACGACTGATATTATATTATGTTGATTTTCAGATTGAGTTCGCAAAAATGAGTGAATCCCCAGCCCGTTAAATGCTGCTGCATTGAAGCTCGGAATGGCCTTTTTGTGTGCATAAAAATGTGGAAATATTCATATCTGCAAGAAAATTGTCCTTTTTGTCCATTGTCAGAGTGGAAGGTTTCACTTACAATGTTCTATGGGAATGAGAATCAATATCAATAAGAGGCGGCAATATTAGAGAGGTGATTGTTATGTACATACGGTTAACAGACTTCATTCATAACACAGGTGGACAAGCATGAGCTCCAATCCTTCATCAGTGCATTCCGATTCGAATACGGAGTCACCGACAGCCAAAATCCATACACGTCCGTGGGCAGCTACACTCATTCTCACAGGAGGTATTCTGCTGCTTGTTCTGGGGATGGCATTGTCCATTTCATTCGGCGCTGCAGATATACAGCTTGGTGTGGTGTGGAAGGCTGTGTTTAATTTTAATCCCGACCTGACTCCTCATCAGATCATATGGGAAATCCGGCTGCCGCGTGTGCTTGGCGGGGCGATGGTCGGAGCTTGTTTTGCTGTTGCAGGGGCGATTATGCAGGGCATGACTCGTAACCCACTGGCGGATTCAGGGTTGCTCGGGCTGAACGCTGGCGCCGGCTTTGCACTTGCGATCTGCTTTGCCTTTTTCCCAGGCATGCCATATATGTACATCATTATGTATTCATTCCTCGGCGCAGGGCTTGGCGTGCTGCTTGTATATGGTTTCGGTGCAGCCTCCCGATCAGGCCTGACTCCGCTTCGTCTGGTGCTGGCTGGTGCTGCCGTATCGGCCATGTTGTCTGCGCTAAGTGAGGGAATCGCACTTTACTTCCGAATAGGACAAGATCTGGCCTTCTGGACTGCCGGAGGCGTAGCGGGGACGAAATGGTCGCATCTTCAGGTCATGTTCCCATGGGTGCTCGGGGCGCTTATCGTTGGGCTGATCATCTCACGTTCGATTACCCTGCTCAGTCTGGGCGAAGATATTGCGGTTGGATTGGGACAACGCACGGGTCTGATCAAGCTGCTGGGGCTGATCGTTGTTCTTATTCTGGCAGGTACTGCTGTATCGGTAGTAGGGGCTGTCGGTTTTGTGGGTCTGATCATTCCCCACCTCACACGCAAGCTCGTCGGGGTGGATTATCGCTGGATTATTCCTTGTTCTGCGGTCATGGGCAGTCTGCTGCTCGTATTCTCGGATCTGGCAGCACGTATGATTAACCCGCCTTACGAGACGCCGATTGGCGCGCTGGTTGCCCTGATCGGGGTACCCTTCTTCCTGTATCTCGCGCGGAAAGAAAGGAGGACGCTGTAATGGGTTCCTCAACGATGGTTGGTGCAGAACGCAAGAAGAGAAACAAAAGCATTTTTGTTCTCATTGTGCTCGGCCTTCTGATTATTACGGCTTTTATTATCAGTATGAATACCGGGTTTACGAAGCTTTCGCCGCTTGAGGTGCTGCGTACGCTGTTTGGAGGCGGTACAGCGAAACAGGAGCTGATTCTGTTCGAGTTCCGTCTGCCGCGCATCGTCATCTCGGTGCTGATTGGCGCCGGGCTTGCCCTGTCCGGCTGCATCATGCAGGGGGTATCGCGCAATGCGCTCGCTGATCCGGGCATTCTTGGAATTAATGCAGGAGCGGGACTCGCCGTTATGCTGTTTGTTTCCTTTTTCCCGACAACGACAGCTGCTCCGGTCTTCCTGCTCCCTATTCTTGCCTTGATCGGTTCAGGCTTTGCGGCATTTCTGATCTACGTGCTTTCCTATAAAAAAGGGGAAGGCATTATGCCTACACGTATGCTGCTGACGGGCATCGGTATTGCAGCTGGTATCAGCTCGGCCATGATTGTACTAACACTGCGGCTTAGCCCGGAAAAATACCAGTTCGTAGCCACCTGGCTTGCGGGCAGCATCTGGGGCTCCAATTGGAAATTCGTTATGGCCCTGCTGCCATTTATTGTTGTGCTTGTTCCGTTTGTGCTGACCAAAGCGCGTGTGCTTAACGTTTTAAATCTGGGAGATCAGACAGCAAGCGGCCTCGGTGCCTCGGTAGAGCGTGAACGATTGATTCTGCTTGCGGCTGCTGTTGGTCTTGCGGCATCATCTGTATCGGTCAGCGGCGGAATCGGCTTTGTGGGTCTGATCGGCCCTCACCTGGCACGCCGGCTTGTAGGACCGAAACATCAGTTTTTGCTGCCTGCTTCCGCTCTTGTCGGATCACTGCTTGTTCTCGTTGCGGATACGCTTGGACGTGTCATTCTGCAACCTTCGGAGATTCCGGCTGGAATACTGGTAGCTATTCTTGGAGCTCCATACTTCCTGTATCTATTAAGCAGGACGAAATAAAAGGTAATCATCATTTTGACGGAGGATTGCCGTAAGGGGGAACTTGGTTCATGCTTCGTCGTTTTTTTGCCTATTACAGGCCATACAAAAAACTGTTTATTCTCGATTTTACCTGTGCAATTTTGGTCGCGTTGCTGGAGCTGGCTTTTCCTCTAGCTGTGAACCGGGTAGTCGATGATCTGCTGCCAGGTGGACGCTGGGACTGGATTTTATGGGCATGTGTAGTGCTGCTCGGCATCTACCTGCTCAATGCGTTTCTGAACTATGTTGTGACCTATTGGGGACACAAGCTGGGCATCAATATTGAAACGGATATGCGTAAAAATCTGTTTAACCATGTGCAGAAGCTGTCCTTCCGTTATTTTGACAATACAAAGACGGGGCACCTGGTATCCCGCATGACCAATGATCTGATGGATATCGGAGAGATCGCCCATCACGGTCCGGAGGATGTATTTATTGCGGTCATGACACTCGTGGGTGCATTTAGCATTATGATGAGCATTAACGGGAATCTGGCGATTCTGACGTTTATCATTGTGCCGCTTATTATCTATCTCTCCTTGTATTTTGGTAACAAAATGTCCAAGGCTTTCAGCCGAATGTTTGGGGACATTGCAGATTTCAACGCTCGTGTAGAGAACAATATTACAGGTATTCGTGTCGTTCAGGCTTTTGCGAATGAAGAGCATGAAAAAGCGCAATTCGCTGTAAACAATGGTCGTTTCCGTCAAACCAAGCTGATTGCGTACAAAATTATGGCGTGGAACTCTTCCATCAGTTACGTGCTGATGAAGCTGGTATCATTATTTGTACTCGTATGCGGCACGTGGTTTGTCATTAACGGCAGTATGACCTATGGTGAGTTTATCGCGTTTATTATGTTGTCCAACGTATTCCTGACACCGATTCAGAAGATTAATTCGGTCATTGAGACATATCCTAAAGGCATTGCAGGCTTCAAACGATATACGGACCTGCTCGATATGGAGCCAGACGTCAAAGACCGTCCTAACGCCGTTGCGGTATCGCATCTGCATGGAGATATTCAATATGAGCAGGTGACTTTCGGTTATTCGGATCAGGAGCCTGTGCTTCAAGGGATTGATCTGAGTATCCGTGCTGGGGAAACGGTGGCTCTCGTTGGTCCGTCCGGTGCAGGGAAAACAACGTTATGCAGTCTGCTGCCGCGATTCTATGATGTGCTGGAAGGGCGCATCACGATTGATGGTCAGGATATTCAGCACATGACACTGGATTCCTTGCGCAGTCAGATCGGGATCGTGCAGCAGGATGTATTCCTCTTCGATGGTACGATTCGAGAGAATATTGCCTACGGCAAGCTGGATGCTTCGGAGGAAGAAATCTGGATGGCTGCTCGTCGGGCTCAGATGGAAGCTTTGATTCTGTCGATGCCGGATGGACTGGATACGCTCATTGGGGAGCGCGGCGTGAAGCTGTCAGGAGGACAGAAGCAGCGTTTGTCGATTGCACGCATGTTCCTGAAAAATCCGCCAATTCTGATTCTGGATGAAGCAACTTCGGCACTCGATACCGAGACGGAAGCGGCGATTCAGCAATCGCTGGCGGAGCTGTCCGAAGGCCGTACTACACTTGTCATTGCCCACAGACTGGCGACGATCAAAAACGCAGACCGCATCGTGGTCGTGGCCGAGCAAGGCATCACGGAGCAGGGTCGGCATGAGGAACTGCTCGCTTCTGGCGGCATTTACAGCCGTCTGCACTATGCGCAGTTTGGTGCATAGGCGAAGCGAACTGAAATAGTAGGGGAAATATAACCATCGTCCATGACTTGGAAGGAAGTCTGGGCGGTGGTCTTTTTATTTTGGAGAAGGGGCTTGGTATATAAAGGAGGTAAAGATGGCAAGATCACGCAGGGCAGAATTGGGTAATGATGGGCAAGGCTATGGCTGGAGTGTATGATAGGATCATGCTTAAATGTTTTCATGCATATCATCTGGAGAATGTTGGGCGTTAGGAGGTAAATGACATGTCAGATATGACTAAAATTTTACTTACCTGTCTCGGTTTTATTTTGATTTTATGGTTGTTATTTTTGGGGATTCGTAAATTGAAGGGGCATAACACGCCCTCCGGTTATCGCAGCTTGACTGGTTGGTTTATGGGACTTTTTATCGTGGGCGCTGTGCCACTTATATTTGCATTGTATACGTACATGACTGATGAGCGTCTGGATGCCAACATCGGGTTAGGGCTTGCCATGCTGTTTGTCTGGGCATACTGTGCGCTTTTGTTGTGTGGAGTTGTCGGCGTATGGGGAAGGTATTTGTGGCAGAGGAGCAGAGAGAAGTAGAGGGCTTCCAGCGAGTGTTGTTGGATCGTCTTTTTTTGTATGTAAATGAAAGCAGATTATTTGTTACCGTTTTACAAATACGTTGACTTTTTGTCCTGACAATAATATATTATTGTCAGGACAAAAAGGAGGTGGAGCGATGTCCTCCAAAAAGATGGGGCGTCCTAAATCTGATAATCCCAAGAGCAAAACGATTGAGATCCGTGTCGATGAGGAAATTCTTAGTAAGCTGGATACTGCGGCTGAGAAGCTGAATACGAACCGGTCTGCAATCGTTCGCAAAGGGATTGAGAAGATTTACGACGAGCTCCAAAAATAAAAAGAAGCAGCGCTCGTCCCACGAAGAACAACGCTGCTTCCTATCCCGCAATCACTACGAACGAGCGACTGCATAAATATCCTACCATGTGCAGAACGCTCATTCAAGTGAGGTGCGAGTTAATATACAGGAGGATGCACATGAATCCAATATTGGAAGCACTTTATAACGGCCGACTTCGCCCGGATGAGATGATGATGCCGACACATCCTGAATACAAAGAGTTAGGGCGGCAGATTGCAGCACTGACTGAGCAATGGAAGAATCGTTTGAGCGAGAATGAATTTCTTGAGCTTGAACAGTTATTTGACTTGTGGGGGAGATGTGAAGGCATGCATACGGAAGCTGCGTTTGTACAAGGTTTTCGTCTGGGTGCGAATATGCTTATTGAAGTCATGAGTCAGCGTGCGGAATCGGTGTTGGAGTTTAACTAAGCTAACGTTGTGAGCGGCGATCAGGTTTACTTTTACAGCAAAATTCTTGGGTAATCATATGCGCACAACATACTTATTTTACATCATAAAATTGAACATAAATTTATTATAACAAAGCCCTCAGAGCTTCTCTGCATTGAAGCAGTTGGGTTCGAGGGCTTTAATCTGCTCTTTAATCCGCAATATTTCCCGCCATTTTCAGACGACGTGCAATCTCTTTGAAATCCTCATGTGAGATGCCTGGTGCAAATTCCTCCTCCAGCGCCGGAGCTTCGGGAATCGGAAAGCCTTGAGGTATGCCCTGAATAACCTCCAGAGGTTGTCCGTCTTCGGGGTGTGTGCCTTTCCAGATCTGGCCGATGGCATTGAAGTCTTTGTCACTGTAAGTATACAGCTTGGTGTGAACGCCTTTCTCTTCGTACTTACGAGCCTCATTGAAGGATTTGTTGTCGAGTGAAGGGATGGGAATCAGCTTGGTTACATTGACACCTGTTGCAATTTCAATCGCTTTGGCATACGCCACCACGTGCACACCTCCGCGTACGAGCAAGTAACCGACAACTTCGCGAGCGGCAGGATGATTGGTCATTTCGTAAACTTTCATCTTGTGTGTGCGGGCTCCACATTCGAGGAAGAAATTATGCAGCAGATCCTCCACCAGATTGCCACTGTTGAAGACATTGGCACCCGTCCATGGATTGCCCATGGAATCAAAAGGCATCGCACCTTGTGCACCTGCCAGGAAATGATACGACAGCCGAGCATCCTTCACAGAACCTAGCGGCGTCTGATCAGGCCCTTTATATTCGGTAGACCCTCTTAGACAGTGGTTAATGCCGTGGGACACCAGTTCAACATGTCCTAACTCTTCGGCCGTGATGCTCATCACGAGGTCGTAGAAGGGTTTCAATTTTTCCTTGGAGCGAAAATTAAAGGACTGATAGAGGTAGTTGTTCAGGGTGGACATCTCTCCGAATTTACCACCAAGCAATTCCTGTACAGCCGCAGCTGCGTTGGGATCAGGCTTTTCGACGTTGGGAATCTCAATCAGAATCTCATCCAGACGTTTGAACATGCAGATATAACCTCCTCAAATATGGGGTGAAGAAGACTCGGGTGCACTTTGGTTCAGCTTGATCAGTCAGTCAAATCCATTACACGGTTAATGGTTTTATTAAATAGATAAGTATTGAAATGGGTCTAAAGCAACGTGTGATTAACTTGCATTCAGATTACTTTTCGGATCGGCAGCAGGCGTTAACTACTCTTGGTTTGGTATTTCCATATTCGCAATATTTATGTACAATCAGACAAGTTATTTAATATCCGTAAGCGCAAGTGTTTGGCAATGGAATCAAGGCAGAAAGGAAGAAGTACATATGAGATTCGGATGGTTACGTATCATAGGTTTGATGATGATTTTAATGTGCATAAGCAGTGTGCAGGTGACGGCAAGTGACGTGTTGAATGAGACGCTAGTGGATGAACAGACAAGGCAAATACTTATGCAAAAGTATGGGCTGGAGCCCGCCGAAGAGTCCCAAGCACAGCAGCGTTTTCTCCCTAGGGATTGGGGGATGAGTTTTCGTTATAACGATGGAATGGGCGAGTTGGCTCAGTTGATGCGGATTGTACCGTATTGGCTGTGGCCGGCAGTCTGGATATTTCGAATGTGGGTGTAAAATGCAATGCAACAGGGTACGATATCAGCAACACATTGTTCCCAGGGAGTGAAACGCATGAGAGTGCTGGTAATCACGATATTAACACTTATGCTTGGCTTGGCAGGCATCACAACAACCGTTTCCGCAACCGGGGACACGATCCCCGATTATGCGAAGTGGGGAATTATCGCGGTGAAGGAGACTCAAACCAAGTACAATGTAGACATTCTGGATTACAAACATATTGGCCGTTCGTCCCTAAGCGCCAGTGAGTCCAGAGAGCAGTTCAAGCTGTGGGTCCGTGCCAAGGACGGCAAGCAATTTGCTGTATATGTGCATGTGGATTTCAATCCGAATACGCAGCAGTTGAAAAAAGTACAATTTTCCGAATCAGATCGCCGCTAATCGCTTGGAGGAATGAAGAACCAGATGCCTGTTTCTTACAGAGCAAGTCTGGTTTTTTTATTTTGTTAAATTCCTTTTTTTGTTATTGAATAAAGAACTTATGTTCGCATATAATAATGAATACAAACAAATGTTCTTGTTGGAGGGATGATCATGCTAGGAAAATATGTTGGCCAGATGGTGGAGCTTGTGTATATGGATCGTGCGGGACAGATTACACAGAGGCAGATTCGAATTAACAGTATGCGCGGCGGGAGGATTCGGGCAGCGGAAGGCAAAGAGGGTGCACCCCGGACGTTTCTGGAGCAAAACATTCTGGCATGGCGTCCTGTAACCGAACAGAATCGGAAGGGAGAGTTGAAGCATGCTGAACGACTTTGAGCGGAAGATTTTGCGAATCATCGTTAACTATGCAGGACAGCAGCGGCGAATTCCACGAATGGATGAACTGGAGAACAAGACAGGCCGCAGTCGTGCCCAGATTCGGGAGTCGCTGCTGGAGCTTGAACGGAAAGGTTACATCGCATGGGGGAACCCTTCCTCGTTGGATAACATCCAGATTTTGCAGGCATGGGAGCAGGAACCAGGGCCTGTGCGAAAAGCCCAGCCAGCCGGCAGTGCGGTGAAATATTTTACCGAATACTAATCGGCGATTGAGGCGAAGAGATAGATGGCATAAGATGCTGCCAGGACATAACGGACATCAATGACACAGCAAAAACGCCAACCCTTAAGGATTGGCGCTGTATGTGGAATGAGTTGTTTCTGTTAGAAAGTCGGAAGCTGGTCCAGGTTGTTCGTCGGATCACCGTCGGCATCGCCGCGAATGTACATCTCTCCGTCCTTGCCTTTGAACACATTGACACCAGCAATAGCTCCGGCCTTCACCTCGTTCAGCGCTTGCTGATAGTCCAGGACACGGCCTGTTGAGGTTTGGAAAGCGGTTAAGTCACCGTCACCATTTTTCTGCACTGCTGTGAACGTCTCGCGTGTTGTCTGATCCATCATGTCACACTCTCCTTCTATGACCAAATGGGAATAGGTTACACTGTTATCCTGTCCGAACTGGCGAGAAATATGCATGTTTTGCAACATTTCGAGAATAGCTGTGCTATCTCTATGTAGTGCCTGTGATGTTGAGTTTTGCTGCGAGACTACAGACTTTTTCTCATACGAACGTGCAGAATATCGGCATCATAAAAAGGTTCCTCAGAAATCACTTCATACCCGAGTTTATCGTAAAATTTTTGCGCCTGACACTGGGCATCCAGCAGCGAATAGGTTAATCCAAGCTCACGGGCAAGCTCCTCCATCGCTAACAGAAGCACACGCCCGTACCCGAATGAACGGTAAGATTCCAGTACAGCAATGCGCTGCATTTTGGCGGTATCCTTGCTGTAATAGATCAGACGACCTGTGGCAACAGCCTGACCATCGGTGTGAAGCAATACATGATGAACATCAGGACTGATCACATCGTATTGATCGATTTCAAGTTCTTCGGGCACTTGCTGCTCCATGACAAAAACCTGACGGCGAATTCCAAGTGCCTGCTTCAGTTCTTCTTCTGTCGTTACATAACTAATCTCCGCTGCCAAATTCAATTCCTTCTTTCTGCTCCATGCGCACAAGTTCAGACTGCATTATACAAAAAAATGCTTTTCCTGTATAGTTAAGTCTGGTACATATTGGGACTTTGGGGGAGGATGAATCATGGGAATGGCGGCTATTATGACAATTACATTGCTGATGTCAGCGGGTATGATTGGATTGTTATATTATGTGACCAAGAAAGCCTACTCTCGGAAGTGGGATGAAGAGGAATGAGAGCACAAGGTTAATTTCAAAGAGCGATTGTTTATGCTGCTTCAGGTTAACGTGTGCCCATATTGAACCCTTCACTGTTATGGCAGAAATTCGGTGTTTCCTTGGGGAGAATAGACCTCATGTACAACGGAATTGGAATACACATCCATCCACACGGGCAGTGATTCGCTCTGTTCATTCGGCTGATGCAGCTGCTGGAATTTCACGGTATGTTCGTCCTTTTGCAATGTGCAGCCAATCAAGGAAGAGAGAAGAAGCACATATGTAGCGGCACAGGTGAGACCTCGAAATAACCTGTGCTGTGATTGACATTTTGTACGGGCTATACCATGATTCGAAACGAAATATTTCATAGAGTTCACCTGCCTTCTGTAAATGATTATACTTTCCATTATTGTGCTCCAATTCAGGCAAATTATAACCAAATTAATGATTGACAATGAACACGTTTACTTGGTATGATATTGTTACTTCATTGAATGAAACCTAATATACACGATCTGTTAGCTCAGCTGGGAGAGCACTATCTTGACAGGGTAGGGGTCAGTGGTTCGAGCCCACTACAGATCATACATGAAAAGCCTTGCGGAGCAAGGCTTTTTTTCTTTTTCCATACCTAGATAGATATATTGAAATGATGTTTTGGGAGAGTTGGGGAACGATTGGGGACCGGATTAGGCAAAGAAGTCTTTTTTTAAACAAAATTTAAATCAAACCTAAATTCAACGTAAGGTTGATCTCTTATCGTTGTATGTATACAACATATAGCAAAAGGAGAGAGAACATGCACGTTCCAAAAACTAAACCAACAAATACCATTAAAAAGGTGATGCTAAGCACAATTGCCCTTACATTAGCAGCATCTCCGTTCGTCCATACCACTTATGCTGCCTCTTCGAATTGGTCCAGCTTGCATGCCAGTGCCGGGACAACACAAAAAGCGTTCCAGATGCAACAGGCTTCTCGTATGCGCTCACAAGCGATGTCTCAAGATCAATCCCCGATTCAGTATCAGATCAAAGCACGACTGGACGAAAAAGACATGACCATAACGGGAAACCAGATTGTAACGTATCGAAATACAAGCAAAGATACACTTCAAGAGCTGGTTATGCATACCTATGCAGATGCTAATCGATCCAAAGCAACACAAACGATCATGTATACAAGCCAGAATGAGCAAATAGCCAAAGAACACCCGGAGAAGAAAGCGTCAGCTTTCTTGGGCGGTATAGATATTGTCAAAGTGTCTCAGCAGGGGGAGAAGCTTCTTTTCGATCACAAAAATCAAGCATTACGTGTGCAATTGAAAACGCCTTTGCAACCGGGTCAGTCTATTACCTTCCAGGTGGATTATCGGCTCGACATTCCTTATGGCATGCAACGAATATCGTACTACAAGGATCAGATCAATGGAGCACACTGGTTTCCGGTGATGTCTGTGTATGACGAGACTACACATCAATGGAATAAGATGCCGTATAGCACTTCATTCGAGAGTGATTTCTATACATCGTCCGATTTCGATGTTGAGTTCAATGTACCTGAGACATATCAGGTCGTCATGCCGGGAGATATCACTACCAAAGACAGTGCTGAACAAGGGCGGAAAGTGGTTACAGCGAGCGCCGCGAACACGAGAGAATTTGTTTTTTTCGCTGATCCCAACTTAAAAGTAGAACGTGAGACGCGGAATGGTCTTACCGTGGAATATTTTTATTCGGGTGATGACCCTGCCAAAAAAGCTGCAGTGGACAAATACATTGATTATGCATTTAAAGTCATCGCGTTTTACAGTGAGAAATATGGTAAATATCCGTATCCCGAATTTCGTGTCATCGAAACTTATGTGGATGGTTTTGGTGTAGAATACTCAAGATTAATACAGATGCCGCAGCGTTCTGCAGACGCATTACCTGAAGATGATTCGACATTTGTGCATGAGATTGCGCACCAGTGGTTCCATGCTTTAATAGGGAACGATTCAGAAACGGAATCCTTTCTGGATGAAGGTTTTGCCGACTTTTCTATGGTGTATTTTTTAGAAAAGCAGGGCAACAAGCTGGGAGGGTTCAGGTCCATTCAGCTCGACCCGTCCCCTATTGATCTGCCCATTGCCTCAACGAATGAAGCAGCGGGGGAAATGGCTGATTATGTATTTTACCAAAAGGGACGTCAGGCCATTTATCAATTATACCGCTCGGTTGGTGAACAAAAATTTGATGCGTTTATGAAGGAATACTTTCATCGCTTTGTCTACCAAAACGCTACAATCGATGGATTACTCAGTACCATTGAGGATGTGCTTGGCAAAGAACAGCGTCAAGACATGGAAAAAGCGCTGCTTCAGCCTGATTTTGAGCTAAAGCAGGAGTATCAAATGTCCGAGAAGGAACTTGCAGCCTATATGCATGATGCCTATCAGCCGCAGTATGAGGCGGTGGTGAACAACATTCCAAATCTGCCTTATGAAGTGATGATTCGTTTAATGGAAAAGTCCTTTCGAGGTGAGCCATTAACCATTGTACTTGGAGATCAGGTGAGCAAAGCAGCAGCGAAACAACAGGAACAAGCGACCAGCCAGTTAATTCAAATTTTTGATGTATTTGACTTGAAATACGATGTAGTTCGGGATCGAAAAGAGTTGAAGCAGAAGCTGAAACGCGAGATTGGCAGCAGTAACCTCATTCTTGTTGGTAATGCGAAATCGAATGGTATTGTGCAGGCTTTGAAAAAAAACATTAATGTTCGGGCAAATGGTATCGGTTTGGCCTGGAAAGATGCGATGAACGCATCTGGACATTCGGGAGCATATGTCATTAAACATCCATATAATCAGAATCGTCTCATGCTTCATTACTATTGGAATGGCGATCATCTCAGCGCCAATGCATCAGCGTCCTTTATGGAGAAGATTCTGGAATCTCTAACTCTCTCTAATGATCTTTATCAATTCTATGAGCTGGATGGCAACGGTAAATTGAAAACCAGCAAAAAAGTGGAATAGTGCATTTTACCAAAAAGCAGAAGCAAAAAAGAAATGTTTATGAAGAGTTGCTCTAAAAGGCGGCTCTTTTTGTCTGTTCAGTTCCATTTAAGGTTTCTCCCTTAAACTTCTCCCTAGCAGAATTAAAAAAGAGATGTAAGGTGGGAAAAAGGATGATGAACAACAAATGGAGAAACGTCATGGCAGGAACGGTGATTGCCTCGATGCTGTTATCAGCTTGCAGCAATGAAGCGGAGACAACGGCGACAACACAAACAGCTGTAAATACAGAAAAACAAACGAGTGAAAGTAATGCCCAAACTACGTCTTATGCACAAAGCTTTAATAAAACGGAGGTGATGTCCTTCTCCATTGATGTGGATGAGACTGCTTGGCAAGAAATGCTGGACACAGCAGCAGAGGAAAACTATATCAAAGCCAATGTAACGATTAACGGAACAACGATTGAAAATGTGGGCATTCGAGCCAAAGGGAACTCGAGTTTGAGACAAGTGGCAGGAGACGATACAACGGATCGGTATAGTTTCAAAATCAAGTTTGATGAATATGTTAAAGGTCAGACGTGGAATGGACTCGACAAAATGGTTGTAAATAATATGATCTCCGACGCCAGTTATATGAAAGAATATCTTAGCTACGACATCATGAGTTATATTGGCGTTGACGCACCTTTGTTTGCTTTTGCCAATATCAACGTAAACGGAAAGGCATGGGGTTTATATCTGGCGGTTGAAGATATAGACAGCGGTTATCTGGCACGGGCGAAAAATGGTGAAGGCGAGATCTATAAACCCAATAACGATGGCAATATGGGAGCGGGCGGAATGGGGAATCCAATGGGAATGGGTAACCCGCCAGCAGAAGGTGACACTGCAGGGATGGGAGATTTTCAGCCCCCTGAAGGCATGGAACCACCAAGTGATACAGATAACAGTACGAGCAATGCCAACTCCCAGACCGCCAACAATCGCGGAGAGGGTGGTCGCGGATTCGGCAGAGGCGGTGGAATGAATGGCGGCACGAACGGCGTATCCTTAGTTTATACGGATGATAAAGTTTCCAGTTATTCTGGCATTTTTGACAATGCTGAGACCAAAACAACGGAAGAAGATGAACAACGTGTCATTGAGGCCCTTAAAAACTTGAATGCAGGCACTAATCTTGAAAAAGCTGTGGATGTGGATGCTGTGCTGAAATATTTTGCAGCGCATACCGTGGTTGTGAATATGGATAGCTATACTTCCAATATGGGTCATAACTATTATTTGTATGAGAATAATGGACAGCTCAGTATGCTGCCGTGGGACTATAATATGGCTTTTGGTGGATTCATGGCAGGTTCCGCATCTGATGTGGTCAATCTTGCGATTGATACACCACTGTCCGGTGTGACGATGGAAGAACGCCCTATATTAAGTAAACTGCTGGAGGTGCCTGAGTACAAAGCGAAGTACCATGAATATTTGCAGGAAATTATAGACGGTTATTTCGCAGACGGGAAGTTTGAGCAAAAGGTACAGACGCTGAACAATCTGATTACCGATTATGTTAAAAATGATCCTACAGCGTTTGTCACATACGACAAGTATAAAGCAGCTGTTGCCGAATTGACCAAATTGGGCACGCTGCGTGCGGAAAGTATTCAGGGACAACTTGACGGAACGATTCCTTCCACTACGGAGGGACAAAAAGCGAGCACGAATACGCTCATTGATGCCTCTTCTGTCGACCTGACGAAGCTGGGAGATGATCTTAATAAGGGAAAAGGGATGAATGGTGGAGGCCCACGGCAAGGCTTCGAGCGCAATTCAGGCAACCAGGAAACTAAAAAAGCGGAGCAATCGGATACAACAAAATAGGTTCTTCTATCACCGCTATGTAATGTCAAAGCTTGTTCATTAGAGAATACCTGGAGTCGTCTTTCAAAGGCGCCTCTTTTTTTATGATTAAAAAAATGATTTACAAACCAAATTAAATTGTGTACAATCAATTTGTAAACAAGTTAATAGAAATCATGTTTAGCCAATATAACAAATATGAAATCGAAAGAGGAGAGATTGAATATGAAAACTCTATATGAAACAACAGTCATTAACACAGGTGGACGTCAAGGGATCGTGCAATCGCCCGATAATGTATTTATGATGGACGTTGCTGCACCTCCTGAGCTTGGTGGACAAGTAACTACGGCTACGAATCCGGAGCAGTTGTTTGCGGCAGGATATAGTGCATGTTTTAACTCCGCATTGGAGTTCCAATTGAAGAAACATAACGTAACCATTGAACGCAGTACGGTATCTGCAACTGTAGCACTGGTAGCAGACCCGGCAGACGGTGGTGTGAAGCTGGATGTTGAGCTTGAAGTGAAAATTCTCGGTCTGGATGAAGAGACTGCAGAGAAATTCGTGAAGCTTGCTCATGATTACTGCCCTTACTCCAAAGCGATCAAAGGAAATGTTAACGTTAAAGTAGAACGTGCATAAATATTTCGATGTAAGGTCCTCCTTTATATAAAGTAAAAAATAAATACATCAATAACACAAAACCTCCGAGGATCGGAGGTTTGTGTTATTTGCTGCTTTTGTTCTAAAACACGAATTACTATTTTGGAAGAAGAAAAGCTCCCGGCTGTATAATGAATCAAATAAAAATGTTAAAATGTTGAAACTTTTACATCCAAAGAGACGTAAATAATCCTGAGATGTGTAAACCCGTTAACGCTAACAGTGAAGTTGCTTAAAAAAGGGGGACGTTATATGGATTTCAGAGATTTCAACAAGCCGCCGCACTCATCGGAAGTGTACACTCATCAGCAGCGTCATGAAGAGAAATCACAGCAGCTCATATCTGGTGGAGGGAAAGGGATATGGTGGGAAATCAGCAACTGGCTAATTCTGGGAGGTATTCTGTTAGGCATTTTCCTGTTATTCAAATATGTGTTCTAATGATATAAATTGAAGGCACACAATTAGGCGGTTCCCCATATGATGCATTATTCAGTCAGCATTATGGGAAATGGGGAATCCGTGATGGCAAAGGCAAAGGGAAAGAAAGCTCCCGCATTAAAAAGTGACAAGTTGCGTGTATCCATGAAGCTGGTCACGTCCGATGTATGTGAGCGCTGTAAGACACCATGCTCGCGAGGAATGGAATATGCTGCACGAATGAGAGAAGGCGGAGCGGTTGGTAAAGGGGTTCCCTGTATTCTCACCCGCCATGTGTCATCATGACACTTCGTCTAATCACGCGTATATAATAAGCAAAGTATTGGGGTATCCTGACAGCAGGGTAGCCTTTTTTTACGTTTCCCAATGGGTGGTAAATATTTTGGATAAAAAATGAAAAATGATGAAAAACAGCGCAACTTTGTGGTTGAGTTCGCAGTATAAATGTACAAATAGCTAGCAGCAGGGGAGGGAATATTGACGGGATGAAATGGAAGAGAGTACTGCTATGTGTCATGGTATTCTCCTTGCTGGGCGGGTCTTTATTGTTTGCTGATTCTGTGAACGAGAAGATACGTGTGCTCATTAACGGCAAGGAAGCGTCTGACGGAGGCTATCTGATTAATGGAACGACATATGTACCTGTTCGGGAGGCAGGAGGTCTGGCTCGGTGGGATAACAGCAGCAAGCGAGTCACGGTGATCAAGCCGAATGTACATATTTTTCTCTTTAAGGGAGACACTGTATTTGGGAATGTTAATGTGGGAAAATTGAAGTTTAACGTGTTCTCACAAGTGGATAGCCTGACAACAGATGTCGCTGCTGTAAAAGTGACGATAACGGACCCGAGTGGCCAGGTGAAGGATATTCAAGCGCAGGAGCTGACAACACAGAAGGATAACTTCTGGTTCCGCACGTATGATTTTACGTATGATTTTAGTCGCGCAGGCAAGTACCAGATTGGTTTCCACATTAAAGAAAATGCAAATAGCAGCTACGTTCAGGTGGCCGAAAAAGTGATTACAGCGCTGAATGAATAGAGGTTAAACAAACGCTTGATAATCGCGATCCTTTAAATTGACCTGGCCCTGTGAACATGTTACGATATGCAGGGTTACACATTTTCTATTGATGAAGCGAGGTATTACAATGAGCGATCACAAACACGAGCATGGAGATAACTGCGGTTGCGGTCACGACCATGATCACGATCATGAGCACGAAGAGATCCTTCTCACGCTGACTGACGAGAACGGTCAAGACGTGGAGATGGTTTTGGTAGAGACATTTGACGTGCAAGATAACGTTTATGCTCTTTTGCTGGAACGTAACAATCCTGAAGCTGACGGCATCATCCTGCGTATGGAAGAAGAAGACGAGGAAATGGTGCTCTACAATATTGAAGACGAAGCAGAGTGGAACCGTGTAGAAGCGGCTTACAACGAACTTGTGGCTTCTTCCCAAGAATAGTCGATCTTTTGGAATAACACGAAGGCTCCTTGAATTTCAAGGAGTCTTTTGTTGTCCTTCTGTATGCAGTTTGAAGGTCTGAAGTATAAGGTTAATTAGATCATAAAAAGACCAGGGCGTAGCCCTGGTCCGTCATTGCGGATGTAACGATTAACGGAGTAACGATTCCATCTAGAAAATAGCGTCAGCTTCAACGATGACCTTGACATTGGTTACGCTGCGGTCTTCCGGTCCTTTGACCGGCAGTCCAACCTCGACATGATCAATGATATAGTCGATGTTCTCTTGTGTAATAACTTCGCCGGGCAGCAGAATCGGAATACCAGGCGGATACACATAGATGAATTCCGAGATAATGCGTCCAGCCGATTCCTTGAATGGGATGACCTCGGTATCCCCGTAGAAGGCGTCACGCGGTGTCAGCATCAGCTGAGGGATGTCTGGCACTTTAACGACAAGCTCATGCGCCGGATTGACCTGGTAATACGTGCGAGAGAGATCCTGCAGTGCATTCAGCAAGATATTTACACTTTCATCTGTATCACCTGGTGTAATGAGGCACAGAATATTGTACATGTCGCTGAGTTCAACCTCAATGTTGTAATGCTCACGCAGCCAGTTTTCGGTTTCATAACCGGTAATGCCGAGGTGGCGCACATGAATCGTTACTTTGGTTGGATCATAATTAAAGGTGGCTTCGGTGCCTAGCAGTTCTTTGCCGAAGCAGTACAAGCCATCAATGTCATTAATCGTACGACGTGCAAACTCCGCAAGGTCAATGGCCTTCTGGGCAATCTCGTGTCCGTGAAGGGCCAGGTTCCGTCTGGAGGTATCCAGTGAAGCAAGCAATACATATGAAGTGGATGTCGATGTAAGCAGGCTTAGAATGGTCTGTACACGCTGTGGATTGACAAACCCGTTTTTGGTGTTCAGATTCAGGACAGAGCTCTGGGTCATGGAGCCGCCAAGCTTGTGCACACTTGTGGCAGCCATATCCGCTCCTGCAGCCATCGCTGACAATGGCAGGTCTTCATGGAAATGAATAAGCACGCCGTGTGCCTCATCCACCAGAACAGGAACCTGATAGCTGTGAGCCAGTTCTACGATCGCCTTGAGGTCTGTGCATACACCGTAATAGGTTGGATTGATGACAAGTAAGGCTTTGGCATCCGGGTGGCGCTCAAGCGCACGACGGATCGATTGAATCGTTACGCCGTGGTCAATGCCAAGATTGGCATCCTGTGCAGGAGAGACGAATACCGGCTTCGCTCCTGAGAAAATGATGGCAGACAAAACCGATTTGTGCACATTGCGCGGTATGATAATTTTGTCTCCTGGACTGCAGACGGATAAAATCATCGTCATGATGGCACTGCTCGTACCCTGTACACTAAAGTAGGTATAATCGGCTCCAAAGGCATCTGCGGCAAGCATCTGTGCTTCCTTAATAACCGCTGTAGGCTGATGCAGGTCATCGAGTGGTGCGATGTTGATCAAATCTATGGAGAAGGCGTTATCGCCAATAAATTCACGGAATTCGGAGTCCGCTCCCAATCCTTTTTTATGTCCCGGAATGTGAAACTGTACGGGATTGAGTGCCGCGTGATTTTTCAAAGCGGTAAACAGCGGCGTACGGTGGTGATTCATCAGTGCTGTCACAACCCTTCCTAAGTAAAATGGTAAACAAAGATGAGTATAGCAAATTAAGAACCGAATGCAAGCGGTATGAACGACAAATTTTTGAACTGGTGGGATTTGGTCATCATGCCTTCGGTTACACTAAGGGTAGAGGACGGGCAAATGAACCGTGAAAGGGGAAAAAGAATGCAAACCGACATCAAACCGGCCAAAATACTAAGATCGCCTTTTTTTATTGCGATGTGGCTGACGCTTTTCCTGGTAGAGATCATCAAGGGGGCACTGCTTGTAGCTGTTCTTCCCGTGTATATGGATAACATTCTGGGCTTGTCCGCTGGTGTCATTGGCGTGGCTTTTGCCCTGCAATATCTTGGAGATAATCTGTTCAGAGCACCCTCGGGCTGGGCAGCAGAGCGTATTGGCTTTCGAGCGACGATGGTTACGGCTCTGATCTGTACATTAATAGCGGTCATTATGATTCTTTTTCTCAAAAGTGCCTTCGGCCTGTCTATGGCTTGTCTGATTCTGGGGATTGGAACATCCCCCTTGTGGCCTTGTGCAATGACGGGCGTAACCGCGATGTCAGGCCCCCAGAACAAAAATGGCACTGCAATGGGTGCTTTGGAGATGGCGGCCCTGGGAGGAACAGGCCTCGGCCCTGTCGGCATGAACTGGCTGCTGGAACGGACCAATCATGATTATCGTATGATTTTTCTGATTTTGATGGGCTGTGCTATTCTGGTCATTCTGGTGGCGATGATTCTCCCGGGCAGAGTTGTGATTGAGGGAGAGCGTACTGGAGAAACAGGAGGCGCTGGAGAGGCAGCAAAAAGAGCCAGACCGAAGTACCCGGCCAAGCCGAACCTGCTCACGCCGTTTATTCGGCTGCAGCAGAGCGTCAGACGGACCTTGCATCGGGTGCGGAGCACGCTGAACGTGAATCCGCTCGTATATCCGGCTCTGTTTATGCAATCGTTTGTGATTGGCTTGTTGAGCCCGGTCATCACACTATACACACGCACAGATTTGAACATCTCACCTAACCTGTACAGCCTGCTTCTTATTGCAGGGGGCGGCATTACAGTGATTGCACTGCTGCCTGTAGGGAAAATGGTAGACAGGTTCGGCACAAAACCGTTCCTGAACATCGGATTTTTGATGGCG
Source organism: Paenibacillus sp. JGP012 (assembly GCF_014203995.1). NCBI lineage: Bacteria > Bacillati > Bacillota > Bacilli > Caryophanales > Paenibacillaceae > Paenibacillus > Paenibacillus sp. JGP012. Next base: position 10,911 of record NZ_JACHKG010000034.1, on the reverse strand, counting down.
GCAGTCAGCCTGTTTATTTTCTCAACAGTGACAGCTATTCCCGTTGTTTTTGGCATCGTTATGCTGATTGGTGTCAGTTATGCGATGATTCTGCCCGCATGGAATGCGTTTGTTGCCACATTGATTCCCGAAGGTGAGCGCGGAGCGATTTGGGGCTTTTTTCTAACGCTGCAGGGGTCAGGGATGGTCGTGGGTCCCATTGTATCCGGGCTGCTGTGGGATCATATCAGTCATCCGGCTCCGTTTATTGCCAGTGCTCTTGTTATGGCGGGGCTGGCGGTGGTTCATTTTGTATTAGCGCGCAAGCCATATCGAATCGCTCCGGCAGCATAGTTTCATCATACTCGTTTATCGGGCAGACACGTATATTATCATCAGGGAGCTCCATCGGCCGGCAGGCTGAGGGGCTTTTTGGGTTGATTTTCATGTCAGCCACATGTTATTTAGTGCAAATGGGTCTTGTCTCGCAGAGCGGAGCATAAATTACAACATCTGATGATGTAAGGTCAAGTCATATGATTAGGCGTCAACACAGTCCGAACGAAAATAGAGCCTGTTCATCTGCTTGTACAGTGTATCGATCGGGAAGCTTGCCCCTGTGCATGTGCGGAAAGCTGCAGTCCGGATTCGGTTTCGGTGAAAAATAGTCAAATAACCAAGTACCCTTACATAAAATGAAGTATAAAATAGGGTAAGCCGATGTAACAAAAGCGCTTGAAACTTGAGGCCGGAGTTGATCCGGTACAGATGGAGGGAGTGCCGTGAACAAGAGTTATGAAGTTGAATATTGCAATCTGGAGCTGCGGTTCAACCGTCGGCATATCCAAAATCTAATCAAAGACCTCATTCGTGAGGGGTATTCACTATATTGGAGCGAGGACGAATCCTTCTTTATTCTGTCAGTCCGCACCGGACGCAAGCTGGTAAAGCTCCGTTTTCAACAGACGCGCAGCGGGAATTACAAAATGACAGGGGATTATCTGATCAAGGATGCGAGGCTTGCCGAGTGGCTGGAGAAGCTGATTGGCGATACACGCGGGCATGCGGTGGTGAAACGCTTCAAGGATCAGCAGATGACGGTGGAGAATATTTTATTTGGCGAAGTGATCCGTCTGGTGGAAGTGTCAGGCTTCAAGCAAAGGGTTATTTTTCAAAAGGAACCTGCGCCGACGGCGGAAGAGATGGAAGAGATGTTCCTCTCGCGCGAAGGCGAAGAGCGGCTGATGCTGCTGCGCATGGAAATTGATGATGAGCTGGAGCGACTTCACGATGCTATGCAGATCCATAATACAGAGAAGGCTGACGCCTGCCGTGAGGCACTGCGGCGATTGTCCGGACATCTGTTGATGCTGGAAGGATGAGGCAGAGGTGTTTGAGTATCGCTTTACGTTGAAAGGGGCTGTTCCCGAAGGTCATGTCCATGGCTAAGGGCCAGCCCTTTAATGTTGTAATGAATGTTTTAATGCAAGCTGCATCGTGAGTTTGTGGAGAGCTGTTAGCTTCGTCTCTTTCTACGGACGGAGGGGATCAATAACAGAGTAGTCGCTATTCTCTACATGCACATCGAATTCATCAATCCCTTGATCTAGAATCAGGTCGGCTTCATGTGCAGTGATCGGGATAATCCACAACAGAGGCACCTTCTCCTGACCGGTGTAAATTTGTTCGAGAGATTCATTTTCTCCCCGCAGCTCGTCGATTAACAGGGCAGTCGCATTCCATGCTTCTGGTGCAAGTGCACTTGGTTTCATCACACGCGGGATGCTGGAGTTCGGAGCGTTTTCGATATGGTGAGTAATCAAATCCGCTGCATAAGTGTTGACTTGCTCCACCGTTGCACCCCCTAGTTCCGTGGGCAGCGCAAGCATCCACTCTGCGGCGACTCGTTCCCCTGATGGCCGTGTGGCTTGAGACAAGTTCACAGTGACAAATCGGGAAATGCCGGACTGCATCGTTGCAGGGAAATAATAAATTTCCACATGAATGTTTCGCTCTGTTTGGGAAAGGATTATTCTGCTCTCGGGCATGCCCCATTCATTCATATAAGCTCCCAAAAGAAAGGTTCTTCGGATATCGAGCGAAAACTGTTCTTCATTTGAAAGTTGTGCAAAGGCCATTTGCAAGCTCCTCCATTTATGCTAAAGATTCGTTGCTCTTACTATAATAACGTATTTTATGAAAATACGATGAACAGCTTTGCAAATTGAGACGTTTTATCGCTGCCAGGCAAGGGCGCGGGGTTCACTTTCATACATAAAACCGTTAAAATGGGTGTATTGTTGAGATTTTTTTCAATAAAATTAATTGGAGCAAAGGATGGAGGACCAGATGACAAAACAGCAAATCGGCGTAATCGGCCTGGCAGTCATGGGTAAAAATTTGGCCTTTAATATTGAAAGCAGAGGATTCTCGGTATCGGTATTCAACCGTTCGCCAGAGAAGACACATGACCTGCTGAAGGAAGCTGAAGGAAGAAACCTCACAGGTACATTCTCCATTGAAGAGTTCGTATCCTCCCTGGAGTCCCCGCGCAAAATTCTGATCATGGTACAAGCGGGTAAAGCAACAGACGCAACGATTGAGCAGCTGCTTCCACACCTGGATGAGGGCGACATCATCATTGATGGCGGAAACGCATATTTCCCTGACACGGTTCGTCGCAGCAAAGAGCTGGAGGACAAAGGCATTCGCTTCATCGGTACAGGCGTATCCGGCGGTGAAGAAGGCGCACTGAAAGGCCCTTCCATTATGCCAGGCGGACAGGAGAGTGCTTATAAACTGGTGGAACCGATCCTGACGGCGATTTCGGCCAAAGTTGGTGACGACCCATGTTGTACATATATCGGACCGGACGGTGCCGGACATTATGTAAAAATGGTACATAACGGCATTGAGTATGGTGACATGCAATTGATCGGAGAGGCGTACCACCTGCTCAAATCCGTATTGAACGTTTCTGTAGAGGAACTACACGAAATCTTCACGGACTGGAACAAAGGTGAACTCGACAGCTATCTGATCGAGATTACGGCAGACATTTTCTCCAAATACGATCCGGAAACCGGCAAACCGATGGTGGATGTCATTCTGGATGCGGCTGGACAAAAAGGAACAGGCAAATGGACAAGCCAAAGCGCGCTGGATCTCGGCGTACCGTTGTCCATGATTACGGAATCCGTATTCTCCCGTTTCTTGTCAGCCATGAAAGACGAGCGTATCGCGGCAAGCAAAATTCTGAACGGACCTAAAGCCGAAGCATTCTCCGGTGACAAAAAAGCGTTCATCGAGAGCGTGCGCAAAGCGCTGTTCGCAAGTAAAATCGTATCCTACGCCCAAGGCTTCGCACAGATGCGTGCCGCATCCGACGAGTATGGCTGGGATCTGAAATACGGCAACATCGCGATGATCTTCCGCGGCGGCTGCATTATCCGTTCGCAGTTCCTGCAAAACATCAAGGAAGCATACGACAAAGACGCAGCCCTCAAAAACCTGCTGCTTGATCCGTACTTCCAAAACATCGTGGAATCCTATCAGGATGCATGGCGTGAAGTTGTTGCTGTAGCGGTGAAACAAGGTATTCCGGTACCAGGCTTCTCCAGCGCGCTGTCTTACTATGACAGCTACCGTACAGAGCGTCTGCCAGCAAACCTGCTGCAAGCACAACGCGACTACTTCGGCGCACACACATTCAAACGTGTGGACAAAGAAGGCAGCTTCCACCACAACTGGATGGAGTAAGCTTCAACCGTAGAATAATAATAGGGACCTGGAGGGCCGGATTCATTCCGGACACCGCCAGGTCCTTTTTACTTTTTTGAGAGGGAAACTGGACCTTCAGGCGATCAAGTTGGAGAAGTACAGCGACCAAGAGTAGGAAGCGCGTGTGCTAGAGATGGTCGAAAAGCCTTGTCGGTATAGGCATGGCCTTCCCCCGTTCGCAGGGCTGTGTTATGATAGGGAAAAAATGCTCACGAAATGCTTGAATTAAAGGAGTGTACACCTTGAGCAAGTCTAAAAATATTATTCTCATCGGCATGATGGGAACCGGCAAGTCAACTGTAGCCCAGATGCTTTCACAGGAACTGGAGTATCAGCTCATTGATGTGGATGCTGCGGTGGAGCAGGAGGAAGGCTGTTCGATTCCGGAATTATTTACGGCCAAGGGAGAGTTATATTTCCGCGAAGCCGAGAGCCGAATGTTATGCTCGGTGCTGGAAAACGATGCACAGGTCATTGCGACTGGCGGCGGCGTTGTGCTTCGGGCAGAGAACTGCGAAGTGATGTCGAACAACGGATGGGTCGTTGCCTTGACAGCAGACCCTGCAGTTATTGTAGAACGTGTTAGCGGCTGTGATAACCGTCCATTGCTGGCGGGCAACGCGGAGGAACGAATTCGCACGATTATGGAAGAACGCAAAGATGCTTATCGATTCGCACATTACACAGTGGATACAACGGCGCTGTCTGCGGCCGAAGTGACTCGTTTAATTTTAGCGCATTACCGCGTCTAAGCTTGTGATCGCTGCAGTTGAATGAGTTGTAAATTGAATTGAAGATGTAAATAACAGTTCAATTTATATAGAATTGCGTAGTGAGTAGAATGTATCAAAAAACGGGCCCTGCGGCCCGCTTCGGAGGTTAGTTTTCCTGCTCCCATTGAAGCATGCCGCCAACCATATTCGTACAGCCATCATAGCCGAGCTGCTGCAAATATTCACAAGCTCGTTCGCTGCGATAACCGCTGCGGCAGATGATAATGATCTCGCCCGATTTATCAATCTCGGACAAGCGATCGGGAATCTGTCCCAGAGGAATATGCTTGGCCCCCTCGATCATGCCTTGTGCGACTTCTTCATCCTCGCGGACGTCGATCATCTGCAGCTTCTCTCCTGCCTGTAAACGGCGGCGCAGCTCAGATGTTTGAATTTCAGCGACTTGTGTCATATTCAGGTCCTCTTTTCTATATGGACTTAACGCCTATTCATGATACCCAAGGGATACGGGGGATGTCAATTTGGCCTTATCTGACCCTGCACCTTGGTACAGCCTTACACTAGTTATTACAGCTTTCTCACTAACATTATAAAAGGAGAATATCATCCATGGACGTTATCGTTAACCCTACCCCTGTGCTGAATGGGGAAATCGGAGCCTTGTCCTCCAAAAACTACACAACTCGTTACCTGCTGGCTGCTGCGCTGGCGGAAGGAACGAGCACCATTCACTTCCCTGCGCATAGCGAGGACAGTGACGCTATGCGCAGATGTATTCGCGATCTTGGCGCGGTGCTGGAAGAGGATGACAGCAAAATCGTTATTCAAGGCTTTGGCAGCCACCCTCGCGATGTGCGCGAATTAAATGTTGGCAATGCCGGTGCAGTGCTTCGTTTCCTGATGGGTGTTACAGCGCTGTGCCCTAAGGTTACCTTTGTGAATACGTATCCCGATTCTCTGGGTAAACGTCCCCATGACGATCTGATTGATGCTCTGGGTCAAATGGGTGTACAGGTCGAACATCAGCAAGGACGTCTTCCAATCACCATTAAAGGCGGTCAGGCCAAGGGTGGACACATTCGGGTGTCCGGCTCGGTAAGTTCCCAGTATTTGAGCGCCCTGCTGTTTGTGACACCTCTGCTTGCTGAAGACAGCACAATCGAGGTTCTGAACGACCTGAAATCGAAAGTGGTCATCGGGCAGACGCTGGAAGTGCTTGAACAAGCCGGTATCGTTATTCATGCAAGCGAGGACTACATGTCGTTCCGAGTTCCTGGCAGACAAGCATACAAGCCAACAACATACACCGTTCAAGGAGACTATCCGGGCTCCGCTGCTGTTCTTGCTGCCGCAGCGGTTACCCATTCGGATGTGAAGATCCTCAGATTGATGGAGCAGAGTAAACAAGGGGAACGTGCCATTGTTGATGTGCTGCGCATGATGGAGGTGCCGCTTACTCATGAAAATGACATCGTTCATGTTCAAGGAAACGGTCGCTTAAAGGCGATTGAGTTCGACGGAGATGCTGCTACAGATGCTGTGTTGGCCATGGTAGCTGCGGCTGTATTTGCGGAAGGCACGTCACGGTTTTATAATGTAGAGAACCTGCGTTACAAGGAATGTGACCGAATTACGGATTATTTGAATGAACTGCGCAAGGCGGGAGCGAACGTGGAGGAGCGTCAGGCCGAGATTATCGTGCACGGACGTCCTGAAGGTGTCGAGGGCGGTGTAGAGATCAATGCTCACTATGATCACCGCGTTATTATGGCCCTTACGGTCGTAGGTCTTCGTGCCAAGCAGCCTCTCCGTATTCGGGATGCACACCATGTAGCCAAGTCATATCCGCAATATTTTGATCATTTGCAGGCGCTTGGCGCCTCGGTTGAATGGGTAAAAGAGTAAATTAACACGTTAAGCAGAAAAGGATGGTGCTTGAACATGGAATTTAACAACCCTACTCGCGAAGAAATCGGACATATTTTGCGCAATGCAGGCAACATCGCTGTAGTCGGCTTATCGGACAAATCGGATCGTACCTCGTATATGGTTGCGGAAGCGATGCAGAGCAGGGGATACCGTATCATTCCTGTGAATCCGCAGGCACAAGGAGAGATTCTTGGCGAAAAGGTATATGCCACCCTTGCAGATATCCCGGAGCCGGTGGACATTGTGAATGTTTTTCGGCGTGATGAGTTTTGTGCGGAAGTCGCTCGGGAAGCTGCTGCAATCAAGGCTAATGTGTTATGGCTCCAGCTTGGTATTCATAGTGATGAGGCTGTCCAGATTGCGGCAGAGAACGGCATGACCGCCGTAACCAATCGTTGTATCAAGGTAGAGGATTCCATCGTTCTGCGTGGCGCTGGCCGGGGCTAACAGGCCGTGCTGAAGTTATGAATTCGTTCATGGCATCACATATTCAACTTAGAGTTCTAATGAGCATCCCGTGATCTCTCCAAATCACGGGATTTTTCGTGTCCAACATGCTGCTTTTGCTTTGACAAAATGCTGCGCAAAGCTTACCATCTAGGATAGAAAGGAGAGGTCGCCATGAATTGGCTCGGATCCTTGCAGCAGCTCGGAAGAGCGGTTATGCTGCCTACAATGGTCCTGCCCGCTGCCGCCATTCTGCTCAGTGTGGGCAGTCTGCCCTGGAACGCCTGGGGCTTGGGAGTGGTTGGTGAAGTGTCTACCGTGGCCGGACACGGTATTTTTTATTTTTTGCCGTATTTGTTCGCTGTTGGCGTGGCGCTTGGACTCTCCAACCAGGCCGGGCAAGCGGGACTCGCAGCGCTGGCTGGTATCGTTATTTATGATCAGGTCACGAAACACTTCGGTGATGGTACAGTACAGCCTGCTTCATTAATTGGAATTATTCTCGGCGCCTTTGCCGGAGGCATGCATAATCGGTTCAAAAGCATTAAACTGCCCGAAATATTACAATTTTTCGGTGGTTCAAGGTTTGTTTTGCTTATCGTCGGGCTCTGCTCGGCCCTGTTTTCCTGGTTTATGTTGTGGCTTGCCCCCATCCTGCAAGAGGGATTGAACTCCATTGCAACCTGGGAATACAGTCTTGGCGGCTTCGGGCTGTTCATCTATGGCGTATTATACCGGGTGCTGGTAGCTTTCGGGCTTCACCATCTGCTTAATAACGTATTCTGGTTCCAGCTGGGAACTTACGAAACACCGGGTGGTCAGATTGTACAGGGAGATTTGCCACGTTTCTTCGCGGGTGATCCTTCTGCTGGGTATTTTATGGCGGGGCTCTTTCCAATTATGATGTTTGCTATTCCTGCAATTGCACTTGCGATTATTCAGGAGGCCAGGGAAGACCTGAAGCCGAAGATCCGAAAAACATTTCTTACGTCTGCACTCGTCTGTTTTTTAACAGGGGTGTCCGAGCAGATTGAGTTTGCTTTTCTTTTTGCGGCTCCGTATCTGTTTATCGTACATGCAGTGATGTCCGGGGTGGCGATGTGGCTTAGTTACTGGCTGGATATACGTCACGGCTTCTCATACTCGGCGGGTGTCATTGACTACATACTCAATTTTCATCTGTCTGAAAATGCTTGGAAGCTTATTCCGATTGGCATACTATATGGGCTGGTCTATTATTTTCTGTTCCGCTGGGCGATTCGCACGTTCAAAATACCGACGCCTGGACGGGAAGAAGGGTCTGTGCTGGAAGATTGGGTAGGCAATATCCCTTATCAGGCGCCGTTGATTCTCGAAGCGTTGGGTGGAAAAAGCAATATCGTGCAGGTAGAGGCGTGTATTACACGTCTGCGTCTGACGGTTCATGACGATCGTTTGATCGATACAGGCGCGATGAAAAATCTGGGTTCAGCAGGTCTGATCAAGCTGGGCGGCGGCAACGTTCAGGTCGTATTTGGCACCTATTCGGAATTGATTCGGGAGGAGATTGCCAAGCTGCTGGAACGGGATCTGCAGCAGGTATTGTTTGCAGCGCCGGTTCAAGGCAGGATGCTGCCGATTGAGGAAGTGCCGGATCAGATTTTTGCAGCCAAGCTGGTGGGAGACGGTGTTGCCTTTGTGCCGGAGCGTGGAGAACTGGTGTCACCTGTGTTCGGAACGATTATGCACTTGTATCCGACGATGCACGCCCTTGGCATCTCCACGAGAGAGGGGCTGGAGGTCCTGCTTCATATCGGGATTGACACCTCACAGCTGAAGGGGCATTTTGAAGCGTTTGTGCAGGAAGGCGATACAGTAGAGCCTGGACAGCTGCTCATCAAATTTGATCTGGCGGTATTGCGTGAGCAGGCGGCGTCACTAACGACTCCGATGGTAATCACCAACCCGGATCGCGTTAAATCATGGAGTTTTGCTCCATTCAAGCAAGTGAAGAAAGGTCAGGCATCCGTCATGTCCGTGGTGCTCTATGACAGGAACGTTGGAGGGGTAGAATGAAGATACAAGGCATCAATGGAGCTGCAGGCATCGCCATCGGCAAAGCATTTGTCCTGCCCAGCTGGGAATGGGATCTGCCGGACCAGAAGATGGATTCGGTAGATCTCGCCCAGGAATTCGAACGGCTGTACGAGGGTATACGGACATCGAAGCACGAGATTGAATATATCAAAAATGAGTTCAGGGAAGTGGTGGGCCCGGAGGAATCCAGCATCTTTGATGCACATCTGGCGATTCTGGAAGATCCGGTGTTCATGAACGAAATTCGCGGTATTATTGAGCGCCAGTACAAGGCGGCAGAGGTTGCGGTAAAAGAAGCGATAGACCATTTTGTCACCATGTTTGACCTGCTGGAAGACGAATATATGAAGGAGCGGGCGATCGACATCAAGGATGTCGGCAACCGTCTGCTCAAGCACCTGCTGGGCGCGCCGGAGATTACACTTCCTTCAGATACACAGCCATACATTCTCGTTGCGAAGGAGTTGTCTCCGTCACAGCTTGCGCATCTGAATCCAAGTTATGTATTAGGCATCGTTACACTGATTGGCGGCAAAACCTCACACTCGGCCATTATGGCGCGTGCACTGGGCATCCCGCTCGTTTCCGGGCTGGAGGCGAGTCTTGACCTGCCCGTAGAGACAGGGGACTTGCTGGTGGTGGATGGGGATAATGGCCTGGTATTTACTGAACCTGACCGCAAAACGATTGATCGATATACGATGCTGCGCAACAAAGAGCTGAAGAAAAAAGAGCAGCTTCAGGTGCTTGCTACGGTGGATGCCGTAACCAAAGATGGGGCTGTGCTGCAGCTTGCTTCCAATATCAGCTCTGTGAAGGAGCTTGATCTGGCGCTGAAGCATGGGGCCAAGGGTGTTGGATTGTTCCGCACCGAATTCCTGTATATGGATCGTGCAACCTTCCCGGGTGAGCAGGAGCAGTATGAGGTGTACCGTCTGGTTGCCGAGAAAACAGCCGGACAGCCCGTTGTCATACGTACTTTGGACATTGGAGGCGACAAACAGCTGGATTATTTCGAATTGCCAGAGGAAGATAATCCGTTCCTCGGGTATCGTGCCATTCGGATCAGTCTGGATCGCAAAGATCTGTTCAAAACACAGCTGACGGCGATTTTGCGCGCCAGTGCAGCAGGCAATGTGAAGATTATGTATCCGATGATCTCATCCGTCGAGGAGCTGCAACAAGCCAACGAAATCCTTCGGGAAGCGATGGCTGATCTGGATGAAAGGGGCTTGGCCTATGATGCAAACATTCAGGTAGGCATCATGATTGAGGTCCCGGCTGCCGTGATGATTGCAGACTTGCTTGCTGAAGAAGCGGACTTCTTCAGTATCGGGACCAACGATCTCGTTCAGTATGTGCTGGCTGTAGACCGGATGAATGAACAGATTGCTCATATGTATCATCCGTATCATCCCGCTGTCCTGCGTATGCTAAGGGCAACGGTGGATGCGGCGCATACGGCAGGCATCGATGTCAGTGTGTGCGGAGAGATGGCAGGGGACGAGCGTTCCGTTCCGTTATGGCTGGAGCTGGGAATTCGTCACTTGAGCATGTCTCCACAATCACTGCTGCGTGTGAAGCACAGAGTATTGAATACCACCGCTTCGGATGCGAAAGAGGAAGCACGTAAATGTTTCGCTCTAAAAACAAGCAGTGATATCGAGGAGCGCTTGCAGAAATTCAACGACGCGAGCGGCAGTCCTGACGACCAGAGTGGATCAAACGCTTCGTAATCAAAGTTACCGGGTGTCTCACAACCAAAGTTACGTGGTACCAGATGTTAAATCTCTTAAAGTTAATATATTCATTTTTGTACCACTTTTTCCAAAAGATACAAAAACCGCTGTGCAGTTTTAAATGCACAGCGGTTTTTTATAGTGCGCCCGGCACGGGCGATAACTTGGCGGTGAAAGTCCGCTACAGGCTTGGCAGTAGGAACTGTTAGCCAAGGGCAAGGGTGTCC